>CAZGQL010000108.1:7870-15597 GCA_964527905.1 uncultured Syntrophobacteraceae bacterium
GCGGCTCGATTTCAATCCCGTTTTGGATGAGCAAAACGCTCGTGTCGGGGCCTACCACGGGTCGGATGAGATCCTGCGTGGAGAGCTCGGGCAGCACCTTGGTCGCCACGAGGACGATGTCCGGAAGTCCCTGATATTCGTTGGGATCGCGCAGAACCTGCTCGGGAGCGAATCGAAAATCCCCCTGGGGACTCTGGATGCTGAGGCCCCGCTGCTTCACCTCGGCATAATCCGATCGCGCCACCACCGAGACCCGTGCGCCGGCCTGGGCAAGCTTGCCGCCGTAAAACCCCCCGATGGCCCCGGTGCCGATCACCAGGATGGTTGGAGCCGTCGTTCGCAGATCCATCGGACTCATCGAGCTCATTTCCTTGTCGTGTGGGGCCTCGGCGGCGCCTGGTGGTTCGAGGGGCGCCGGGGGGCCGGTGAGGATGCCTGTCTTCGTGGTTTCGCCGTCTTGCGGGTGAGGGTCACTCCCGCAGCCTGGGCCTATCTTCCCGATAGAGGGTCCTGGTGTCAACCGGCATGTGAGGCTGCGTGAATCCTCTTTAGCCGGTTGACTCTTTTGTGGTATGGAAAAACCTTCGCAGGCTCCGAGCGGAGGATGCCTTTACCGTGCCCGGGCTTTACGGGGGCCTGACGACGAATGCCGACGCACGTCCTGACAGAAACCAGCGCAAAGGAGAAACCCTTCATGCCGAGAACGTTCATGCCGGCGTTCACCGGCGGACAGGCCCTGGAGGCGCATCAGCTGCAAGGGCTGCAATGGACCGTGGCCCATGCCTTCAACGGGTCCGAGTTTTACCGCGGGCGATTCAAGGAGGCCGGCGTCACCCCGGACCAGATCCGGAGTCTGGAAGACCTGCGTCGCCTTCCGTTCACCACCGCCCAGGACCTCCAGGCCGGTTACCCGTTTCCCCTGCGGTCCGTTCCCTTCGAAAGGATCGTCCGCATCCATGCCTCTTCGGGCACAACCGGCAAGCGCAAGGTGCTCGCTTACACCCAGAAGGACCTGGACGATTGGGCCGACATGTTCGCCCGGTGCTATGAGCTGGCGCGGCTCACCCCGGAGGATCGGGTCCAGATCGCCGTGGGTTACGGCCTGTGGACGGCGGGGGTGGGCTTTCAGCTGGGCTGCGAACGATTCGGGGCCCTGGCCGTTCCAGTCGGTCCGGCCAACACCGAGATCCATTGCCAGATGCTCGTGGATCTGCAGAGCACGGTTTTTTGCGCGACGGCCTCTATGGCGCTCCTCATCGCCGAGGAAATCGACAACCGGGGGCTCCGCAACGAGATCGCCCTCAAGAAGTTCATCTTCGGGGCGGAGCGTCACAGCGAACGGATGCGCCAACGGATCGCTGAAATCACCGGCGTGGAGGAAATGTTCGACATCCCGGGGCTGACGGAGCTCTACGGGCCCGGAACCGGACTCGAATGCACGGCCCACCACGGGATCCATTACTGGGCGGACTATTACATCCTGGAGATCCTCGATCCGGAAACGCTCGATCCGGTGCCTCCCGGGGAAATCGGAGAAATGGTGGTGACCACGCTGCGCAAGGAAGCGGCCCCGCTCATCCGATACCGGACCCGGGACCTGACGCGGCTGATTCCGGAGCCGTGTCCGTGCGGGAACCCCCTGCCGCGGCACGACCATCTGCTGGGACGGTCGGACGACATGTTCATCTTTCGGGCCGTCAACATCTACCCCGGGCAGATCGACCACGTTCTCTCCCAGATTCCGCGCGTGGGAAGCGAGTACCAGGTCCACCTGTTCCGTCGGGAAGACGGCCGTGACGTCATGCTGGTCAAGGTCGAGCGCCTCTTCGATGACTCGCCCGACGCGGACCGGCAGCTCGCCGACCTCGTGGCCTCGGAGATCCGCAAGCAGATCCTGGTGCGGGCCCAGGTGGAGATTGTCGACTACGGCGCCCTGCCGCGAACGGAGCGCAAGAGCCGGCGGGTGTTCGACCACAGAACGATCGAGTCGTAAGCGAAAAGGAGGAGGGATCATGCGAAGGAAGGGATCGAGGGGAATGCGGGGATGGGTGTGCTGCCTGACCATGGCGGCGCTGACGCTCGGGTTTGCGGGGCTCGGTTCAGCCGAGGAGCCGATCAAGATCGGGGCGTTTTTCGCCCTGTCGGGCCCCGCGGCGACCATCGGGACGCCCACCAAACTTGTGGCCCAGATGGTGGTGGATAAGATCAACAAGGAGGGCGGGATCAACAAGCGGCCCCTCGAGCTCGTCTTCGGCGACACGGAAAGCGATCCCACCAAGGCCCTCATGGAAGCCAAGCGACTGGTGGAAAAGGAAAAGGTGGTCGCCATCATCGGGCCGACGCGCACCGACGAGGGCATGGCCGTCAAACCCTTCATCGAAGAGACGGCGCACATCCCCATCGTGATGACCATCGGCGGGGATCCGGTCATTGCCGGTGGGAAGTTCGGTCCGTTCAACTGGACTTTCAAGACCCCGCAGCGGACGTCCGTGGCCGTGAAGAAGGTCTATGAGTATCTCAAGGCCGCGAAGATGACCAAGATCGCGCTGCTCACGGCGACCGACGGCTTTGGCAAGGATGGGGCGGCCTGGCTCGAAAAGCTGGCCCCCGAGTTCGGGATGGAGCTGGTGTCCCAGGAGTCTTTCGCGGCCACCGACACGGACATGACGCCCCAGCTCGTGAAAGCGAAGGCAAGCGGCGCCCAGGCCCTCATCTGCTGGACCATCGGTCCGGCCGGCGCGCGCGTGGCCAAGAACGTGAAGCAGCTGGCCCTCGGAATTCCCCTCATCCAATGCCATGGCATTCCGGATCCCAAGTATGTCGAGCTGGCGGGCGAAGCGGCTGAGGGGAGCATCATGCCCTCCACCAAGCTCATGGTCGTGGACCAGCTTCCCGACGGGGACCCCCAGAAAGCGGTCATCCAGGAGTTCATCAAGCTCTACAAGGACACCTACAATTTCGACAAGCAGTATCCGATCAACACCCATTCGGGCTACGCCTGGGATGCCATGTACCTGCTGGCCAACGCCATGCGCGAGGTCGGGACCGACCCCGAGAAGCTGAGGGCCGCCATCGAAAAGACCCGCGGCTACATCGGGATCAGCGGGATCTACAACCTCTCGCCGGAAGACCACAACGGGCTGGAAACGGATTCCCTGGTCATGGTGAAGGTGGAGCAGGGCAAGTTCGTGCTGGTCCAGCCCTGAAGCGGAAATTGGTCTTGACAACTGGACCGCTTTGGGGCTATGCAATCTGTGCGCATTGGGATAAACCGTTCGGAAAGGTAAGGATGATGCTCGGCGGAGCGAACGCAATGAAGGGACTTTGGCGCTGGTGGCGTGGCACGCATGGGGACGGGTGCGCCTCCAGGGTCGAGTCGAGCTGAGCAGCCGAGCGCAGCGACTGAAGCAAAACCAAGGACCGTGGGCCACCTGGCCCACGGTTCTTTCGTTTTTCATCAAGGGGACCGTGGGACTTTTCCACGATCCCCTTTTTCACTTCCGGAAGCGATGAGGCCGGATCACATCGAGGAGTCCTGTCATGTTGGTGGTGATGGATCAGAAGGCGACACAAGAGGAAATCGACAAGGCCGTGGCGGCGATCGAAGCCCGCGGCTACACGGCCCGCCCGATTCCGGGCGGGGAACGGGTGGCCATCTGCGTGCTGTACAACCGGGGCTCCGTTGAACCGTCGCTCTTTCTGGGGCTTTCCGGCGTCAAGGAAGTGATTCCGGTGACCCGTCCCTACAAGCTGGTCAGCCGCGAGCTCCAGCATGAGGACTCGGTCATCCAGGTGGGGGAGGTCCGCATCGGAAACGGCCACTTGACGCTCATTGCGGGTCCCTGCGCCATCGAAAGCGAGGAGCAGGCCCTAACCATCGCCAGGGCCGTCAAGGCAGCAGGGGCCGAACTGTTTCGCGGGGGGGCCTTCAAACCCCGGACCTCGCCCTATGCATTCCAGGGCCTGGGGGAGGAGGGGCTGAAGATCCTGGCCCGCGTCCGGGAGGAAACAGGCATGCCCGTGGTCACCGAAGCCATGGATCATGAGGTGTTCGATGTGGTCGAGGCGTACGCGGACATGGTCCAGATCGGGACGCGCAACATGCAGAATTTCAGCCTGCTCCGCCGGGCGGGCAAGTCCACCCGCCCCATCATGCTCAAGCGCGGGATGGCTGCGACCATCGAGGAGTGGCTCATGGCCGCCGAGTACATCATGGAAGGGGGGAACACCCAGGTCGTCCTGTGCGAGCGCGGGGTGCGCACCTTCGCGCACCACAGCCGCAACACCCTGGACCTTTCGGCGATCCCGGTGGTGCAGAAGGAAAGCCACCTGCCCATCATCGTGGACCCCAGCCACGCCGCCGGGCGCCGGGGCCAGGTCATTCCCCTCAGCCGCGCGGCCGTCGCGGTCGGGGCCCACGGGCTCATGGTGGAAGTGCACCACCAGCCCGAGATGGCGTTGAGCGACGGGGCCCAGTCGCTCCTGCCGGAGCAGTTCGAGGATCTCCACCGCCAGGTGCAGGCCATCTTTTCCGTGTTTCGGACATCGGCGGACGGAAACGGGCCCATCGGACGGACAGCCTGAAAGGAGCGAGGCGATCATGAAGCTGAGAGTCTACCCATCGCGGGACGAATTCAACGCCATGGTGGAGCGGGGCAACCTGATCCCCGTCTGCCTGGAAATCCTGGCCGACACCGAAACCCCGCTTTCGGCCCTCGCGAAAATCTACCGGGACGAAGGGCCCGTGTTTCTGCTGGAAAGCATGGAAGGCGGGGAGCGCTGGGGGCGATACAGCTTCCTCGGCGCGTCCGCCCGAAGCACCCTGCGCGTCTATCGGCACCGGGTGGAACTGGAGGAAGGCGGGGCCGTGACGCGGATCGAGCACCACGGGGACCCCTTCGCCGTGCTCCGGTCCTACATGGAGCGTTACAAGTCGGTTTCGCTCCCGGGGCTGCCCCGCTTCTGGGGCGGGATGGTGGGCTACATCACGTACGAAGCCGTGAGCTTTTTCGAGGCCATCCCCAACACCTGCGCGGACGATGCCGTGCTCGCCCAGTTCATCGTTCCGGATCAGCTCTTCATTTTCGACAACATCCGCCACACGCTGAGTCTCGTCGCCTACGCCTTCCTCAACGGCGTTTCCGCATCCGAAGCCTACGACCGGGCCCTCGACGACCTCGCCGCCATGCAGGCCATGCTCGATCGTCCCCTGCCCGCCTTCAACGGTCATCCCGCGTCCGGCTACGAGCTCACGCCCTCCATCAGCCCCGAGGAATTCCGGTCCCAAGTGTCCCGCATCAAGGAATACATCGAGGAAGGAGACATCATCCAGGCGGTCATCTCCCAGCGCTTCGAGTGCGAGGCGTCCGTGCACCCCTGGTGGCTGTACCGGGCCCAGCGCTACATCAACCCCTCCCCCTACCTGTATTTCATGCACCTGGGAAGGATGATTCTCGTGGGCTCGTCGCCCGAAACCATGGTGCGGCTGGAAAACGGGGTGGCGACCCTTCGACCCATCGCCGGCACGCGGCCGCGCGGGACGACGGAGCAGACGGACCGGCAGCTGGCCGATGAGCTTCTCCAGGACCCCAAGGAGCGCGCCGAGCACCTGATGCTGGTCGACCTGGGTCGCAATGACCTGGGGCGGGTGGCCGAAGTGGGGACCGTCCAGGTGACGGACCTCATGGTCGTCGAGCGCTATTCCCACGTGATGCACCTGGTCTCCAACATTTCCTGCGACCTGCGGCGCGAATACGACGCCTGGGACCTGCTCCGGGCGACGTTTCCGGCGGGTACCCTGAGCGGGGCTCCGAAGATCCGGGCCATGGAGATCATCGCCGAGCTCGAAAAAGAGCCGCGGGGTCCCTACGGTGGGGCCATCGGCTATGTCTCCTTCACCGGCAACATGGACCTGGCCATCACCATTCGGACGGCGTGCGTGGAGGACGGCCGGCTGTCGGTTCGCGCCGGAGCGGGGATCGTGGCCGATTCGGATCCGCGAGCGGCAGGAAACCGTGAGCAAGGCCATGGCCATCCAGCGAGCGTTGCAGCTCATCGAGAGAGGAGCGACGTCATGATCGTCATGATCGACAACTACGATTCGTTCACCTACAACCTGGTGCAGTACCTCCAGATGCTGGGGGCCGAGGTCGAGGTCATCCGAAACGACGCGGCGACCGTGGACGAAATCCGGGACATGAAGCCGCAGGGGGTGGTCATCTCCCCCGGCCCGTGCCGCCCGGAAACGGCGGGGATTTCGGTCGATCTCATCAAGGCCCTGAGCGGCTCGGTCCCGATCCTGGGAGTGTGCCTGGGGCACCAGGCCATCGCCGTGGCGTTCGGGGGGCGGGTGGGGAAGGCCAGGCAGCTGATGCACGGGAAGGTCTCGACGGTGACGGCGGACGGGAAGCGCATCTACCGGGGGATCAAGAGTCCGTTCCAGGCCATGCGCTACCATTCCCTGGCGGTCGAGCCCGACTCCGTGCCGGCTTGCCTCGAAGTGACGGCCCACGCCGAAGACGGGGAAATCATGGGTATCCGGCATCGGGAACACCCGACCGAAGGCATTCAGTTTCACCCGGAATCCATCATGACCCAGGTGGGCAAGCGGATCTTGCGCAATTTTCTCTCGGAAACGGGAACGCATTGACGGAACAGGGAAACGGGAGCGAACCATCCACGGGGGAGTGCCGAGCAATGATTCAGGAGAGTCTCAAGAAGATCATCCATCGACAGGACCTGGACGAAACGGAAATGGCCGACGTCATGGGCTTCATCATGTCCGGCGAGGCGACCGACGCCCAGATCGGGGCCTTCATGGGGGCCCTGGCCACCAAGGGGGAAACGTTTTCGGAGCTGGCGGGAGCCGCCCGGGCCATGCGGCGCAAGGCGGCCCGCATCCAGGTGCAGGCGGAGACGGTGGTCGACACCTGCGGCACGGGCGGGGACCGGGCTCAGACGTTCAACATTTCGACCACCGCGGCGTTCGTGGTGGCGGGCTGCGGAGTGACGGTCGCCAAGCACGGAAACCGCTCCGTCTCGAGCCGAAGCGGCAGCGCGGACCTGCTCGAGGCCCTCGGGGTGCGCCTCGATGTGCCCCCGGAGCTGGTGGAGGAGGCCGTCAACGAAATCGGGATCGGGTTTCTCTTCGCTCCGGTGTTCCATGGTGCCATGCGGCATGCCGCCAAGGCGCGCAAGGAAACGGGGTTTCGGTCGATTTTCAACATGCTAGGCCCCCTCACGAATCCCGCCGGGGCCAACTGCCAGCTCCTGGGGGTGTTCGCACCGGAGCTTACGGAGATGTTCGCCCAGGCCCTGCGGCTCCTTGGGGCCCGGAGGGCGTTCATTGTACACGGACAGGACGGTCTGGATGAAATCACCGTGTGTGCGCCGACGCGCGTTTCGGAGCTCAAGGACGGGATGATCCGGACCTACGACATCACGCCCGAGCAGCTGCTGGGGCGGTCCGCCGATCCCGGGGAGCTGCGGGGTGGGGGGCCCAAAGAAAACGCCGCCATCACCCGGGCGATCTACGCGGGGGAAAAGGGTCCGAAACGGGACATTGTGGTGCTGAACAGCGCCGCGGCCCTGGTGGCCGCCGGCCGGGCACGGGATTTTGCCGAAGGCATCCGGCTATCCGAGGAATCCCTGGACGGCGGCGCGGCGGCGGCTAAGCTCGAGAGCTTGGTCCGCTTCACCCAGGAGCACCATGCATGATTCGAGGCCAA
>CAZGQL010000109.1:0-11987 GCA_964527905.1 uncultured Syntrophobacteraceae bacterium
ATGTCCCTGACAGCCCGGAGATCCTGGCCGCCCCAGCCCATGGAGGCTTCCGTGTGCAAGATTGTGGCCTTGGTCATCCATCAGCCTCGAAGGGTCCGGGGGGATTCTCCGCCTGCCGCCGTTCCAGGGATCGTGGGCTCGTCGACGTTGCCGGGACGGGATGTGAGATGCCGGATGTCGTTTCCCGGCCAACCGACCGGGACGGTATGCTCATGCTCTGTCAAGATTGTTTCTCGAGGGGGCCCCTCCTCTGACCTCCACGATGAAGCAGAGACAAAGGACCCGCGTGGTGGAACAACGTCGACCGATTCCTAGCCGGCCCGTTTCATGCTCGAAATGATCACAGGCTTTTGCGGGACATCGTCGTAGGGACCGAACGACCCTGTCTTGACGGCCCGGATCTGATCCACAACGTCCATGCCCTCGATGACCTTTCCGAACACCGCATACCCGAATCCGGCGGGGGTCTTGTTCTTGTGGTTGAGAAAATCGTTGTCGACCGTGTTGATGAAAAACTGTGACGTGGCGCTGTTGACCAGTTGCGTGCGCGCCATCGCGATGGTGCCACGGTCGTTTTTCAGCTCCGGGGAGGCTTCGTTCTTGATCGGATCCCGGGTCTTTTTCTCCTTCATGTCCGGGGTCAATCCACCGCCCTGAATCATGAAGTCGGCGATCACGCGGTGAAAAATCGTTCCATCGTAGAACCCATCATCAACGTAACGCAAAAAATTCTTGACCGTGGCGGGCGCCTTGTCGGCCCAAAGTTCAATCTTTACGGTCCCTTCCGAGGTTTCCATGATCACGACGGGGTTGGCTGTCTCGCTGCTCATTGCATCTCCTCTAATTCATGAACACATCACGATAGTGGTCGAAGTTTTCCGTCGCCGTGCCCGCCCCTCGAATGACCGTCCGTAGCGGATCCTCGGCCCGATTGATCTCAAGACCCGTTACCTGATTGAGCAACAGGCGCAAGCCCCTCAAGAGGGCGCCGCCCCCCGCAAGCCAGATCCCGTTGTCCGCCACGTCGGCGGCCAGATCGGGGGAGGCCTTTTCCAGCACGCGCCGGACCGCCTCCACGACGGCTTGCGTCGGCTCCTTGATGGCCTCCCGGATGTCCGCGTCCGTGATCGTCACCACCTTGGGCATGCTCGTGGTCATGTCCTTTCCGCGCAGCTTGACCTCCAAGGTCTTTTTGAGTGGGATGGCCGATCCGATTTTGATCTTGATGGTCTCGGCCATGTTCTCGCTGATGATGATCTGGTGATTCCGTCGGACATAATCACAAATGGCTTCGTTGGCCTCGTCGCCAGCGATCCGCAACGTCTCACTGCAGGCCACGGCAAAATTGCTCGTGATGGCCACCTCGGTGGTCCCACCGCCAATGTCCACCACCATGTACCCGCTGGCCTCCTCGACTGGAAGTCCACTTCCGATGGCCGCGGCCATGGGCTCCTCGATCAGATAGATCTTGCCCGCACCCGACATGGCTGACGCCTCGATGACCGCACGCTTCTCCACCGAGGTGATCCCGGTCGGCACCGCGACCACCAGCTTGGGACGTGAAAGAGGCAGCCGTCGAAAAACCCTCCCCAGAAACGTGCGAATCATAAAGCTTGCCGTGTCGAAATCGTTGATGACACCATGCCTTAGGGGACGGATGTTTTGGATGTTCTTTCCGTGTCTTCCCTGAAGACTTCTCGCCTCCTTCCCCACGGCCACCACCTGTTTGGTGTTCTTGTCGACTGCCACGACAGACGGCTCGTCCAGAACGACTCCCTTCCCACGCACATAAATGAGGGTGTTGGCGGTCCCAAGATCCATGGCCATGTCCTTCGAAAGAAAATCCAGCCTCCCCATCATCTTCCTTCGGTCTCCTTTCGCTTCATCGTGCGCGGCCGGCGTCGTTGCAAACAATCGTGCTTAACGGCCGGTGTATATCAAATCATTGCGGTCTTTTGCAAAAACTTAGTTGCTCGAGTAGAATGAACCGTCTATTTTTCTCGACGCTTGGGCCGAATCCTCTTCAGCATCCAGGGGATCCTTCCCGACCCGATGGCTCCAAACCCTCAGCGGCACGCCCTTCCAACACGGTTCATCGTGAGGGCTCATCCCAGCGAGCCCTCCGGGTGCCGACCTCCCGCCATGAATCTTCGCGCGCACGCGGTTTTTTTTCACTCATTTGGACCATTGACATAGGCTTGGGAATAGCTATGCTAGGCACTCATGTTAGGACTGAAGGCCGATTCCCAATCGATGAGTAGCTCAGGCTGTCAATCTGGCCGTTTGTTTAATATTGAAATATCGGAATGCGCTCGATTCATGCAGCGAATATTCGGGCCTTCGGGCCTTGAACAATAAGGGGTCGTTCCATGAAGAAACCGATCGGTGCTCTCCTGTTCGTCTTCTGGTTCCTGGCGACCACCCTCCCTTCCGAGACCGTTCACGCCAAGCGTGCACGCGGTACACAGGCCCGAGGGGGCCTCAACGCCCATTCCGCCATCCTTGTGGACATGCGGGACGGACGGATTCTCTACGAGCAGGATCCGGACGCCCCCATCGCCCCCGCCTCCATTACGAAAGTCCTGACGCTCTACATTGTCTTCGAAGCCCTCAAGGAAGGGCGCCTACAACCCTGGGAGAATGTTCATGTCAGCAAGCGGGCCGCCCAGACGGGCGGTTCCAGGATGGGGCTCAAAACCGGCCACATCGTTCCCGTGGAGGAGTTGATCAAGGGTATGGCGGTCGTTTCCGGAAACGACGCATGTGTCGCCATCGCCGAGCACATGTCGGGGACCGTGGAAGATTTCGTGCGCCTCATGAATCGTAAGGCCCGTGAACTCGGGATGACCCACTCCAATTTCACCACACCTAATGGGTTGCCCTCGCCCGGACAGTACTCGACCGCACGTGACCTGGCAAAACTGTCCGTCGCTTATCTTCGCCGATTCCCGGAGTCTCTGAGCATCCACTCGATGCAGTCCTACACCTACCGAGGCATCACGCACCACAATGCCAACCGGCTCCTCGGGACCTGTCCCGGCGTCGATGGACTCAAGACGGGATTCGTATGCTCCGCGGGTTACAATCAGACCGCCACCTGCAAACGCGGCGAAACGAGACTGCTCGCCGTTGTTTTGGGGGCCCCCAGCCCCGGAGTGAGGGCCGCCGAGACGACCAGGATTCTTGAGCTCGGTTATCAAGCACTCGCCTCGGGCTCCCCGGTCATTCAAATGGATCAGCCGGTTCGGATGGCCTCCGAGCGGAGCCCCGGCGTGGAAACCGTTCCTTCTCAGAAAACCGCCACCACGTTACGAACCAAGCGGTTGCATGTAGCCGGAAAGGAAGATTCCCTCCGAGCCGCTGGGATGCCCGGGCGGCGCGTTGCATCGAAGACGGCATCCACTGCCGGCAAGCCTCAGAACCAAATCTCGACGGGCACTTGCGTGCCGGTCGCCTCGTCGCAGCCTGTCTCGGTGAAGAGCGTACGGATGGGATCCAAGAAGGAGGATTCCGCCCAGGCCAAGCAGGCCAAGGCCAAAGCGCCCACGGCTTCGATGGTTTCCGGCAACAGGGAGGCATCCGCCACGAAGATCGGGACGACTGCAGCAAACGCCTCCGGCACCGCCGGAGTCAAAACTTCCGAAACCCCAAAGGTCGGATCGGCAGCAAAAACCGCCAAGTCTTCACGATCCGGCGCCCCCGTTCAGGGATCCGACAAGGCCCCGGCGCTCCCCAAGTCCAAAGAGTCCAGCTCGAAGAAATCGTCCGCAAATCCCAACACGCCTTCCCAAACGGCCAAGAAGAAACCCGCCCCCTGATCCCCAGACCGTGGGACCCTTTTCCCAGCTGGATGCGCATCCCGCCCGACCGGAATCTGCACTCAATCCGGGGAGCTCGGTTCAGCACGGTGGGAACGGGTCCTCACCGTCCGTTCTCGTCCGACGAAACCGGGCCATCCATCGGCGAACCAGGGAAACATTCCTCTCCAGCCAGCACAGCACCCGCCCGAAAAACCGGACGTCTTTCGACAGAAATGCGATCCCCATCGCCAAAAACAGCCAGCCCTGAAGAATCGGGAGGAAAAGCCCCAGAATCCCCAACAGAATGCAGCTCCAACCCAATAGGATGCGAATGATGCGTTTCATACCTGACATCATAAGGCCGGCGGAGCGCCAGGTCCAGTTGGGCCGATCCGACGGCCGGGCCCAATCCACGAAGACCGATGGTCCAGCAGACGCTGCGCCATCGGAGGTCCCGATGCAGGGTCTCGCAATCGAGCGCTCCCATCAGGAGGAACTCGAAACGACAAACCTCCTCACCAGCTTCCATCCTGGAGCATCCGATCGTCCCCACCGCCCGTCCCCACGCTGGAGCTTGGGAACGAGCGACGGGGACGGCTTCCCGAAGCGGTGATGTCCGTGAGGCGGCTCAGTGCGAATTGGCGAAATAGCGGTTGAACGCGTTGAGATACGCGCGGCCGCTGGCCTCGATCACGTCCGGACTGGTGCCCACACCCGAATAGACCGCACCGCGGATTTCCACCCGCACCATGGCCTCGCCTAGAGCATCTTTGCCCATGGTGACCGCCTTGAGGTCATAGTCGCGCAGCACGCCGTGCTCCCCGACGATTCGTTCGATGCAGTTGAAGACGGCATCGACCGGGCCGTTGCCCGTCGCCGCATCGGTCATTTTCTCGCCCTCCCGGAGCAAAGTCACGGAAGCGAGGGGCGTCATGGTGTTGCCGCTCATGATCTGCATGCTGTGGAACGTGAAGGTTTCGGGGACTTTGGTCAGCTCGATTTCTACAATGGCGCTCAGGTCCTTGCTCCCGATTTCCTTCTTCCGGTCGGCCACGTTGATGAAACGGTTGTAAACGCGTTCGAACACATCGGGCTCGAGGGAATAGCCCATTTCGTTCAGACGGTGGCGCAGCGCCGCCCGTCCGGATCGGGCCGTCAGCACGATGCTGTGCTGCTTGATCCCGACGTCTTCCGGCCGGATGATTTCATACGTAGACCGGTCTTTGAGAATGCCGTCCTGGTGCACTCCAGAGGAGTGGGCGAAGGCATTGGCCCCGACGATGGCCTTGTTGGGTTGCACGGGGATATTCATGAGACGGCTGACCATGCGGCTGGTCCGGAAGATCTCCTGGGTGTTGATGTCCGTGTGGGCCTCGAAAAAGGCCGGCCGAGTGCGGAGCGCCATCACGATTTCCTCCAGGGACGCATTTCCGGCGCGTTCCCCGACACCATTGATGGTGCACTCCACCTGGTCCGCACCGTTGCGGATGGCCGCCAGACTGTTGGAAACCGCCAATCCCAAATCGTTATGGCAGTGGACACTCAGGGTGACTCGGTCCAGGGCGGGCACGCGTTCCCTGAGCCTGCGCACCAGATCCCCGAATTCCTCGGGTATCGCGTACCCCACCGTGTCAGGGATATTGACGACCGTCGCCCCCGTGTCGATGACCGCCTCAACGACCCGACATAGGTATTCAAAATCGGTTCGTGAGGCATCCTCCGTGGAGTATTCAACGTCCTGGCAGAGGCTCTTGGCGTATTTCACCGCATCGACAGCCCGCTGCAGAGCCGCCTCACGATCCTGGCGCAGTTTCTTCTGCAGGTGGATATCCGAGGAGCCCAGAAACACGTGGATGCGCGGCCGCTCGGCCTGCCGAACGGCCTCCCAGGCGATGTCGATGTCCTGCTGAACGGCCCGGGCGAGACCCGCGATGACGGGCCCCCGAACCTGCTCCGAGACAGCCTTGATGGCCTGCAGGTCCTCGGGAGACGAACACGGAAACCCGGCCTCGATGACATCCACTCCAAGGCGTGCCAGCTGCTTGGCAATCTCGATCTTTTCCTTCTTGTTCAGTTTGGCTCCGGGGACTTGCTCCCCATCTCGCAACGTCGTGTCAAAAACAAAGATCTTCCGGCTCATCGTTGGATCCTTTCCTATGGTGTATGTCTAGAAATTCAATGCATTCGGACCATTCGAACCCAGTCCGGACGTCGTCAGCCAAATCCGCTTGTCCACGAAGCCCCATGGCGCTCTCCTCCCCTCTCTTCTCACGACCTGATTCCATCTCTCCGCCCCGCCCGAAAACAAAAAGGCCATGGGCGGGAACCCATGGCCTTCACTTTCTTTTGCTGATGCCTGCTTTATGTCGCTCGCAGGCGAAAGGCACCGCGTTCCCGCACCCGATGGCTCCCACTAAGGAGGAGCAACCCAAGAAGAAGGAGCAGCAGTGCCATGCCTTGCATCGAGAAACCCTTGTCATTCAGGCCGGCGGAGCGATGGTGTCCCCGCAGGCATTTGCGTTCCACTCGAGGAGTCGACGTCGCGCGACCCGCACGGAGGTTAGAGCAATTTCAATGCCACCCAAAAGCAGATCGCCGTTTCCAGGAGAAACAAAAAGGCGTACAGAACGTATTTTTCAGTGGGAAAGTCCTCGATGATCTTATTGGCGTCTTCCATGGCCTTGAGAGCGTCCATCGTATTCTCCCCTGCAAGCGAGTTCTCGGGCGATAGTGTCGGTTGGAAGCGATCGTATCGAGTGAGATTCTATAGCGGAGTGTGGAGCGAAGATCAAGTCAAAACCTCGCGTGCTCACAAACGAATCCTCCCAACCCGCCGGTTCTTGGGGCGATGTGGACGGACCAGGGTCCTTCAGGCTGGATTCCCCGGCCGCTTCGGCATAGAATGACGGGTACAGAGCGGGCACCGCCAAGGTCGCGCGGAGCCCAACATTGTGGAGGAACGAGCCTTGCTCCAGGGAATGACACCAGAGGTCAGGTCACCTAAGACAAACCTTGCGACCCGTACCGTCGCCAAGCCCTGGGTCGGCTTCGCAGCCTCGAACCCGCCCGCCCGGTGGGGAACGGCATGAACCGCGCACCGGCAGGGGAAAAGGAAACCGCCTCGGATCCCCACCGTATTTGCAGATCCCTTGTCGCATCCATTCCCCCCGACGTCCATCACATCTTGCAGACCTTGGGGAAGCGGGGACATGAGGTCTGGCTGGTTGGGGGGGCCCTGCGCGATGCCTTTCTCGGCCTCTTCCCCAAGGACTGGGACGTGGCGACCACCGCAGCGCCCAGCGAAGTGATCCCGCTTTTCCCCCACGTGGTGCCCCTCGGCATTCGCCATGGGACCGTGCAGGTCCGCACGGCTGAACGGGCTGTGGAAATCAGCTCCCTGGATGATGCCGGGCCGGAGGCCATCGTGCGGGATCTCGGCCGCAGGGACTTCACCCTCAACGCCATGGCGCTCTCCTATCCTGAGGGAAGATTACTGGACCCGTATCGAGGCCGCAGGGATCTCCTGGCAGGTACCCTTCGGGGGGTCCAGGACCCCGCCGCCCGTTTCCGGGAAGATCCCCTCCGTGCGCTCCGGGCGGGGCGGCTGATCAGTGTCTACGGGTTTCATCTCGAGGAGGGTACCTATGATGCGCTCGTGAAGACCGCTCACGGGTTGCGGTCGGTGGCCCCCGAGCGTATCCGGGAGGAGGTGTATCGGCTCCTGATGGGAGACCGTGTTGCGGAGGCGATGGAGATCCTGCGCAAAGGAGGCGTTTGGCGAGTGCTGCTCCCCGAGATCGATCGCGAGGAAATCCTCGAACATGCAGCGGCTGTGACAAAATTCACCCCCGGACGGCTTCGACCTCGGCTCGCCGCCCTCCTGCACGGCATCGGGTGTCAGGATTGCTCGGTCCCCATCCATGTCCATGGCACCGCACGCCCCCCGCTGTGTTGGAGCGCCGGCGAGCAAAGCGCCAAGCAGGCAGAGGCGGTCCTCATGCGCTGGCGCGCTTCTCGTCGGACAATCCAGGACATCAGCCACATGGTCCGCCACCCGCTGCCGCCGTGGGCGCCTCAATGGACCGACGGCGAACTGAGGCGTTGGTTGGCCACCGTCGGCAAAGACTTCCTGGAGGATTGTCTGGACGTGGCCCGGGCGGAGCGACTCGCAGCTTTTTCGGACCGCCTCCACGCTCCCGGGGAAGGTCGCACCGCCATCGATGCGTTCGATGCACTTCGGCTTCGGATCGCTAGACTGCTCCATCGCAATCCGCCCTTGACAATTCGCCAGCTTGCGATTACCGGCGAGGACGTCATGCGCGCGCTGGACCTTGATCCGGGACCGCTGGTGGGCGACCTCCTGCGTCGATTGCATGAACAGGTCCTAGAAGATCCCGGGCGCAACACGGCAACCACGTTGTTCCAGATCCTCGAGCGAGAATTCGATCAATTGAAACAGATCAAGGATCCGCTCTAGATTCACGTCGCCGGTCGGCGGGAAGGAGAAACCATGCTGGTGAAATATTGGATGACCAGGCAGGTCATCACGGTCGATGCGGACGAGTCCATGCAGCAGGCCATGACCCTGATGAGGGAACACAACGTCCGGATGCTGCCCGTCATGAAAAAAGGCAAGCTTGTTGGGGTCATATCCGACACCGACCTCAAACGCGCCTCCGCCTCGGACGCCACCACCCTGGACGTGCATGAGCTCCTCTATCTGATCTCCAAGATTAAGGTTAAAGACATCATGGCCAAGAAGCCGGTCACCGTCCCGGAGGACTGGACGGTAGAGGAAACGGCCGAACTGCTCATGGACAAGAAGATCTCGGGGGTTCCCGTGACGAACGCCCAAGGGAACCTGGTGGGCATCATCACCCGGGACGATCTGTTCAAAGTGCTGATCTCCCTGAGCGGTCTTGGCAAACGCGGTGTTCAATTCGCCTTCCAGATCGACGATCGCCCCGGAAGCATCAAGGAACTGACGGACATCATCCGGTCCTACGGCGGGCGAATCGCCAGCATCCTGGGAACTTACGAACGAGTCCCTCCGGGGCAGCGTCTCGTCTATCTTCGGATCTACGATGTCGATCGCTCCAGGCTGTCCGAGCTCCAAGACGACCTGCAGCAGAAAGCCGTGCTCCTTTACATGGTGGATCATCGCGAAAACACGCGACAGGTATTTCGGGACTTGCCCGCTTGAGACGATCGTCGTTTCCGTCCGGATCGAGCGTTCTGCCGAAGGAGAACCGATTCATGCGAGTCGAAGGCGCGGACCGACTGCCGGTGCTCGAGTCCGTTGCGTCGGTCATGGACCGCTTCGAGCGGGTCCGGCTCCACTCCGAGGCCATCGAGGGAGCGTTGAGTCAGTGGGGTCACCTTCTGGAGGCGCTGCCTCCCTGGGATGGATCGATCCATTTCCACGATGGAAGCGCCGAAACCGTGAGATGGCTGTTCGTCCTGGATGTGCTCAACCATTGCTTCTGGCCCGATCCGATGAAGCCCGTCTGGACCGTGACCTACCGCGGGGAATCCTTCTCCGGCTATTGGGGGTTGGCGGCTTGCCTCAAGAGGGCCATGGAGGAATTCGTCCCCCTGACGCGATCCGATTTTCTCGAGACCATTTCCCCCGAATCCCTGGCGGCGATCGTCCATGGAACGGGCCGGATTCCCCTGTTTGCCGAACGCCTCTCCAACCTGCGCGAGGCTGGACGCCAATTGCGTATCCGCTGGCGCGGCGACATCGTCCATCTCCTGGAAGCTTCCGGCGGTAGCGCAGTGAGGGCTGTGAAACTGGTCGTCGACTCCTTCCCGAGCTTTAGGGACGAGGCCATGTACGAAGGGAAGCGGGTCTTTTTCTGGAAGCGCGCCCAGATTTTCGTCTCGGACGTATACCAGGCGTTTTCGGGCCGGGATTGGGGAAGGTTCGAGGACATCGATCAACTGACGGCCTTTGCGGACTACAAGCTGCCACAGGTCCTGCGCGCATTGGGCATCCTCGAGTATCGGGAAGACCTCCGTAACCGGATCGACCGACGGATCTGTCTCGAGCCCGGGGGGCCCGAGGAGGTCGAGATCCGTGCCATGACCCTGCACGCGGTGGAGCTCATTCGAGGGGCTCTGCTGCAGGCGGGACGCAAGGTGTCGAGTGCGCAAATCGACCACTGGCTCTGGCGGCTCGGTCAATTGGAACCCTTTCGGCGCAAGCCTTACCACCGATGCCGGAGTATTTTCTATTGAGGGAGGCCCTTATGAAGATTGTTCAGACGACGGTCGGTCACATGGAGGTGTTCTGTTATCTCGTCTATGACGAGGGGAGCGGCGAGGGCATTCTGATCGACCCGGCCGGCGACGAGCAACGGCTCCTCGACCTACTCCGCGAACACAAGGTGCGCTTGCGCTACATCGTGAACACCCACGGCCACGCGGATCACACGTGCGGCAATAAAATCCTGCGGGAAAACACCGGGGCTCGGATCGTCATGCACGACCTGGACGCCGACTTTTTTCAAACCCCTGAGGCACTCGCCTGGGCGTCCATGATGGGATTCCCCCCCTCTCCCCCCGCGGACTTGCGCGTGCATGACGGCTCTGAGCTTCAATTCGGCTCCCTCACCTTGAAGTTCCTCCACACCCCCGGGCACACACCGGGAGCCTGCTGCCTGCTGATCGAAGGCAACCTGTTCACGGGCGACACCCTTTTCGTTGGCGCCGTGGGTCGAACGGACCTTCCAGGGGCCTCGTTTGATCAACTCCTCGAATCGCTCAGGGAGAAGATCCTACCGCTCCCGCCCGAAACCGTGATCTGGCCGGGCCACGATTACGGCGACCGCCCCTCCAGCACGGTCGCTCATGAACTGGAGCACAATCCGTACATCACGGACTTTCTCATGGACGACGACGATGCCTGAGCCCCGTATGACGCTCAACACGTGTCTCGTGACGACGCCAATCGGCTGGATTCTGATCGCCGAGAGTGCTCTCGGGTTGTGCTTCCTCGACTTACTGGGGGACGAGAAGCCGACGGAATCGAAGGCTCTCGAGGGCTTACGCCACGCCTTCGCGCGATCCCAACCCACGAGCATTTCCCGAATGACACCACTGCTGGAGCAGGCATCGCGCGCCGTGATAGCCTATGCCGAGGCAGGGAAGCCTCTTCCCGAACTGCCTCTCGACCTGAACCGGGGCACCCCCTTCGACCTGGAGGTTTGGGAAGCCCTGCGACAGATCCCCTTCGGTGAAACCCGCTCCTACGGTTGGATCGCCAGAGAGCTGGGACGCCCTGGGGCGGCGCGAGCGGTCGGTCATGCCTGCGGTCGGAACCCGATTCCGTTGTTCGTCCCGTGCCATCGGGTTCTGGCAAGCGATGGGGGGCTCGGCGGGTTCTCGGCGGGACTCGCCCTGAAGGAATCCCTGTTGCGCCTGGAGCAGACCCATGTCCAAGGCGCTGCCAAAGTGGGTTCACGGGATACCCTTTGATTCCACTCTCGGGGTTGGGTGGGGGTTGCCGGGCATAATCGTATGGGCGAAGCACGGACACGCCTCCCATTTCCCCTTCCAAGCGAACCCGGTCTTGACACAACGCACCGCCCGGGCCTAAGGTATGCGGCCGAATCGCCGAAGCCCGTCCCTCCCGGGACCTGACGCAATTGATCATGGAGGCAGGACATTGAAGGAAAACAGCATCAAGCGCAGGGACGACATCCAAAAGCCCTCCGGAAAACTGGGGGTCCTCATTCCCGGAATCGGCGGAGCGGTGAGCACCACGTTCATCGCCGGCGTGGAATTGGTGCGTCGGGGGCTGGCCGA
The DNA here is from genome assembly GCA_964527905.1 of uncultured Syntrophobacteraceae bacterium. Taxonomy (GTDB): domain Bacteria; phylum Desulfobacterota; class Syntrophobacteria; order Syntrophobacterales; family Syntrophobacteraceae; genus CALBZH01. The sequence goes on from CAZGQL010000109.1 coordinate 11,610, forward strand.
GCCGATCGGGTCCCTCACGCAACTGGGAACCATCCGACTGGGGAAGCGCTTCGAGCGTCGCTCGCCGCTGATCAGGGAATTCGTGCCGCTTGCTTCGATGGAGGACCTGGTGTTCGGCGGATGGGACCTCTATGACGCCAACGGCTTTGAGGCCGCCCTTTATGCGCGGGTGCTACGGCGCGACCACCTGGACTCCATCCGGGATTTCCTGTCTTCCATCGTACCGATGAAAGCCGTTTTCGACCGACGGTTCGTACGCAACCTCGACGGGACCTATGTGAAGGAGGAGCGCAGCCTTCGCGGGCGGATCGAGGCCCTCAAGGAAGACATCGCCGCGTTCAAGGCCCGCACCGGAGCCGAGCGGTGCATCATGATCTG
>CAZGQL010000109.1:12013-15333 GCA_964527905.1 uncultured Syntrophobacteraceae bacterium
GGTGCGGCAGCACCGAGGTCTACCTTCGCACGGAGCCCATCCACGAAAGCCTGGACGCCCTGCAACAGGCCATCGACGCCGACGACCCGCATATCCCGCCCAGCATGCTTTACGCCGTCGCGGCTTTGGAAAGCGGCATCCCATACATCAACGGTGCCCCGAACCTGACCGTCGACATCCCGGCCCTGGTGGAGCTCGCCACGCAGCGCGGCGTCCCCATCGCCGGCAAGGACTTCAAGACCGGCCAGACCCTCATGAAGACCATCCTCGCCCCGGGTCTCAAAGCCCGCATGCTCGGACTCGAGGGGTGGTACTCGACCAATATCCTCGGAAATCGCGACGGGCTCGTCCTGGACGACAAGGATTCCTTCAAGACCAAGGAAGAGAGCAAGCTTTCCGTTCTGGAGTACATCCTGCAGCCGCACCTGTACCCGTCCCTTTACAAGAACTACTATCATAAGGTCACCATCAATTATTACCCTCCCCGCGGCGACAACAAGGAAGGGTGGGATTGCATCGACATCTTCGGCTGGCTGGGCTATCCGATGCAGATCAAGGTGGATTTCCAGTGCCGTGATAGCATCCTGGCGGCCCCTCTGATCCTGGATCTGGTCCTGTTCATGGACCTGGCTCAGCGCGTGGGCATGGGCGGCATTCAGGAATGGATGTCTTTCTATTTCAAAAGCCCCATGCACAAGGAAAACCTCTATCCGGAGCACGACCTGTTCATTCAGCTCATGAAACTCAAAAACACCCTGCGCTACCTCATGGGAGAGGAGCAGATCACCCATTTCGGATTGGATTACTACATGAACGACAAGAAGGAATGAGACCGCTCGGGGAGTTGAGAACGCAACCCCGAATCGCCGGTTTGGTTTCGGGGAGGCACCCGTGTGGGACCGGGTAGAGCACGGCCGTCGACTCGGAGTAAGGATGAGGAAACCTTAGGGAAACAAACCCAGCCCCTACGGCATGCCAGGCGCTGTCTTGGCGGGAGCGGGGGGAGTCCCGCCCGAGCCCCGGGTTTAGCGGCCCCGCACGTTATCGGATGGATCATGAGCGCGATGCGAGGCACCCCATGACGAAGCATTCACACCGTTTTGTGGAAGACTACGACGGCATGGTGGCCTTCGGGTTTTCCCGGGAAGTTGACGAAAAATCCCTGATGGTCTACCTGCAGAAATTCTCGGACGACGATTTGGTCGAGCGCCTCGTTCCCCGTCTCACGGACGGCGAGATCGAGGAACTCTTCTCGCTCATGAGTCGGCTCATGCGCCAGCACTTCGTGGAGGAGGAATACCACGAACTGTTCCTCAAAGACCGCCCTCCGAAAAGCAAGCCTCATCCGGAGCGCTGACGGGCGACCCAGTTGGCCAACGCCTCGAGCAGGCGCTCGTTTTCGCTCCGCAATCGGACGGCCACCCGAAACGAACGATCCCCCAATCCCTCGAAAGATGAACAGTCCCGCACCAGGATGCGGTCCGTCGTCAGCAGATCGTGCACCAAGACCCGCGCGGGGGGAAGCCGGCCATCCAGACGGACCAGCAGGTAATTGGCGACCCCGGGAATGGTTGCGAGTCCATCGATGCGCTCGAGACCGGACCGGAGGAAATCCCGCTCCCGCTGGACCAGCTCGAGCGTTCGTCGTCGATAGTCCTCCTGCCGCAGACAAAAGGTTCCCGCCACCTGAGCAAGGGTGTTGACGGACCACGGCGGAAGGAAGTGCCGGAGCCGTTCGGCCATTGGGCCGTCCGTCAGTAGGTAGCCCAGACGCAGCCCGGGAATGCCGTAGAACTTCGTCATGGAGCGGATGAGGACGAGATTGCCACATGATGCGAGGAACCTCCCCAGGGACGCCTCCTCGCAAAAGTCCATGAACACCTCGTCCACCAGCAACGAAAAGAGCCCGGAGCGGGCCCCGTCGAGCAGCCACTGCTTCACGCCGTCCTCAAGGAGCACCCCGGATGGGCTCCCCGGATGGGTCACGAGGAACGCTTGGGGTGCCTTGGACCGAAGGGCTTCCTCGAGTTGGGCCACGGTCGGTTGAAAACCGGCCTCCTCGGAACAAAGGATCGAGTGGACCTCGACTCCAGCAAGATCGAAGGCCTTGCGGTACTCACTGAACGTCGGCAGGGCGGCCACGGCCCGCTGGACGCCCATCACGCGGGGCAGCCAGTAAATGAGTTCCGTGGAACCGTTGCCCACAACGATCCGGGAAGCGGATACACCGTGCCGGGCTGCGAGCGCCTCCACCAAATCCCGGTTGTGGATATCCGGATAATGGCGCGTGCGGTGGAAGAGACGCTCGAGCTCCCCAAGCAGCCCCTCGGGGGGGCCCAGCGGATTGATGCTCGCGCTGAAATCCAGGATCGATTCCACGTGGCAGTTCAGCCGCGTGGCCACTTCATAAACGTTCCCACCATGAACGAGGGTCATGCGGAAGGTTCCTCGGCACCTACCATCGGACCACAAAGAACCGGACGGCCAGCGCCAGCAGAAGCGTGAGGAGCGAGGTGACGTACATGAGTCGGATCATGATTCGGTAATGGTGCAGCGTGAGAGCGGGTCCCGGATCGCCGAGGATGGGCTTCTCAACGACCCGGCCGAAATAGCTGGAGACCCCGCCCAATTGGATCCCGAGCGCCCCCGCCGCCGCCCCCTCGGGGTAACCGGCATTGGGACTCTTCATCTTCCTCCCGTCGCGCCACGCGACATACAGACTCCGTTTCCAATCCAATCCCATGCAGGCCGCCGCCAAGGCAATGAGCAGCGTACAAACCCGGGAGGGAATCCAGTTGGCCCAGTCATCCGCACGGGCCGCAAACCACCCGAAGTCCCGATAGCGCTCGTTTTGGTAGCCCACCATAGAATCCATCGTGTTGACGGCCTTGTAGGCGATCGCCAGCACGGGGCCTCCGAGGGCAAGGTACAACATGGGGGCGACGATTCCGTCGGAGAGATTTTCCGAAACGGTCTCCACCAGGGCCCGCAGGACCCCCTTCTCATCCAGACTGTCGGTATCCCGACTCACCAGTCTGGACAACGCCCTGCGGGCTGAAGGCAGATTTCCCGCTTCCAGGGCCCGTGCCACCCTGGAGGATTCGACGTGCAGACTCCGGGTCGCGATCGTCGTGTAGGACAGCCAGATGAGGGCCACCGTGCCGAGAACCGGGTGCATGTGCCCGAACAGGCCAAGCATCGCCAAGGCGCCGCTCGTGACCCCCAGCAGGACCAGCATCCAGAAGAGGGCCCCCGCCGCTTTCTGGGTCCAGGGCGACGCCTTGCCGTCATAGAGGATCGCCTCGACCCAGGTGATGAGC
>CAZGQL010000110.1:0-8737 GCA_964527905.1 uncultured Syntrophobacteraceae bacterium
GACAAGCCAGTCATACACACCGAGGGGGTTGATGGTGAAGGTGTCCACCCAGAAGACGTTTGCCTGCACCCCGTTCTGTCTCCCTTCGTCTCGAACCCCCACCGGACCGGCCCCGGGCACGATCTGTTGCGTCTCATTGATGTAGGTGACATAAAAATGGTTTCCATGCATGTGCATCGAGTGGCACCAGAGACCGGCGTTCAGCACACGGATCAGGACGGGCTCCCCGACACGGTTGTTGGGGCAAATGTAGGGCGTGTTGTGACCGAAATGACCTGATTGCCCGCTGATCGTGAAATACTGCGGCGTGAAGTTGGCCCCTGCAACGGGGTTTGAGACGTTGAACGGGTCGCGCAGGAATTCGTTGACAAACTGTGCCGCAGGGTAATCCTGACCGGCTGGATGATCCCCCACTTTCGCGAACAGGTTCGGACTGGCTTGGTGCAGCAGCCAAATATATTGACGAAACGCCGGCGTGTGCCTCGAAGGATCTCCCTCCTCCCAAGCAAGTCCGGGCCACCACTCGGAGCCGACTCTGCCCCTTCGCGAGCCCAGCTCATTGAACAGCCGCTGCACCGCAGGAGTCGGCCGGGCATAAGGAGTGACCCTTCGCAGTGGGTTCTGGCCGGGTCTCAGGGGAAGTGGCGGCGCCGGCATGGAAATGAGGGCCCCATGCAACCCCATGACCCGATTCACGGGAGCGTTGAGGCTGTCATAGTACATATAGGTCCCCGGAGTGGGCACCCTGAAACGCTTGGTCACAGTTCGGCCGGGCAGAATCGGACCACTGTCGAAAAGAGGACGGACTGCACGCCCCGGGAGCGTTTGGACCCCCGGGATCAAAAAGTTGTGCGGCTCATCGAGATCGTTTCGGATGGTGATGTCGATGATGTCCCCCGTCCGGGCAAAGATGTGCGGGGCGGGGCAATCCGGAGGCAAAGCATTCGGGCCGTTGTCCTTGTAGATCCAAAAATAGCATTCGGCACGGTTGAAGGGCGTGTGGGTCGCCATCTCCTTGACGGCATCGGTGATCACAAAGTTCAGGGCTTTCCTCGCAGCGACCGCCTGGCCCTGCAGGAACCAGGGGACAAAATCCCCGACACAGAGCGCCGAAACGCCAGCCGCCCCGACTTTTAGGAATTCTCTTCGTTTCATGACCGTGCCTCCGTGGCTCACCCCCCAGTGGAATGGATCTCACCCCGCCAGGGATGTGGGTTAACTACTTAGCTATCATTGCAGGAATCCTGTCATTAATGCGTATTCTACGTAGTGCCAGCAAGAAGTGTCAATAGCCACTCCTAATCACTTTGGCCATAGGCAGAATCCCTGTCGCTCGGCACCTGCCCCACCATCCCGACGGTCAAGGCCAGCAAAAGCCCCCCGACTCTCGGGGCGAGTGGCCACTCCCTCGAGGCTGCGGCCAAATTTACGAATATTTGCGTATTTTAGTAGCAGTTTTTATACCAGTTGTCGTCTCCGGAGTAACCCTCATCCCGCAGATTGAGCAATTCCTGATGAGCCCACTTTCCGGACGCTCCCCAGGGTGCCGCACCATCCGACCCGAACGTCTCAGGTTGAGCCCGCTCCAAGATTGTCATCCCCTTCCCAGAAAAACCCTCCGTCGGCTCGTTCCAGACACACCATCTCATTTTGGGCCGTTCCAAAATGGCATGGCCGAACGAACCTCCCCGGGCGCGATGGGCTCCGTCCCTCAAAATCCTTCGTCGCCTGCGCAACCCTCCGCCTCCTTCTCTGAGGGGTCGGCTGACTGGTCAGGGTGAACGCGCTATTCCCAAACGGCCAAGGCGGCCGCGCAATATCCGGGGCGTTCCCCGTGCGGGCACGGTGACATGTGAGAAAGCCTGCCGAGAGGTGTTCCAGTGGTTATAATTGTATGGAGAGCAGAACAAGCACCACACGTGCGATCCGACCTACGGAACGAGGCCTCCTGCCGGCCAGTATCGCCTTCAGATGAGGACACGGATCGCCTGGCACATAGGCCTTTCCGCCGCACCCGAGGTTTCATGCATGTCTCTGTTGCCCGATCGCCACGGAGGGCCATTGGAAAGGACGAGGAGCAGACGATGAACAGGCTGCTTTGGATATTCACGGTAACAACCCTGAGCGCGGCCGTCCTGTTGCCCGGGGCGGCGGCCCGCGCCGCCGGGGCCATGGATTCGGACCTCTCGCCGGTTGCCCCTCCGGTGGTCCGCGCGGGTGATTTTGCCATGCGATTGATGGAAACACTGGGGCTGGGTCAGGCACAGGACGAAGTCGAAGCGGAGAGCGTGCTGGCCTCCAAGGGCGTCGCCCCTCGAACCGGCTGGATCGCCGACTACCCGGTCACGCCCGTCGTGGTGGGGGAATTGCGGGAGACGGTGATCGCCGCAGCCGAGAGCGGAACACTCCCCATCAACGTGACCACCGCCACGGCGTCTTTCGATGCCTTGGCCATGGAACTCGGGGTGGCCCCGGGCCAGGGTTTCGGAGAGGCCTATGCATCGGCTCCGGCTGATGCGCTCGAACCTCCGCCCCCGGCGACCTCCTACGGCGAATACCCGGCGGGCTATGATCCCTATTATGCGGACGGACCTCCCATCTACACGTACTACGCCCCGCCCTACGCGTATTACGGCCTCTACGACTGGGTACCCTACCCTTTTTACTTCACGGGGGTTTATTTCTCCGGGTTCTTCATCCTGCGGGATTTCCACCGGCACTGTCGGTACCACGACCGCTATTACGCCAAGTGGCATCGAGGCGGCTGGAACCGCAACCGGTTTGTGAGCAATCACCGCTTCGACCAGAGCCTGGGGCGAACGGTGCGGGTGAGACCTGCGCGCACGTTTCGGGAAGCTTCCCGATCGGGCATTCTGGAATCCCGTGGGGACGTCAATCGTGGCACCGGGGGGAGAACGGTGGAATCTATCCGGAACCTGGACCGGCCGGCTGGGGGTGAAGGGAGACGAGAGCTTTTGAGCTCGCGCGGCTCAGGGATCTCCGACGCGACGGGAGCTTTCCGCGGGGCGAACCGCTTCGAAGCCGGCGCGCCCAGAAGGGATTCCCTGGGTGAACGGCGCGGCCCCACCGGTCCGGACTTTCGTGAGGCCAACGGGCGATCGAGCCGGTCTTCCGGGGGCTGGAGCGACGATACCATCCGGTCCTTCCGATCCTTGAACCGCGGGGGTGACAGTCTCAGGTCCTCGCCGTCGTTTCGCGGTGGGGATGGCGGCGGATTCAGGGCGCCCCAGTCGTTCCGGGGAGGGAGCGGGGATTCCTTCCGCTCGTTTCGATCCTCGGGCGGCAGCGCAGGCGACTCCTTCGGCTCCTCCGGCGGGAGTCAGTCCTTCCGGTCCTTCAGCGGCGGCGGTTTCTCCGGTAGCGGCGGTGGCGGCTTCTCAAGTGGCGGCTTCTTCGGCCGTGGCGGTGGAGGCTTTTCCGGCGGAGGAGGGTTTTCCGGCGGCCGTGGCGGTGGAGGTGGGGGCAGGCGCTGAGCTAACCGCATCAGCATCTGAAAACCAGCCGAAAACCCTCACTGGGAGGTTTCAGGGCTCCTTCACAGGAGCCCGAACCTTCCCAGGTAATCGGCATACAGTCTGGGGCTCACCCGCGACTGGGCGTCGAAGTCCGCCATGAATTCCAGCCCGGGCACAATGGCCTTCACGACCGGGATCTTCAGGTCCTCCCGGGTCAAGTCCACGTAAAGCACGCGGCATCCATTCCCAAGCAATAGGCCCTCCAGGGTCTCTAGATCGGCAACGGGATTTCCCGTCCCATGGTTCGTTAGATCCTCGAACCGCACCGTTCCAAGACCTTCGATCCCTCGCCCCATTCTCGTTGTCGCCTGAACGGCGAACGGGGTTTCGGTCAACGCGGAAATCACCGCCTTCCGGCCGTCCAGGTGGGCCCCCGTTCCCTTGACGACCTCCCCCCGCGCCGTCACGACGAAACTCTTGACGCACGGAACCCCCAGAGGGCCCGTAAGGTCCTGAAACTGCACCTGAACACCCCTGGCGTCGAGGTACGCAAGCAGCGGCCCGAGCAGCGGATCATCGGTCGTGATGCGAAAGCAGCGGGCGGGATCATGGACCGTGGTGGCTTCGGCGTCCCGCTCGAGCACTTCCAGCAGCGCGCTCACCCTGGCCTGCTCCGGGGTGTTGCCCGACGCCAGCCCGGTGGAGCCCAAACCGCTGAAAAGTCCGATTTCGTCGAGGTTGCAGAAAAGAAACACGGCCTGCGCCGGGATCAGCACCGGGCGGTCGGTCCCGTCAAGCCGCCGCTCCACCGCCTCGAGCCAGTACAAAGGCTCGTCTTCGTAAGGGGCTTCCAATCGCAAGGCGTTGGGATCCAGCACGTCCCTGCCGCTTGAGGCAAGCTCCGAGAAGCTCCCGTGGACGAGCGGCAGGGCGCGCGCCGTCCCGAGCACGCCATCGGGCCCGAAGGAGGCGAACGAGGACACCCGCTCCACCATTTCCATGGCGTAGGACGCCCTCGCGACGGCTTCCGTCAGTCCTTTCCCGTAGCTCGTCTGGATCCCCGTGACCGTATAATCGTGGCGGCCGTTCTTGACACAGAGCCTGAGATGCCATTTGCGAAAGAACCCGTGGGGACTGAGGGAGGAAACATGTTTCATCTCCGGACCCGCAACGACACCGATCGCCTCCAGCCGCTCCAGGGCGCGCGCGGCGGTTTCCTCGGGCGACGGCAAGGACGAGGGCTCCCCGATCGTCCTGCCGTCAGCTCTCGTGATCCGAGTCGCGCGTCCGGCCACTTGGCTTGCCTGTCCGGGCGGAAGCGCGACGTGCGGCGCGCGACTCGAAGCAGGTGCCACGAAAGGCCCCAGCGACACATTCGCGCCCAGCAGGCCCGCCAGGGTCTCCCGCGGGAACAGGAGGGGCAGGCCCGCCGCGTCCGGGTGCGGGAGGGGTCGATGCTGGCCGAGGTTCGATCCCAGCAGCGCGCTCCAACGGGCATGCAGGTCCTGATCTTCGAGCAGGCTCGATTTGAGGATGATGAGGGGACTGTGGGGCAGGAGCCTCCGTCGTGCATCGCGATCGAAGCGCGACCGAAGCCCCTCGAATTTTTCCACGGACAGACAAGCCTCGCACACGAGCGCGACGACGATGGGGTCACGCCCCCAGGCCGCATCCAGAATCGCGGCGAGGGTTTCGGGCTCCAGCCCGCAGAGCCGGTCGAGCAGGCTCCGGTGCATGAAATCGTCCAGGGGACAGCGCCTGAGATAGGCCAGGCACTCATCGAAAGACGCCTGCCGGGCGGGAAGGCAGGCGAAATAGCCGACCCCCGAGCCCGTGCTCGCCAGTTTCAGTTCATAGGTCATCGGTTCCATCGATGTCGGGCACGCTCCCGTCGCTCAGGCCGGCACCAGGGCCAGCAGCTGTTCTTCGATCACCGCTTTGAAGAGGGGGACCTTGTAGCCGTTTTGCTCCATGGGGCGCGCCGTGCGAACGGCGGCTTCGGCGGCCTCCCGGATGACCCGCGGCTCCAGCTTCCGCCCGGTGATCGCCGCTTCGACCTCGCGCGAGCGCCAGGGAATCGGGGCGGCGCCGCTCAGGAAAACCCGTGCCCGGGCGACTCGGTCCCCGTCAAAGACCAGCGCCAGTGCGACGCCTGCCAAGGCGAAATCCCAGGATCGGCGCGCACGCACCTTCCGATAGACGCTCCTGAGGCCCCTTGCGGCGGCGGGCAGCTCCACGTGGGTCACGATCTCGCCCGGCCCCAGAACCGTCTCCCGCGTGGGGTCCTTTTCGGGGGGCACGAAGAACGCGTCCACGGGGACCGCTCGCCTGCCCCGGGGACCTTCCACCAGAACTTTCGCCTCCAGGGCCGCCAGGGCCGGCGCCGTGTCGGACGGGTGAACCATGTAGCAGTTTTCGCCCCCCCAGAGGCAATGCCCGGCGTTTTCGCCGCCCACCGCGAAGCACTGATCGCCCCCCTTGCGCAGGCAGTGGAATTCCCCTCGGTAGTACCAACACCGGGGCTTCTGGCAGAGGTTCCCCCCCAGGGTGCCCTGGTTTCGAAGCTGCGGGCTGGCCACCTCCGAGGCGGCTTGTGCCAGGGTCCGGAAATTTTCCTGAATCTCGGGATGAGCGGCGACCTCGGCGAGGGTGGCCAGCGCCCCGATCTTGATTCCGCCCGTCGGGGATCGCTCGATCTTCCGCAACGGGGCGAGGCCGCTCAGGCTCACGACCGTGCCCGCGGACAGCACACCGTCTCGAAGACACCCCAAAAGGTCCGTTCCACCCGCGTGAGCCACCGCGCCTTTCACCGCCAGGTGCTTCACGGCTGCCCCGATGGATTCCGCCCTTACGTACGCAAACGGCTGCATCATCGGATCATCCCTTCCTTTCCCGGCTGTGGAGCATCGCGCACAGGCGAGCCGGCGTGATGGGGCTTTCGGTGACGCGCACCCCCGTGGCATGGTAGATGGCATTGGCGACGGCGGCGGCCGTCGGGATGGTGACCGGCTCCCCCAGCCCCTTGGCCCCGGTCGTGTTGCATTCCGTATCTTCCAGCTCGATGGGGACTGAAACGATCTCGAGAGGCACGTCCAGGGCGGTCGGCAGCTTGTAGTCGTGCCAGTTCCGGTTCACGAGCTTCCCGGTGTGGGCCTGGTCCAGGACGCGGGCTTCCGTCAGGGCGAACCCGATGCCCATGGTGATGCCGCCGATGACCTGGCTGTCGTAGGTGAGCCGGTTCATCACGCGCCCACTGTCGTGGGCCCCCAGGAACCTCAGGATCCGGACCTCGCCGGTCCCCATGTTCACTTCCACTTCGCAAAACTGGGCGGCGAAGGGATTCACGACCCGGTTTTCCGGGTTCGGCCCGCGCAGGCCCACGCCGACGATGACGCCCTGCTTATTCAGGGCCTGGATCTCCTGGATCGGGAGCTTCCGCGACGGGTCGTCCCGGACGGACACCACGCCGCCATCGAGCGCAAGCGACGATGGGTCCGCCTGCAGTTCGGCCGCCGCCATGGCCAGCAGCTGGCGCTTGACCTCCACGGCGGCGGCCCGCACGGCCGGGGCTTCCGTTGGAACCGTCTTGCTGCCGCCGCTCGGGGTCGCGTACTGGGTCGTCCCGGTGTCCGCGCTCTCGATCTGGATTAGCTCCGGCTTTACCCCGAGCTCCTCGGAGACCACCATCGCCATGACGGTCTTGGTGCCCGTGCCGAGGTCGCTCGCCCCCATGTTCAGATTCACGCTGCCGTCGGCAAAAAGCTTGAGCACGATCGTGGAGGGCGGGCCTCCGCCGCCCACGAACCAGAGCCCCGCCGCCATGCCCACCCCTCGGCGCACGGGACCGCTCGATCCCTGCCGGTCGAGCCTCTCCCGGGCTTCCTTCCATCCGAAAGCCTCGGCGCCCTTCTCCAGGCACGCCTTGAGGCCCGTGGACGTGTACGGCGGGTTTCCCGGGCGGGCCTGGCTGACGGTCGTCAGGTTCCTGAGCCGCAGCTCCAGGGGATCCATCCCGATGGAATGCGCCAGCACGTCGAGCATCTGCTCCAGAGCCCAGGCCCCCTGGGGGTGGCCCGGGGCCCGCATGGGACGGGCGGGACCGGCGTTGATGTACACATCACTGGTCTCGGTACGCACGTTCGGGCAGGCATAAAGATCTTTCACGAGCCAGTCGACGAGGGAGGTGCCGTCCGCGGGGTAGGCCCCTCCGGTGCCCAGGCAGGAAAAATCCAGGGCGGTGAGCGTCCCGTCTTTCTTGACGCCCGCCTTGAGCTTCATGTGGCTGGGGGGCCGGTTGCCGACGGCGAGAAAGGTTTCCTCCCGCGTGAGGAAGAGCTTGACCGGCCGCGCCGCGACCCGCGCGAGGAGCGCGGCGATGACGGTGTATTTGCTGGCCCGGAGCTTGCTCCCGAACCCGCCCCCCATGTAGCTCCCGATCACCCGGACCTTGGAGAGGGGAAGGCCCAGGGCCTTGGCGACACCGGCCTGGACGCCGTAGACCCCCTGAGTGGATTCCCAGATCGTCAGGCGGTCCCCGTCCCAGGACGCCACGCAGCCGTGCAGCTCCATGGGCGTGTGCAGCTCGCAGGCCGTGCTGAAACTCAGCTCGAGGACCAGGTCTGCTTCGTCGAATCCCCGGGTCACGTCCCCGCGCTGGTAGCGCTGGGGCGGCGCAACCCGATTCCCCCGCTCGTGCACCCTGGGCGCGTTGGGGTTCAGGGCGGCGTGCTCGTCCGTGACAAAGGGGAGCACCTCGTAGTCGACCCCGATGGCCCGAACGGCGTCCCAGGCGGCGTAAGGCGATTCGGCCGCCACGGCCGCCACCGGCTCCCCTTCGAACCGGCACGTGGCATCGAAGAGCTTCGCCGTGAACTCGACCTTCGAGAAGCTCGAATAGACCCATTCCGGGTTGGTTTCAGGTCGGGAGCCGTCGATGACCGCGTGGACTCCGGGCATCTTGCGGGCCTTGGAGAGGTCCACCGACTTCACCCGGGCGTGCGGGTGGGGACAGCGGAGGATGGCCCCGTAGAGCATCCGGGGCAGAACCAGGTCCGAAGGGTACACGGCCGTCCCGCTCACCCGTTCGTAGCCGTCCACCCGCGGAAGTGGCTTGCCCACGACGCGGGTCCCAGTCCAGGGCTTGAGGGGCTCCCCCGCCGCCGGGCTTTCAGGCACCGGCATCCCGTGGGTGTAATAGAGCTTTTCCGAATCCTGTGCCATCGCTCACCTCACTTTCCTTTTCGGGCGCGGGCAGCGTCCTC
>CAZGQL010000110.1:8827-15277 GCA_964527905.1 uncultured Syntrophobacteraceae bacterium
GCCGGCGTGGCCCTCGCGGATGCAGGCGACCGCCGCCATGATCTGGCCGGGCGTGCAATAGCCGCACTGGAAGGCGTCGTGCTCCAGAAACGCCTTCTGAACGGGCCCCAGCGCCTCGCCTTCCATCAGCCCTTCGATGGTGGTGATCTCGTGCCCCTGGGCCTCGACGGCCAGGGTCAGGCAGGCATACCGGGCGATCCCATCCAAGAGCACGGTACAGGCGCCGCATTCTCCGCGCTCGCATCCGGGCTTGGTTCCCGTAAGTCCCAGCTTCTCGCGCAGCACAAACAGCAGGGTCCAGCGGGGCTCCACCAGAAGCCTGTGGGATCGGCCGTTCACCGTGAGAGCGATCGGATGCATCGCCGCGGGGTCCAGCACGGCGGCCTCGGCGGGCCCCTGGGCGAGGATGGTACCCGAAGCGGCCACGGCCGCCACCCCCGTTCCCATGCTCATCATGAACCCTCGGCGCGTCATCCCCTGGCCGGGGCTAAGGCCTTTCTGGTCCGGATCGTCGCGATTCATGGTCGCCCTCCTGTGGTTGAAGTCTTCGGGATGGTGGGGCTCAAGGTCCCGGAGCCGCGCCGGGATCCTGTGGCGGCGGTGGGCTGCGGCGGCTACCCGTGGGTGCGCGTCCCTGGGATTCAGGGATACTCCGCCCGCATCACCGCTGTCAAACCGATTCTGGGAGCGCCGGTCTCGCGGAGCCCGAGTCTCTTCGCTCCGCCATTTCCCGGTGCACATGGATTTGATTTTGATCAAGGACTAAGGATGTCTTATGGTGCTAGAGAGGGTTCATGGACTGGTCGAGGTGGATGGGTCGTGAAATCCGGAAATAAAGGAACTAGGACATGAGTGAGCAGACGCGTCAGGTCGTCTTTTATCCCCACAACAGGACCGTCACGGTGGCCGACGGGGAGAATCTCCTTCGCACGGCCATGGAGGCCGGGGTGCACGTCAACGCATCGTGCGGCGGCGCCGGGGTGTGCGGCAAGTGCCGGGTCCTGATCGAAAGCGGGACCGTCGAGGGCGGTGTGACCGAGAGGCTCAGCGCCGAGGACGTCGCCAGGGGAACCCGCTTGGCCTGCCAGAGCCAGGTCAAAAGCGACCTCGTCGTTCGGATTCCGGTCGAATCCGAAGTGGATGCGTCCGTGCTCAACAAGCTGGCGACCCCGAGGAAGACGGCCCGCGTCCATCAGGTCGATTTCGAGGAGCTCAAGGAACAGGGTCTCTTCATCCCGCCCGTGGAAAAGCGCTACCTGGAGCTTCCCCCGCCGAGCGACCAGGACCGGCTCCCGGATGTCACGCGGCTCATCAGCTACCTGAAGGCCAACTTCAACGAGCACCGGCTCGTGGCGCGCCTGCCTGTGATCCGCAAGCTGCCCGACCTGCTGCGGTCCTGCGGGTTCAAGGTGACCGCCACCCTCGCCCGCCCCGTCTGGCCCGGCCGCAAGAGCCACATCATCAACATCGAGCCCGGGGACACCACGAACCGCAACTTCGCCATCGCCGTCGACATCGGGACCACCACGGTTTATGGACAGCTGGTGGACCTCATATCCGGCGAGGTGGTCGCCCAGCACGCCGAATTCAACGGGCAGATCAGCTACGGGGAGGACGTGCTGAGCCGCATCGTCTACGCCGACAAGCCGGGCGGTCTGGAAAAGCTGCACCAGGTGGTGGTCGCGACCATCAACGTCATCATCCGCCGCATCGTGAAGGAGGGGAAGGTGGGCCTCGATGAAATCTCGAGCATCCTCCTGGCGGGCAACACCACCATGACCCAGCTCCTGCTCAAGGTCACCCCCCGCTACGTTCGCTATGCCCCCTACGTCCCGGCGGCGACGCTCTACCCGCCCATCAACGCCGTGGACCTGGGCCTCGAGGTGGGAGATCACGTGACGGCGCTTGTCTACCCGGCCATTTCGAGCTACGTCGGGGGGGACATCGTCGCGGGGGTCATGGGGGCCGGGCTGTATCGCACCGAGGAGGTGACCTTGTATCTCGACATCGGCACCAACGCCGAGATCGTCGTGGGCAACAAGGACTGGTTCGCCTGCGCCGCCTGCTCGGCGGGCCCCGCCTTCGAGGGGGGCGGCATCCAGTTCGGCATGCGCGCCGCCAAGGGGGCCATCGAGGATTTCTCCATCGACCCGGTCACCCTGGAGCCCATGCTCATCACCATCGGCAACGCGCGCCCCAAGGGCATTTGCGGCTCCGGCCTCATCACCATCGTGGCGACGTTCCTGGAGATGGGGATCATCGACGGTCGCGGGAAATTCCACACGGACCTGGGCACCCCCCGCATCCGGGAAGCGGACGGGGTCCTCGAGTACGTGCTCGCCTGGGCCGACGAAACCCAGATCGGCCGGGACATCACCTTGAACGAGAACGACATCGACAACCTGATTCGCGCCAAAGGGGCCATCTTCAGCGGCTACCAGACCCTGCTGGAGGAGGTCGGGCTCACGCTGGACGACGTCGACAAAATCGTGCTGGCCGGCGGATTCGGCAGCTACATCGATCTCGAGAAGGCCATGGTGATCGGCCTGCTTCCGGAAACGGACCCGGAAAAGATCACCTATATCGGCAACGGCTCGCTCCTGGGCTGCCGCATGGGCGCCCTCACCAACCGGCTCCGCCGGGACGTGGTCGACGTCACTAGGAAGATGACCAGCTTCGAGCTCTCGGAAACCCCCTCCTACATGGACCATTACGTGGCGGCCCTCTTCATGCCCCACACGGACATCGACCGTTTCCCGAAGCTCAAGGCTCGCATGGACGCACGCCGGAGTCTGCGGCACGGGCCGGGCAGTTGACAGGAACCGGCGCCACGAGGGATAAACCCCGATGAAAATCTACCTTGCCGGGCCGCTCTTTTCCGAGGCCGAGCGGGCGTGGCTGGCCTCCACGAGGGAGCGGATCGAGGCCCTGGGGCGCGAGCGCGGCGCTCGCGTCTCGGTGATCTGGCCCTACGAGCTCATCACCCAGGCCGAGATCGAGGCCCTGGGCGCGCGGGCGAAACGGGAAATCTTCCGGCGATGTCGCGAAGCGCTCGACGAGGCGGATTTGCTGGTTGCGCTCCTCGACGGCCCGCAGGTGGACGACGGCACGGCGTGGGAGATCGGTTATTTCCACGCCGCCCGACCGGGGACCGCGCGGATCCTGGGGGTCCGGACCGATTTTCGTCGGGCGGGGGAAGCGGAAGGCAGCCTGGTGAACGCCATGATCGAGTGCTCCTGCACCCGCGTCGTGCGCTCGAGCGAAGATCTTCTCGCGGCGGTTTCCAGTCTCCTTTGAGGTTGCCGCGGAAGTCTCATGTACCCCACCACCGTCATTCCCGCGCAGGCGGGAATCCAGTTTTTGTGATGACTTCTGGCCCCCCGCCTCCGCGGGGGTGACGGGATTCATTGGTTTTGCAACAGCCTCCTTCCTGAGTGAATCGCCCGGGGGCTCCGCATGGGCCGCCACAGGTGATCAACGGCAACGCTTATATCGGAGGACCGCCATGGGTCGAATCCTCGGGGTTCTGTTTGGGGCCGCCTGCTTGGGTCTCTTCGCGTGGGGAGCCTGCGCCGCCGCGCAGGAACCGCCGGGGGTCCCGGTGCTCCTCTATCACCGGTTCGGGCCGGTCGTCGCCGACAGCATGACCGTCACCACCCCGGTTTTCGAATCCCAGGTCCAGTGGCTCCGCGACAACGGCTACACGGTCATTCCCATGCGGAGCCTCATCGACTGGCTCCGCGGCCAGGGGCCGGCGCCGCCGCCCCGCTCCGTCGTCATCACCGTGGACGACGGCCACCGGTCGGTTTATTCGGAAATGCTCCCCATCGTCCGCCGGTTCTCCATTCCCGTCACCCTATTCATCTATCCGTCCGCCATCTCCAAAGCCTCCTACGCGCTCACCTGGGAGCAATTGAAGGAGCTGCAGCAGACGGGCCTGTTCGAGATCCAGTCCCACTCATACTGGCATCCGAATTTCAAGCAGGAGCAGAAAAAACTTTCGCCCGCACAATACCGGGAGCTCGTCGAGAGCCAGCTCAGGAAATCGAGGACCGTCCTGGCGGAAAAATCGGGACAGGTCGTGGACCTCCTGGCCTGGCCCTTCGGGATTTATGACGAGGCCCTGGAGCGGGATGCGGAAGCTGCCGGCTACGTGGCCGCATTCAGCATCGAGCGGCGTCACGTCACCCGGTCGGACCCGATGATGGCCCTGCCCCGCTACCTGGTGGTCAACGGCGATGGGACCAAGGCCTTTCAGGGCATCGTCACGGGACGCTCCGCGGGCAGGACACCGGCGGCGTACGGGCGGTAGGACACCGGGCACGCGCGGTCCGTCGGCCGTCGCGTCGCCCCATCATGGGGTTTCGGACCCAGGAAGGGGATGATTTCCAATGAGATCCACGTTGCGACTGCTGGCGGTTGCCGCCATGATGCTTTCGGCCTCGACGGGGTACGGTCTGGAAGGATCCGTCATCGACGGCCAGACCCATCAGCCCATCCACGGGGCATCGGTCACCCTGGGCGAACAGGTGGTGCGCACGGACCAGGACGGGCGCTTCATCCTCGACGGCAAGGGAGACCTCCTGCGGGTGCGGGCTCCGGGCTACCGGCGGCAGGATTTTCCCCGCACCGTCCTGGAGGAAGCCGACCCGAAGCTCCCGCTCACTCCCCTGCAGGTCCACGCCCTGTATCTCTCCGTTTACGGCATCGGCAGCGCGACGCTGCGGGAAGCCGCGATCGAATCGCTCCAGGCCAACCGGATGAACGCCCTGGTGATCGACGTGAAAGGCGACCGGGGCCTGATTCCCTTCAAGATCGACCTGCCCCTGGCGGCACAGGCCGGCGCCCAGAAGGTCATCACCGTCAAGGACATGCCGGGGCTTGTGTCGAAGCTCCGGGAACAGGGCCTCTACCTCATCGCCCGCATCGTCGTGTTCAAGGATGACCCCCTGGCCGAGGCGAAACCGGAATGGGCCGTGCGGACCAAGCAGGGGGGCGTGTTTCGCGACCGGGAAAAGCTCCGTTGGGTGGATCCCTTTCGCAGGGAAGTCTGGGATTACAACCTGGCCATCGCCAGAGCGGCGGCCGAGATGGGGTTCGACGAGATCCAGTTCGACTATGTGCGTTTTCCCGACAACCGTGGCGTCGTTTTTTCACAGCCCGCGACGGAGGAGAGCCGCACGCGGGCCATCACCGGGTTCCTGGACGCCGCCCGGAAGGCCCTGGTGCCCTACAACGTGGTGGTGGCGGCGGACATTTTCGGCTACGTCCTCTGGAACACGAACGACACGGACATCGGGCAAAAGATCGAGCCGATCCTGGAAGTGGTCGACGTGGTTTCGCCCATGCTCTACCCTTCGGGGTTTCAGTACGGGATTCCCAAGTATCGCAACCCCGTGCAGAACCCCTATGAGGTCATCCACCTGAGCCTCAAGCGGGCGAGGGAGCGCACCAAGGCGTCGCCGATGCGCTTTCGTCCCTGGCTGCAGGCATTCCGCGACTACGCTTTCGGGGGCAAGCCGTTCAACGAGGCGGAAATGAAAATCCAGGTGAAGGCGGCGGAGGACTTCGGGTCCTGGGGCTGGCTGTTCTGGAACCCCCGCAACGTCTACCCCAGGAAATTCCTCGACTGAGGCTTGAAACCGATGAGCCCGCATGCCCTCGTACCCAGGACACCGCCGCACGACGTGGGGGTCCGAATGGAGCGTCATTTCCGCGTGTCCCGGGCGGGAATCCAGAGGCGTCCAGATGCATGGATCCCCGCTGGAAGCCTGTGGGGATGACGCATGACAAGCATGTTCACCTCATTGCGTGGCCCTGTGCTCAGGACAAGAAGACTCGCTTCCGCCGTCCTGGTGATGGCGCTCGCCCTGAGCGCCTGTGGCCCGGCCGCCCGGGAGCCCACGGGATCCCTCCGTCCAGCCGAGCCCCCGGCCAGGCCGCTGCCGGCCGCTCCTCAGCCCGACATGCACGTGCTCGCCGGAATCGACGGCATCGCGGAACAGGAAATCCTGGCAGGGCACATCCCCGGGGTGGTCGTTCTCGTGGGGCACAAGGATCGGATCGTCACCCGCAAGGCGTTCGGCAACCGAACCGTTCACCCCCGTCCGGAGCCCATGCGGGTGGACACCGTTTTTGACGTCGCCTCGCTCACCAAGGTCGTCGCGACCGCGACGGCGGTCCTGCAGCTGGCCGAGCGCGGCCGGCTGCGGCTGGACGAGCCCGTGGCCGCCATCTGGCCCGAATTCGCCGCCAACGGGAAGGGCTCCATCACCCCCCGCCAGCTCCTCACGCACCGCTCCGGCCTGCGCGTCGACGTGAATCCGCGCGCCCCGTGGACAGGCTACGACGGCGCCCTCTCGGTCATCGTCTCGGACCGGCCCCTCAGCCCGCCGGGCAGTGAATTCCGCTACGGCGACGTCAATTTCATCGTGCTGGGAGAGATGGTCC
>CAZGQL010000111.1:0-3521 GCA_964527905.1 uncultured Syntrophobacteraceae bacterium
GGCGCACGCGCACGCTGCCGAGGGAGTCGTTCACGATCTTGGGCTGGTCGGCACTGAATAAAATAAGGTCGCCCGGCTCCACTTGCAGCTTCCGGGCAAGCGCCCCACGGACGCC
The DNA here is from genome assembly GCA_964527905.1 of uncultured Syntrophobacteraceae bacterium. Lineage (GTDB taxonomy): Bacteria > Desulfobacterota > Syntrophobacteria > Syntrophobacterales > Syntrophobacteraceae > CALBZH01. Next base: position 116 of record CAZGQL010000111.1, read on the forward strand.
CTCCGACAGGAACTTGGTGATGGGCGACTGCCAGGCATCCGGCTGGACCTTGATCCAGGCCATGCCTTGGGCCCCAAATATTTTAACGTATTCAATAAGATCGTCCAGGTCCTTGCGCGAAAGCGATGCGCCCTGGGGCACGCGCAGGGCTTTCACGATGCCGCCCCGCTCGATGGCCTGCCGGAAGACGCGAAATTCGGATTCCGCCACCACGTCCGTCACGTTCGTCAGCGGCAGCCCGAAGCGCAGGTCCGGCCGATCGGTGCCGTATGCCTCCATGGCCTCTGCGTAGGTCATGTGGGGAAACGGCACGGTGAGCTCTTTTCTGAGAAGGTCCCGAAAAAGCAGCACGATCCAGCCTTCGATGAGCGAATAGATCTGGTCCTCCCGCACGAACGACATCTCGAGATCCACCTGAGTGAACTCGGGCTGGCGGTCGGCCCTCAAATCCTCGTCCCGGAAGCACTTGGTGATCTGGAAGTACCGCTCGAAGCCCGCCACCATGAGGAGCTGCTTGAAGATTTGCGGCGACTGGGGCAGGGCGTAGAACTTGCCCGGGTTCACGCGGCTGGGCACGAGGTAGTCGCGGGCGCCCTCCGGGGTGCTCTTGGTGAGGACCGGCGTTTCCACCTCCACGAACCCCTGGTCGGCGAAATAGTTGCGCGTGAGCTGGGCCGCCCGGTGCCGCAAAAAGAGGTTCTGGAACATCCCCGGCCGCCTCAGGTCCAGGTAGCGGTAGCGCAGGCGGATGTTTTCACTGGCCTCGACGTCTTCCTCGATCTGGAACGGCGGCGTGAGAGAAGAGTTCAGCAGTCGCAGCTCCGTCACGATGACTTCGATTTCCCCCGTCTTGAGCTTGGGATTGGTCATGCCCTCGGGGCGCAAGCGCACACGCCCGCGCACGGCGATCACGTATTCGCTTCGGAGCAGCTGGGCCCGGTCGTGGGCTGCGGCGTCGTGCTGCGGGTCGAAGACCACCTGGGTGATCCCCTGCCGGTCGCGCAGATCGACGAAAATGAGACCGCCGTGGTCCCGGCGCCGCTGGACCCAGCCCATGAGGATGACCGTCTTGTCCACGTCAGCCGGGGAGAGGCTGTTGCAATCGTGGGTCTTGTCCCAATCCCCAAGGGAATCCAGCTGGATTGCGGCGGGCGCCTGGGGTTGCTCTTCGCGTGCTGCCTGTTCGTCGACTTGGCTCACTGAGTGCTCCTCCTGATTCTTATCGCTGTCGCAACGTCTCGATGACCGTATCCAACAGAATCATCCGCTGCGTTTTGGCGACCATGTCCCGGAGCTGGATCTCGCCGCGCCGGAGCTCATCCTCGCCGAGGATCAGCACGATGCGTGAGCCGAGCTTGTCCGCCCGGCGCATCTGGGCCTTGAGGCTCCGGCCCTCGTAGTCCATTTCGGCCCCGAGACCCTGCGCGCGCAACTCCTGAGCCAGGAGGAAACCGCGCCTTCGGGCAGCCTCCCCCAGGGTGGCGATGCACACGGGCGCCTGGCGCGGGGTGTCCGACTGATCCTGCTGCAGGAGCAGGATGAGGCGCTCCATGCCGATGGCGAACCCAATTCCCGGGATGTCGGGGCCCCCGAGGTCCCGTACGAGCCCGTTGTAGCGGCCGCCGCCCCCGACGGCGTTCTGGGCCCCGAGACGGTCCGTGATGATTTCAAACGTCGTTCGCATGTAGTAGTCGAGGCCGCGCACCATGCGGGGGTTCACCACGTAGTCCGTCTTGAGCTCCCGCAAAAACCCCTGGACGGCCTCGAAATGGTCGCGGCACTCCGGGCAGATGGAATCCAAGAGGAGCGGCGCTCCAGCGAGCACCGTGCCGCACCGCTCGACCTTGCAGTCGAAGGTGCGCAGGGGATTGGTGTGGCGCCGGCGCTGGCAGTCGGGGCACAATCCCTCCACGTGGCCCGCGAGAAAGGACCGAAGGGCTTCGCGGTACGTCTGACGGCAATCGGGGCATCCGAGGGAATTGATGTGGAGCAGGACGCCTGAAAGGCCCAGCCGCTCCAGGAAGAGGCGCAGCATGAACATGATTTCGGCATCCAGCATGGGGTCGTCCACGCCGAAAGCCTCGGCGTCGATTTGGTGGAACTGCCGGTAGCGGCCCTTCTGGGGACGCTCGTGGCGAAACATGGGACCGATGGCGTAGAGCTTGCGCGCAAAGGGATCCGCGTTCAGGTTGTGCTCGATATAGGCCCGCACGATGGAGGCCGTCGCCTCGGGGCGCATGGCCAACATGTCCCCTTTGCTGTCGGGGAAGGCGTACATTTCCTTTTCGACAATATCGGTGCTCTCCCCGATGCTCCGGGCGAAAAGCTCGAGTTTTTCCAAGATCGGCGTCCGGATCTCCCGGTAGCCGAAATCCTCGAGGACCTGCCTGGCCGTGGATTCGACGCGCTGCCACCAGTCGACCTGGTTCGGCAGGATGTCGTTCATGCCCTTGATGGCCTGAAGGGTTCGCATGCAAAAAACCTCTTGAAGACGAAGACACTGCAACGGGGGCTGCTCAACCGAAATTTTAAGCTACTAAAAAACGGCCCCCCCGATGTCAAGGAAAACATCGCCGCCGGGTGCATTCGGAAAGGGTTCGGAGCCGCCTCAGTTCGCTCGGTCAGAGATTTCAACTTGGGACCCCAGGAAGGCCAAGCTCCCGATTGGAGTGACTGACGCGACAGAAAGGTGGGTTGTCACGATTGTGCTCCCAGGCAGGATCTCGGGAACAAGCCAATCGGCAACAGGCGTGTGGGCGGATCCTTGTCGCCACACGCCTGTTGAAGAGAAGCCATGGTGCCGCTAAGCTGCTGGTGGGTCATCACGACAAAGCCATCACAAAACCTCCCTAGGCGGTTCAGTTCGTGACGGGAGCGATGGCCGTACCGCCCAGTATGTTCGCGTTGTTGGAAGTCGAATGCACTCTCACCGTATCCGGAGTGGCCCGGACAGGGATGTTCGCCTTCCCGTTGACCAGGTTGCCGCTCCCCACGAGGGTGCCGCCGACGCCACCGGCAAAAAGCTCAGCGGTAAGCGGAAAGCCGTTGCTGGAGGTCGCCCGGACGTCGACGTTGTTGTTTTTCAGCCGGGCCCGGGTGATGGTCACCGTATCCGTCGTTACCGGCGGAGGGGGCGGCGGGGGAGCCGGTCCCGATACGGTGGGGATCGGTTGGCCCGCAAAATGCCCCGACACGGTGAACTGATCGGACGAGACCGTATTGACGCTGCCGAACGCACCTGCGGGACCCGTAATCGTGAAGGACGTAGCCACCACACCGCCACCCGGGCCGAAAGTTGTCGGCTTGAGGGTGGTGGGGGTCACGCCGTCGCCGATGATCCAGGTCGTCTCATCCCCGAGAGGGTTGTTGAGATTCTGGACGACTTTGGTATCGGCTTCGAGGAAGA
>CAZGQL010000111.1:3531-15153 GCA_964527905.1 uncultured Syntrophobacteraceae bacterium
GGACTTGGGCGAGTAGAGAATGCGTTCGAAGCTGGAAGGGATGGGAGGGCTTGCAGCAGGAATCGGCGCAAATCCGCCCCAGTCGTTCGTGTAACTGAACCGGGTCCCTACGTCGGCAGGGGCAACGGTCAAGGTCTCCACGCCCCAGGGATGGGTGACCGTGTAGATCCCCGCCACGGCGGCGTCAAAACGGACCCTCACGCGCGCAAAGAGAAACTGATCCGGTGGGGCGAGAGGGTCCGGATCTCCCGCGCCGTAGGCCGCTTCGATGCCCAATACGAGCAGAGCCCGGCCACCGTTGGGAAGGTTTATGATCGACTCCGCCAAGTAAAAGAAGGCTTCGGCACCGAAACCGCTTGCCTCTGAAAGGGAGTTTCCGGGAATCACGGGGTCATAGATAAGGGTTGGCGCGGTGAGGCCGTCTCCGTAGGGAGGATTCGGCAGGTCCAGCGACACCCCGTTGATGTCGGTCACGAATAAGGGAAAGCCGTCCACGGGATCAATCGTGCCTAGGCTTCCATGAGGCACCAACTGAGCCCACACGGGTGAGCTGAGGGTCAGCGCCAGCACCAGCATCAATCCAACACACAAGGCTTTGTGTCTCATTGTATTTCTCCTATTCGCCGGATCATCCGGAACCGGCGTCCTGTGGGGCAATCGTTGTGTGTCCCTGCCGATTTAGACCCTCCCAACGGGGTGCCCCTCCATGAGCAGCGTCTCCTTCGGGCTCTGACACTCGGATGGCCCCTTTCCTAGGGCCCCACACACCCGAATCATTCTCAATCCCGGAGTGCCCAAGAGCCTCTTAAAAGTAGACTAAAGCCGCCCCACGACCTGGAACATGGGTTGGAGAATGTATTTATGCTTTCCTCGTGGAAGACACCCGCTATCAACTCTTACGTACGGGGCAATGCCGTTGACGGAACCTGACCCCGCGAAAGCGGCCGTGTCGCTCACTCCATGTCGCCCCCCGGAAGGGCGTGGCCCAGAATTCATCAAGGGAAGCGGCTTTCCATCCCTGCGGCTTTGACGGTGGTGAAGTGCATGCGAGCCCTTCTAGTCTCCTAGAGGGTGCAGAACGCTGGAGGGAGGCCAATCAGGGGGATCCAATGGTTTGCGCTGCATCACGACTGCACACCATGCCACCCGCGGTTGACGGGGACAAGAGGCGCTGGCGTCCTTGCCTTCCCGGAAGAGATTTTCTCCCGACCTGACCATTGGTGACGTGCCAGAGCCTCGACGGCCAACAACTCATCGGGGAAAGAAAGCTTAAAGAAATCGGCCTTGCCAAGGCTGCTTGATGGCATGCGGGCTGGAACCCGTGTGAGTCATTCCGTGTAGTGGCCGTTTTTGAGGGAGCAAATCATGCGGTTGGCCCGCTCTTCGACGTCGGGCATCATGGCGGTGAGGACACGCAGGGAGGTGAGAACTTTCTTGCTTTGGAGCTTATGGGGAATGTTCAAGGCGGGGTGATCGAGGAGCTGCAGGATCTCATCGACGAGCGTCACCTTGTCTGCCGTAAAATCGACGTAAGAAAGACGTTGCCATCGTTCCCGCAGGTCCAGGGGAAGGTGGGTCAACCGTGCGGCCAGAGCTCTATCCCGGCCGATGGCGATGACTTCCTGGAGTCGATCCAGGAGACGGTTCACCTGCTGGTTCTCGTCTTCCCAGAGGGCGGTTTCCATGAGGAGCCGGCGCCACTTGGGGCGAATCTTATGCTCGACCCACCTCGCGGCGACCTCGGGCATGAGCGGCACTGTCGCCATCTCACGCTGGACGTTCAGCAGCTGGGTGGAGATCTCCCTGAGGGGTAGGGACCCGTTGAGGCTCCCAATGCGGGTCTCGAGGAGGTTCGATAAGGAGCTCAAGACCGTTTTCTTGGTCTCGAGATTCGGAATGGATCGTTCCAGCTCCGCTTCCCACTGTTCCCGCAGGTAGCTGATCTCGGCGTTGATGGCGGAGCTGGTGAACCCGAGCTTCATCAGGGTGTTGCGCAGCTCATGCGCCAGGACGTTACAGGTCTGGAGGCGCTGACGCGTCAAAGTCTCCTGGGCCTCGGCCAGCGTCTCACGGATGTGCAGGGACAGCAGCTCGGTTCCGAGGGTGCGGGACAGCAGCTTGATCATCTTGGTGGAGCGGTCCCCGCGACGGATCTGATACGGCTTGAAGTGAATCTTGATGACCGCCGCCACGACGTATTTGGTGTCCTGCCAAATGGGAGTCCCAAGGTAATCGACGGGATACTCGGGCTCGGACGGCAGATTCCAATAAAGATCGGATTTAAGCACCAGCACGGGCTCCATGTGGTGGAAATCCTCGATCTCGCCGCTCAGCTGCTTGCGGACGCTGCGATTGTCCTCGTATGGGTTGTCGGCCGTCCAGCTTTTCTGGCGCTCCACGCACCACGCCATGGCTTCCAGAACGCTTCCGGGCCGATCGCGATACTGCTCCCAGGACTTGCCCGGGGCATTGTAGTCCGAGGCTTCGGGCAGCCCCCAGTGGATTTGACCCGTCGCCTCGTCTCGAAATCCCGAGGTCACGCGCACCGCCTGCAAGTCCGGCATGGGGCCGATTCGGTAGATCGTTCCCTTGGTGGCGTGCTCAAGGCTCAACAGAATGGTCTCGATCAAATCCTTGCAGCGTCTCTCGAGGACATCGTCGCTGATCAGCATCCAGCTTCCCTTGCTCGTTTCCCGCAATCGGTGGTCGACCCAACGATATCTTTTATCTTCTTATGGGAATTCGGTCAACTCGTATTGTGAACAAGAGCACGTACTATTCGGTCTGTCCGGCCCCTTCCAGCGTCCCAACATCGTTTGTCCCAGTATAGCGAACCCATCCCGAACGACGTTTCATCCCTCGGTTCAGAGAAAAGCCCACGGGACTGACCGCGCAGCACCGACGCGAAAGCAGGGGCCGGAGGATCCCGGGAGGTATCCCACGGGAGACCATGCGATGGGGTCGAACCAGCGGTGCGGGCCGGGCATTCCCGCCGGACGTCGAGTCGAACAGGCTTGGGGCAATGGGATGGTCGGACGGGGTTCGTGCTCACGCGCGGTTGTAGAGACGGGAGTAATCGAGCAGTTTTTCGGCGAGCGCCCCGGTGAGGGCCCCCTCCTTCATGCGCCATTCCCAGTTTCCGTAGGTGATCGAAGGCGTGTTCATGCGTGCCTCCGCCCCCAAGCCTAGGACGTCCTGCATGGGAATGACCGCAAGATTGGCCACGGACATCATGGCCAGCCGAATCAACTCCCAAGCCACGGTATCCTGTTCGATCGGGCGTCCCAGATACCGCGACAAGTTCCGCAATTCGTCCTCCCGGGCTTCCGTCTGGAACCATCCGCGTGTGGTGTTGTTGTCGTGCGTGCCCGTGTACACGACGTTGTCGCGGGTGTGGTGATGGGGCGCCGCCAGGTTTTCCGCCACGTTGCCGAAAGCGAACAGGAGCACCTTCATACCGGGGAAACCGAACCGTTGCATGATCTCCCGGACATCGGCCGTGATGACCCCCAGATCCTCGGCCACCAGGGGAAGAAAAGGATAGCGCTGCAGCAGAACGCCGAAGAAGTGGTTGGCCGGGGCCTCGACCCATTTCCCGTTGACGGCCGTTTTCTCGGAGGCCGGCACTTCCCAGTAGCCCACGAAGCCGCGGAAGTGATCCAAACGCACCAAGTCGTAGAGCCGCATGCAGAAACCCAGCCGTTTCACCCACCAATCGTAACGGGTCGAGGCGAGGCGCTCCCAATCGTAGACCGGATTGCCCCACAGTTGGCCCGTTTCGCTGAAGTAATCCGGAGGCACCCCCGCGACGACGCGGGGTTTCTTGTCGTCCCCGAGTTTGAAGAGTCCGGGATTCGCCCAGACATCCGCACTGTCGTAGCTCACGTAGATGGGCGCATCACCCATCAGCTGGATGTTCAAGGCGTTGCAATGCCGTTTGAGGGCCGTCCACTGGGAATAGAACGTAAACTGGATGAATCGCTCCAACCCGATGCGATCGGCCAGTTCATGCTCCCAGGATTGCAGGGCCGCTTCGTCCCGGTCGCGGATCTCCACGGGCCAGTCGCTCCAGGCAACGCCCCCGTGCCGCTCCTTGAGGGCCACGAACAGGCTGTAGTCCCGGAGCCAGTGGTCGTTGGCGTTGCAGAACCGTTCGAATTCCAGAGGTCTGGTCCCACCCCGGATCGCTCGGAAACGCTCGTAGGCCAATTGGAGCAAACGTCCCTTCTGCTCGAGGACACCGGCATAGGGGACTCGATCCTCCCCCATCGAGGGGTAGCCGCGCAGATCGTCAAAGTCCAGCAGCCCGTCCTCTTCGAGGAGCTCCGGGCTGATGAGAAGCGGACTGCCTGCGAAGACGGACGGACCCGAATACGGGGAATTGCCATAGATGGGAACGGTCGGGTTGAGGGGCAGGAGCTGCCAGACCGTCTGGCCCGCAGCAGCAAGGAATTCGGCAAAGCGATACGCTCCGGGGCCCAGGTCCCCAATGCCGAACGGCGAGGGAAGCGAGGTGGGATGCAAAAGAATGCCGCTTCGTCTGGTTTTCAACGCCTCTCCTTAAAGCAATCCTCGCCGCTATGCAATGGATGCAAGCACGCAAGCCACCCTGCTCCATCCCACCCCCTTCGGGCGGAGAACCGGCACTCACCCCGTGAGCCCGTACGGTCGTCAGGGACACCGACCGTACTGCTGGGGGTTATCCTGAAAAGGGGTGGCGGACGACGATGGTTTCATTCCTCCCTGGGCCCACGGAGACAATTTCGAGGGGGATCCCCGCAAGCTCCTCCACCGCCCTGAGATAGCGCCGCGTGGCCTCCGGCAGGTCTTCGAAACGACGCACGCCGGAGAGGTCTTCCTCCCATCCCGGGAGCTCCTCATACACGGGCTGACAAGATTCGAGGGCCGAAAGCTCGGGAGGCACCGCGGTCAGCTCCTCGGAGCCGCAACGATAACGCACCGCGATCCGGATCTTGGGGATCCCCGTCAACACGTCCAGTTTTGTCATGGCCAGCCCCGAGAGGCCGTTGAGCCGAACGGAGGTGTTGACCACGACCATATCGAGCCAGCCGCAGCGTCGGGGCCGGCCCGTCGTGGCTCCGAATTCGCATCCGATTTGCTGGATCCTCTTCCCCGTCTCATCGAGGAGCTCCGTCGCGAACGGACCTCCGCCCACCCGGGTGGTGTATGCCTTGACCACGCCGACGACCCGGGAGATCCGCGTCGGCCCGATACCGGACCCGCAGCACGCGTTGCCGGCAACCGTGTTGGATGAGGTCACGAAGGGGTAGGTTCCGTGGTCCACATCCAGGTGGGTTCCCTGGGCCCCCTCGAAGAGGATGTTTTTTCCCTCCCGATCCGCAGCATGGAGGATTTGCGAGATGTCCCCCGCGTACGGTTTGAGCCGTTCCCCATATGTGAGGTATTCTTCGGCGACGGCTTCGGGGTCCAGGGGCTCCGCCCCGAAAAACTGCTTGAGCAGGAAATTCTTCTCCTCGAGGTTGGCGTGCAGCTTCTCGCGCAGTTTATTCTCGTCGAACAGATCATGAACGCGCACGCCCGTCCGACACACTTTGTCCTCGTAACATGGACCGATGCCTCGTCCAGTGGTGCCGATCTTTCCGTCCCCCTTTCGGGCTTCGCGGGCGGCGTCCAGGGCGCGGTGGTAAGGCATGATGACATGGGTGGTGCGGCTGATCCGAAGGTTCGCGGGACTGACGGGAATGCCCGCCTGCTCGAGCTTGTCCAGTTCCTCGATCAGCACTGCGGGGTCCAGCACCACTCCGTTTCCGATCATGCAGACCTTCCCGGGATGGAGGATTCCCGAGGGGATGAGGTGGAATATGAACTTCCGGCCGTTGACCACCAAGGTGTGACCGGCGTTATTGCCCCCCTGGAAGCGGACGACGTAGTCCGCTCGCTCCGTCAGCAGGTCGACGATTTTTCCTTTGCCTTCGTCGCCCCACTGGGTTCCGATGATCACCACGTTTGCCATGCTCTCGTCCTCGAGCCAGCCGCGCATCGCGACGGTTTTGAACACGTTCCTGCCCCTGCCGTGCTGTGAAAAACAGCACACAATTCCTAATGAAAAAACCAGTGCCTGTCAAAATAAATTCCCGAGAGCGCAGAACGGGGGATTCGGTGGGAGGCCGCGTGAAGCCATACGCCGGAAACCTGACGGAGGCGATCCCCGATGCCGCCGACGGAAGCCTCGGATACGGGCTCGCATACCACGCGTGGGGGCGAAGTTCGTCGGCGGTCTGCTCAGGGGCGGTGGTTGTCCACAATATCCTTGAGCGAACGTCGCCCCAGCGAAGGCGGGGATCCACAAGATTCCACGGAAACTGGATTCTCGCCTTCGAATGGCGCTGGAGCGCCCTTTCAGACAAGCGCCCGAGCCCGCCGCCCGGGGACTTGTGGCAAGGTCGGAGTCGCTCCCCCCTTTTCCAGGCTCGAATCGATTGAGTCTGTCTCCGCCCGCATACGGAGGCCCAAGGGCTGGGTCGACGGACCGCCCAGCCCCTGCTCCATTGCCGTGGGTTCGGATGATCCGGAGGGATGGCCGGTGAAGGTTACATGGAACGCAGCCTGCGGATGCGTTCCTCGATGGGGGGGTGCGTGCTGAACAGGTTCACGAAGCCTCCGCCTGACAGCGGATTCACAATAAACAGATGGGCCGTGGCCGGCTGCGGATCGGCCATGGGAATGCGTTGTGAAGCGATTCCAAGCTTTTCCAGGGCCCTGGCGAGGTATTCCGGGTTGTGGGTCAGTCGGGCAGCGGTTTCATCCGCCAGGTACTCCCGAGACCGCGAAATGGCCATCTGGATGAGCATCGCCGCGATGGGCGCGATGATCGCCGCAACGATAAACCCGACGATTCCGCCACCTCCGCCCTCTTCATCGTTGCCGCGTAGGCCACCGAAGATGGCGCTCCATTTGACCATGTTCGCCAGCATCATCACGGCTCCCGCCAGCGTGGCCGCGATGGAGCTCACCAGAATGTCCCGATTCAGGATGTGACCGACTTCGTGGGCGATCACTCCACGAATCTCCTGGGGGGAGAGGAGCCGCAAGATACCTTCCGTGACCGCAACGACCGCGTGCTCCGGATTACGGCCTGTTGCGAACGCATTGGGCGTTTCGTCCGGAATGATGAAAAGCCGCGGCATGGGAAGACCGGCTTCCTGAGCGATTTCCCTTACCATCCCGTAGAGCTCGGGGGCTTCATGCTCCTCGATGGGTTGAGCCCTGTACATGGCCAAAACGATTTTGTCCGAAAACCAGTAACTGCCGACGTTCATCACGGCGGCCAGAACGAAGGCGATCACCATTCCCTGTGAGCCTCCCAGTTGACGCCCCATCAAAACGATGAGACCCGTAAGAAGGCCCATCAGCAAGGTTGTTCGGAAACGCGTACTCATCTTACACACCCTCCATCAACATCTGTCTCACTGGGATTGAACGAAAATCCGGCGACGAGCGGGACTTTGCGCTTGGGCCTTGGGAAGAACGACGGTCAGAACTCCATCCTTGAGCTCGGCGCGGATGCCGTCTTCATGGACCGGTTTGGGGAGCCGGATCAGCCGTTCGAACGCACCCCATGGACGCTCGCACGTCACGCCCTTTGGAACCGGATGGGACTCGGTCGGCCTCTCCGAGGATGTTGCAGAGTTCCCAACCGGGTCGCCCCCGTCATTGCCGCGCGAGGAGGAATGCAGTTCCTTCGATGAGTTCTGGGCCCTTGCCTCCGCGGTGATAGCGGCGATGATAGAAGTTGAGGCTTTTGACAACGCCTCTGTGATTCCGGAATTCCGATTGCCCCTCAGTCGCACCGAATCCCGCAACAGCTCCACGCGCACGGAATCTTCATCCATACCTGGAACATCGGCGATCAGAATATACTCCGAGTCCGTTTCCAGAAGATCCACCGCTGGCTCCCAAACACTTGACGAGGACGGTTTGGCCTCCGACTGCCCGGTTTTGCCGCAACTTTGGAGATAAAGAGCGTCCATGCGCTCCTTCATGGCCTTAATTTCACTGATGAGTGGCTCAACCTGCCGCGTCGCCAACCGCGTCCCTCCTTCCATCTCTTTCGAAACTCACTTGTCGCTCAGATCACAAGTTGAAGCTAAGAAAGCTCGAAAAACCTGTCAAGCGACATCCGGCACTCGAAACGTTTGTGCACCTCCGGGAAGACATGCTAGTATCGCGCGGTCTGGATCCGGACGACGGCCGGTGATCTATACACCAAAAATCCGGGGACTTGAAACCGCCAAAACGCAAAGGAGTGCATCCTTCACGAGCTTTTTGGCCCCAAAAGCGGCGGGGGAGTCGTCATGCGCTATTCCACAAGTTTCATCCATACCTTGTATGAGGTTCCAAAAGAGGCCGAAACCCCATCCCATGTCCTGCTCTTGCGCGGGTCCTACATCCATCCGGTGGCGGCCGGCCTGTATTCGCTGCTTCCATTGGGCCATCGGGCAGCGGAGAAGGTGAAGACCATCATTCGAGAAGAAATGGATGGCATCGGGGGATTGGAAATCACCATGCCGGTGCTCAACCCCGCGGAACTGTGGAAGCGGACGAAGCGTTACTTCGACATCGGCCAGGAGCTCTTTCGCATCAAGGATCGCAAGGAAAGGGACTTTGTCCTCGCCATGACCCACGAGGAGGTCGTGACCGAAATCGCCAAGACGTTTCTCAAATCCTACCGGGATCTTCCGGTCATGCTCTACCAGATTCAGACGAAGATCCGAGACGAAGCCCGACCTCGGGCGGGTCTCCTGCGGGTCCGCGAGTTCTTCATGAAGGACGCCTACAGCTTTCATCGCGATTTCGACGACCTGGACCGCTACTACCCCCGGATTTTCAACGCGTACCTGCGCGTGTTCGCGCGATGCGGTCTGAGGGTGTTTCCGATCGAAGCCGACACCGGCATCATGGGTGGAACGGGCTCCCACGAGTTCATGCTTGAATCCGTGAATGGAGAGGACCAGTTCGTGGTTTGTGACCGTTGCGGTTACCAGGCGAACACCGAGAAGGCCGCCGGCCTCAAACCACATGGTCCGTCTCCGGTCGACCAGGCGCCTTCCGTGGAGCGCGTTGCCACCCCGGGTGTCAAGACCATCGCCGATCTGATGGCGTTTTTCGGAATCGGCGAAGACCGGTTTCTCAAGACGGTCGCCTACGAAGCCGATGGAGAACTGGTGCTCGCGGTGATCCGGGGCGACTTCGCGGTCTCCACCACCAAGCTGGCCAATCACCTGAGGGCCGTGCGCGTGGACTTGGCTCCCGAAACACTCCTCGATTCCAAGGGGCTGCACGGAGGCTTTCTTTCCCCGGTTGGACTCGATGGGGTTCGGATCGTCGTCGACACCTCCGTCGCGGATGGACTCCTGTTTGTCGCGGGGGGGAACGCCGTCGACGTCCATCTCCGGAATGTTTGGGTTGGGCGTGATTTCACCGTGGGGCATCGGGTCGACATCGCGGAGGTTCGCCACGGAGACCCTTGCGCCCAATGCGAAACGGGAAACCTCATGATCAAGCGCGGCATCGAACTCGGCCACACGTTCAAGCTGGGAACCAAATACACCGCTCCCGACACCATGGACGTCACGTTCCTCGACGCATCCGGGGTGAATCAGCGCGTGGTCATGGGCTGCTACGGCATCGGGGTCGAGCGGTTGATGGCGGCCGCCGTCGAACAATGGCACGACGACTCCGGACTCATCTTCCCCGTGACCATCGCCCCCTACCAGGTGATCCTGACGGCGCTGGGCACGAAGGGGGGGGTCCCGGAAGCGGCGGAAGCCCTCTACGGGAAGCTCCAGGAACGCTACGAGGTGCTCTATGACGATCGAGACGAGTCTCCGGGCGTCAAGCTCAAAGATGCGGACCTGCTCGGCATCCCGGTTCGGGTTGTGGTGAGCCAGAAGCTCCTGAAGAGCGGGCAGCTGGAAATCAAGGTGCGCAAAACCGGAGAAGTGCTGATTTGCGCCCGGGAGGAGCTCGAATCGGTTCTGGATCGCATCCTGGAATCCCTTCAGCCCTCGCTGGATGGGCTTCCGTACATGGAGGAGTGAGAGGGGCTGCGTGTAGGCGATTCGAGCCTGGATGGAGGCCGACGGCCCCGGTGAGAGGTTAGGGATGAAAAGCTACCGTAAGGAGCTCTGGTTCCATATCCCTTCCCGCAGAGGCTTCGTGAACATCACGGGTCAGGTGGAGGAGTGCCTCAGGGAGAGTGGGATCCGGGAGGGGCTTGTTCTGTGCAATGCGATGCACATCACGGCTTCGGTGTTCATCAACGATGACGAATCCGGCCTGCACCATGACTACGAGGTATGGTTGGAGAAATTGGCCCCGCATGCACCCGTTTCCCAGTACCGCCATAACGTGGGAGAGGACAATGCCGATGCCCACCTGAAGCGGCAGATCATGGGGAGGGAGGTCGTGGTTGCGGTGACCGGGGGGAGGCTGGACCTTGGGACTTGGGAGCGGATCTTCTACGGGGAATTTGACGGCAACCGACGCAAGCGCGTTCTGGTGAAGATCATCGGAGACTGAAGGGGGGGAATGAAGCGCCACCAAATTGGGGTGGTCAGAAAAGGCCCTTCGATGGTAAGATCATCTGCCAAGCAGGATTGCCGCAGGGAGCCCTTTGGAACATATTTTTGATCGGCAAGCCGGGAGTGTCGACAAGGAGCCGTCATGTTTAGAGAAATGAGAGTTTCCGGGCTGGTCATGGACCCGCAGACGAACACCCCGATCGTGATCCTGAAAGATCTTCAGGAAAAAAGGTCCCTCCCCATCTGGATCGGACTCCTGGAAGCCACCTCCATTGCGACCGAACTTGAAAAGATCCAGTTCCCACGCCCCATGACGCACGACCTGATCAAGAGCTTTTTCACGGAATTGAATGTCACGGTGGAGCGCATCGAAGTGTCCGATCTGCGCAACAACACGTACTACGCCTTGATCTACCTCAGGGACCACGATCGGCTGAGCACCATCGACGCCCGTCCCAGCGACGCCATCGCCATCGCCTTGCGCATGAACGCCCCCATTTTCGTGAACGAAGATGTGCTCGCCAAGTCTCTGAAGAACGACGAATCGGCCCGCCCGCTTTACACGAAGGAGCAGCGGGAGGATTGGGCCGACCTGTTGGACAAGCTGGATCCTGAGGAGTTCAGCAAATACAAGATGTAGAGGCACCACGCTCGAGCTCCCCGCCGTCAATGGACGCGTTGGCCGATGCCGCATGCCCCCTGTGCACGGCCGAGCGTGAACCCTTCCCACTTGATGATGCCTGGAGTCCACCCATGAACGCAAAGTGGAGCACGCGCAGCCTGACCGAAGCCATCGAGGCGGCTCAGGGCAGGAGGCCCGTGGACCTTTGTATCCGCAACTGCCAGTTGGTGAATGTGCTATCGGGACGCATCGAGACCGTCCATCTCGGGATCCACGGCGGAACGATCGTTGGGTGGGGGGACTACAGGGCCGACCATGAGGTTGACGCGGAGGGGATGTATGCGGCCCCCGGCTTCATCGACGGCCACCTGCACATCGAAAGCACGATGCTGAGCCCGGCGCAGTTCGCCTGTGCGGTGCTGCGATGGGGCACCA
>CAZGQL010000112.1:0-2098 GCA_964527905.1 uncultured Syntrophobacteraceae bacterium
CTCAACCCCGCCCGACCACACCGTGTCCGCCTCCATGGGCCCCGAAACAACCGACCCCCACGCCTCGGGTGGTATGACCACGCAAGCAAGGGATGCTGCCAGGACGACGACAACGGCCAGCCAATGGATTCCTGAACATGTCCCGTCAACGTTTCTCATGGTCGTTTCCCTGCGGCTCGCAACGTCTCGCCCTCCTCCCTGCCATGTCGCTTATGGCGTCATCGCGACGAGGAGCCCGTCGTGATCGGATCGGAACCGCAAGGGACGGACCGTCGAGCTTCCCGGTTCGTTTCCTGCCCCCTGCATGACCACGTAGCGACTGGGATCTGCACGGAAAGTCCGCTTCTGTGGGTCGGCAATGAGCCAGGTCCCGCCAACATCGAATTCAGCCCAGTCGTGGTAGTCGCCTGCCTTCAGAAAGCTGTCTCCGTCGCACACGAAACCTGCCACCACCCGCGCCGGAATGCCGTTGGCCCGGCAGCAGGCCACAAAGAGGGCGGCGAGTTCCGTGCAATCGCCCTTCCGTTGCCTCAGGGCGTACAGCGCTCCGCGGTTTCCGGCGTGGTACCCGTTGACACGTATATGGGAGACCACCCAGTCGAAAATCCGGTGCGCCGTTTCGGCCGGGGAGGCGCCCTTGAGGGTTCCTGCTAGCTTTCGAATGGCGGGATGATCCGATTCGATATTGGGCTCGGGAATCAGATGGCTGTCTCGTCCTGCATTTGAGGACGAATGTGGCGAGTGGTAGAGAATTAAATCTGCGCGAACGGTGACGATTTTTGCCGCGTAAGGCACGAGGCTGGAAAACTGGAAGTACAGGGTCCGATTGCCGGTGGCATCGGTCAAGACATCGAACGGATGGGATGCTGCGAGACGGACGCACTGCTGTCGGCTCTCCAGGTTTGCCGGAACGAAGGTCTGGAAGGCTGCCTGCTCCAGAGTTTGATTTGTTTCGTTTCGCACTGTGAAGGCGTATTGGAGGTGTCGTCTGATAAAAGGGGCTGCCGGGCCGATTTTCCCAGGACCATGACGATTCGTCGGCGAAGATCCAGCGATCGAGGACAGCATGACGACGGCGCTCAGCAACAGCAGCGGGTGCATGAGCCGAACGGGCATCAAGGGCAGTCGGTGCATGGTGCGAAGGCCTTTCGGGTTGAGCTTCGATGGGCTTCCAGCGTGGTCGCCTGACGCGCCAGGAACCCACGGTATTGGATGATCCCACCGTCGAGGAACAGCGCTCGCGGTAGACTGGACTTCTCGAGTCTTCTGGCAAGCAACGGGATGTCTGTCCCGTCGTCGTCGAAAACCATCAAGGTGATGGGACGTTCCTTCGGGTACCTCCCTACGAAAGCCTCCAATTGATGCAGGTTTTCCGGATCGGGCAGGGGCAGAGCTTGGGGAATGAGGCGGCGCGCATCGTTTTGCATGGTCCGACACGCGTTCACGAAAAGCCATCTCCCGTCGTGTCTGGATGCGAAGAGCTCCGAGGCGCTTATGGTTTCGTGCCGCCCGTTCAAGCAGCCTTCCCCTACCAGGGGCCCACCGGCGGAAACCCAGGCCGGAATGCCGCCGTCGAGAACGAAAGCCAGGAACCCCTCGCTTCGGAGCCTTGCGCACTCGGCTTCTTCCCTCTCGTCCAAGACGGCCCCTCCCACCAGCACCACGTGTTTGGTTGTCAGGAATTCCTTCGTACGGATGGCATGCAGTGGGATGCGCAGGGAGGATGGAATGCGGCATCGATCGAAGTCGGCCTGATCCCGGACATCCACGAGTACCGGTGCTCGATCCGGGGAATTCTCCGCGATCAGAAAAGAGGGCGAAATCAGCATGGAAGGGTCCGGCATGCGTACGCTTCCTGCGAGCCAGCTTTCGGGAATTGGAGCCTCGGCGGTCTGGGAGGCTTGGGAAGGATTCCAGCGTGCGCCTTCGGCGCTTGCCATCGGAGGTTCATGCATGGGGAGAATCGCCAAAAGAAAGAACGGGGCGAACAGAAGGAGCTTAGGCTTCATGGCGGGGACCTCGATCCGGGGGGCCTTGGACGCTGGCCGGTTGGGACTCCATCGAGAGGGGGTTCCATGTCGATCAGACTGATTTCATG
>CAZGQL010000112.1:2108-11484 GCA_964527905.1 uncultured Syntrophobacteraceae bacterium
CGTTCAGTCTGTTCCATCCGCGCTGGTCGGGGAGGCTGAGGGTCTGAGCGACCCGGAAGAGGAAGGGCGACGGACGGAGGATCGAAATTTGGCCCGGGTATCGGGTGGCGTGGTTAAAAACTTGAGGAGTTTTTGGATTCCCTCAACGTGGCGACGTGTCCGGGGATGGGTCTGCTTTTCTTTTGAAACCCATATCGAATTGGAGTAGTTTCAAAGTCAGCTGATTGAACGGGGGTGCGGGCTCCCGAAGATGCCTCGAGGCGCACACAGGGTGTCGATGGCTCCCGATCGTCGACGTTGACGTCGGCGCTGGCTCACGACACGCCCCGGCAAACGCGAGTGGTGATTTTGATGGACGTTGTTGCATTAGTAAGAAGCCGACTGTCGGACACTTACCGGCTGCATGCACAATACGTGAATCCGCAGTTGGTTCGCGTGTTGGAGGTCATCGGCTACCAGCGCAATTACACCACCGCGAAGGGGCCGTACTTGATTGACGAGCGGGGCCGGAGGGTGCTCGATTTTCTCTCGGGCTTTGGTGTGTTCAACATCGGCCGTAACCATCCCCTGGTCAAGCAGGTGCTCCATGCGGTGATCGACAGTGATCCGGCCAATCTGGTCCAGATGGACGTGGGGTGCCTTTCGGGTCTGCTGGCGGAGGCTCTCGTTCGCATCGCACCGGGAGATCTCGATGTGGTCTTCTTCACCAATTCCGGGACCGAGGGGGTCGAGGGTGCCCTCAAGTTTGCCCGTCAGGCGACCGGGCGGCGGAAGATTGTGTTTTGTGAGAAGGCGTTTCACGGGCTCACGCTGGGGGCCCTTTCGGTCAACGGCAACGAGGAGTTCCGGGAGCGCAACGAGCCTTTGCTTCCGGGGTGCTTTCCGGTGCCATTCAACGACCTTGGGGCGCTGGAGAAGGCTCTTTCGGGACGCGACGTGGCCGCCTTCATTGTCGAGCCCATCCAGGGCAAAGGGGCGTTCGTTCCGGACGACGACTATTTTGCCGGCGTGCGTGCCCTTTGCGACGCGACCGGCACGTGTCTGATCGCCGATGAGGTCCAGACGGGATTCGGGCGAACGGGAAAAATGTTCGCCATGGAGCACTGGGACGTTGTCCCGGACATTCTGGTCGTTTCGAAGGCCCTCTCGGGCGGCTTCGTCCCTGTTGGGGCCATCGTGATGAAACGGTGGATCCATGCGAGCGTGTTCGACAGCATGGAGCGCTGTTTCGCCCATTCGAACACTTTCGGTCAGAACGAACTGGCCATGGCAGCGGGACTAGCGACCCTTCACGTGTTGCAAAGCGAGGGTTTACCGGCGCGCGCCGAGCAGATGGGGCGCGCCCTCGTCCTAGGACTTGGGCCCCTTGTCGAGCGCTATGAGATGCTGAAGGAAGTCCGCGGCCGGGGCCTGATGCTCGGCCTTCAGTTCGGGGAGCCCAAATCCCTTGCCCTGAAGACGGGCTGGAAGCTTCTTCATTCCATGAATTCGGACATCTTTTGCCAGATGATCACCATGCCTTTGATGGAGAAGTATTCTATCCTCACCCAGGTTGCCGGACATGGACTCGACACCATCCGGATCATGCCCCCATTGGTGATCGACCAGGGGGACGTGGATTACTTTCTGGAATCGTTCGAGGCCGTGCTCAAAGAAGCCCATCGTTTTCCAGGCTCCGCATGGACCACGACCAAGAATCTTGCCCTTCGCACCGCCCGCAGCGCATGAGAGGCCTGCACCATCGATTGCAGGAGAGCGTCCTGAGGACCCTCTGGCAGCTGGTCTCCACCGCTCCCCGAGCCTTGCTGGGAATCGCCCTCTTCCTGACCCTCATGTCCGCCGCCTACTCTTGGAGCTATCTGGGGATGAGCGGCGACCAGGACAAGCTGGTTTCCCCGGACCTGCCCTATCAGAAGGCACACTTGAACATTCTTCGCAATTTCGGGGACCAGGAATACCTGTATGTCGTGGTCGAGACGGGAGGGAGCGAGGAGGGCCGGCGCTTGGCGGAGACCTTCGTGGATCGGCTGGCGGAGCGGCTGCTGGGTCAGGAGGGACTCATCCGGGAGGTTTTTTACCGGGTGACTCCGGATGATCTGGGCGATGCGGCCTTGCAACTGGCCTCCCCGGAAGACGTGGAGGGGCTCACCAGGGTACTCGATGCGGTGGGCCCCCTCGTCGATGCCTGGGCCCGGGATCGCACTCTGTCCAATCTGCTCATTCAAATGAGCCGCCTGTTCCGGGATGGGCGCCATGCACTGTCCGACTTGGACGAGGCGGCGGTGGGGAAGGGGTTTAAGTGGCTCGCGCGATTCACCGGAACCCTCCGCGAGGTGCTCCAGGGAACGGTGCCGGAAGGCCGCCTGATCGATTTCGACCGTGTCGTGGGTTCCTATCTGACTGCGGGCGGCGGTCGATACTTGATCATGAAGATCATGCCGACTAAGGATTTCAGTACGTTGGAGGTGGTGGAGGCCCCTCTGGATTTTATCCGCGCGCGACTCGAGGAGGCGCGGAAGGAGTTTCCCGGCGTGCGCGCCGGACTCACGGGGCGTCCGGCGCTCCAGGCCGATGAGATGGAGACCACCAACCGGGACATGACGCGGGCGTCCATTGTAGACTCCCTGTTGGTGGCCCTGCTGTTTGTGGTGGTCCTTCACGGCTGGCTCAGACCGCTCTTGATCATGGCGACACTGGGAATGGCCATTGCCTGGACCTTCGGATTTGCGGCGCTGACGGTGGGGGAGCTCAACCTCCTCTCGGTCGTTTTCGCTCTGGTCTTGGTGGGGATCGGGGTGGACTATGGCGTGCACATCGTGATGCGCACGATCGAGGCGACGCACCGTGGCTGCACAGCGGACGAGGCCGTGCGTACGGCCATCTACCACACGGGACCCGGAATCGTGCTGGGGGTGGCGTGCACGGTTTGTACGTTCTACGCGGTCCTGGGGTCCGATTTCAAAGGACTGGCCGAACTGGGGCTCATCGGTGGCACCGGGATCCTGTTGTGTCTTCTCGCCATGATGGTGGTGCTTCCGGCCATGCTGCTGCTGACGGGGCGCTTGAAGGTTTTTCCGACTTCGCCTCCCCGTGTCATCGCGCTCCCCCTCCTGCAACGCTTTTCGGACCGCCCGCGGGCGACGCTGGCTATCCTTGCGACGTTGACGCTGGCTGCGGCTCCCGGACTTTGGAGGGTGCGATTCGATTACAATCTGCTGAAGCTGCAGTCACAAGGCCTGGAATCCGTGCAATACGAGCGGCTCCTGACGGATTCAGGAGACGAATCGACGTGGTATGCGGTTCTTACGGCGGATTCGGTCGAAGAGGTCCGGGAGCGGGTGATCGAGGTCCGCAGCCTTCCAATGGTTGGGAAGGTCGAAAGCATTCTTGATTTCTTGCCCAAAGAACGGGATGATGACCGTCATCCGCTGGGAGAGCTCCGGGGGCGGGTGGCTCAATGGGCGGGGCCGTTCCCCGACCCTTCCCCGGAACCACCCGAGCTCTTGGCCCAAGGCATCGAAAGCCTTCGAGAGGCCCTGGAGGTCTTGTCCGAGAGATTGTTTGCCGCCGGCGCAGGAGCCGAGCTGAGTCTGGTTGAACGGTCCATCGAGGATCTTGAGGCATCGACCTCTGCCCTGGAAAGGGATTCCGGCGCCGCGGCGCGGCTTTACGACTTCTGGCGGGCTGTTTTGGTCGAGGTGGCGGCCGTTTCCGAGCGCCTCGTTCGTTGGGTTAAGGCGGAGGTGCTCACGGTTGAGCAGTTGCCGCGCTTCGTTCAGCGCCTCTTCGTCGGTTTGGATGGTCGCTTTCAGGTCAAGGTCTCGCCCCGGGGCGATGTGTGGGATTTCGACAATCTTGAGCGCTTCGTGGACGCTCTCCGGAGCGTGGATCCCGAGGCGGCCGGCGTCCCCGTGGTGGTTCTGGAATCAGCCCATCTGATGCACCGCACGTTTCTTTATGCGGCCGCCGTCACGGTAGCCTTGGTGAGCATCATTCTCTGGGTTTATGCGCATTCGATCCGCTTCATGCTGTTGGCGCTGGCTCCCCTGGGCGTGGGGGTGCTCTGGCTGGTGGAGTGGATGGGATGGCTTGGAATCGATTTCAACCTGGCGAATTTTTTTGCGATTCCCATGCTGATCGCGGTAGGGGTCGACGGAGGGGTTCACCTGCTCGACCGATGGGGTGAACTCGAGGGGCGTGCCGATCTGTTCTCCACCAGCACGCCGACGGCAGTGGCGACGAGCTTTCTCACGACGATTACGGGATTCGGGGGGCTGTTGTTTGCCGACCACCAGGGACTGGCCAGTCTGGGCGCGGTTATGGTGCTGGGGTCCATAACGGGCATGGGGGCCTGCCTGTTGGTGTTGCCCTGTGCTCTGAAGATCTTTGGGAGCTTGTACTCCGGGAAAGGGACTGCTTCATGAGGCGTGTCACGTGGATGATCCTGGGTTTGTGCTTGCTGACGGGATCGGTTGGTCGCGCTTGGGGGGAATCGTTGGATTTTGTCATCATCCAACCTGGGCAGCCGGGAACGTCCGAGGAGGCTCAGCCCACCATGGACGCACTTGCGGCATATGTGCGCAAGCACCTGGGCGGTGGGATCGGCGTGAAAGGGATGTATTTCAACGAGCTCGAGCCTGCTCTGGAGCACCTTCGGACCGCGGCTCCAAAATGGGGCATTGTGAGCCTGACTTTCTTTGTCACCCATGGGAGGCAACTGGGCCTCAAGCCGCTTGCGTCCTCCCGCCCTGGTGGATACGATAAAGATCGGTGGCTGCTTGCGGTCGCCGCTTCAGGGCCCGACGAATGGAGACGGGTGACGGGGACGGTTTCCGGAACGATGCTGCAGGACCGCGGCACCGCCGCCTGTCTTCTGTTTCAGACGGAGGCGATGAGCCTGCCCTTTGAGCTCTCTGGCACCGTCCAGCCCCTGATGGCGCTGAGGCAGGTCCTCAAGGGGAGGGCTTCGGGAGTGGTTCTCGATCGCGTTCAGTACGAAGCCTTCCGAATGACGCCGTCAGCGGAATCCATCAAGGTGATCCATCAGTCGCCGGACCTTCCGTTCAGCCCGGTCGTTTGGATCGGAGAACCGGACCCGAGACAGAAATCCCTGGCGGGGGTTTTCCTGAACATGAAGAAGAATCCAGAGGGACAGACCCTGCTTAAGCAACTGCAGACAGATGGTTTTGGTCCGGCCGATGCCGATTTGGAGCAACTCATGGAGGATGGCAGCCATGGGACCTGTAAGCCGTGACACCTATCTGCTCGGCTGGGTTTGCGTGGGGATTGCCCTGACCCTTTCGAGTTGTGCTCTGTCGGGTCGTCAGGCGACGGAGACGGCTCGGCTCAGGGGGGAGCTCGAACGGGCGGCAAGAGAGGGATTGGAAGGAAGGGTCCTGGAAGTTTACGTGCCGGAGGCGTCGAGCCAGGCTTTGCCGGAGCGCTGCAGCCGAATCGAGGTGGAGGAGTGGGCGACGCAGGGGGAAACGGACCCGGGAGCGGCTTTGAGGGCGGCGGCCTGCCTGGTGGTGCTGGTGCGGGAGAGCGCGGATCAGAAGACTCGACTGGCGGATGCCAAAAGGGGGCGCGCGCTTGTCGAGAAGGTCATGAAATGGGGGGACCAGAGTGGCTTGGCCCACTATTTATATGCATATCTTACGGGGTTGGTGGCTGAGAACAATAAGGCACAGGGGCTGCGGCTCGTGCCGGTGATTGAGCGTGAGGCGTTGGAAGCGGCTCGGCTGGATCCCGGGCTCGATTGGGCCGGACCGGACCGGATGCTCGGGGAGCTGTACTTGCGGGCGCCGAGTTTCCCCATGAGCGTTGGGGATTTCAGTAAAGCGGTGTTTCACTTCAAACGCGCGGTGGGCTTGGCCCCGGGGTACGTTGAGAACCGTCTTGGGCTTGTGGAGGCGCTGATGGCCGAAGGAGAAAATGGGGAGGCCTGCGGGGAGCTCAAGCGGGTTTTTCAGGACTTGTTTTCCTCCGAGGCGGTTGGGGGAAACCGCGGCAGGGCGCTGGAACTCATGAACCTCCTTTGTGCGAGGTTCAAGTAGTTTCGGGTTCGTTAGAAAGACCTGGCGCAGGAGTTTGCCGAAGAGTCGGTGGAGGTGTATTTTAAAAGGGTGAGAACAAAACGAGGAGGTGATCACAGATGAAAGCCAAGAAAATGCATTGGCTGGTTATCGCTTTGCTGGCGGTTTCGCTGGTTGTGGTTTCCGTCTCGGCTAGCGATGCGGGGCACTACCGGAGAGGGCACTGGGGTGGATACTATTCCTACTACCGGCCCTATTGGGGCGGGGTTTTCATTTCCCCCTTCTACGGTTATCCGGTAGGCTACTATCCCTATTACCGTCCTTACTACGCCTACCCGTATCCCTATCGACCTTACGTGAGTGTAGGCGCTCCTTTCTTCTACCCATTCCTGCCGGGTATCAGCTTCTATTTTGGATTCTGACCTCTGGCGGATCACACGTTCTGATCCCCCTCCACGGCGAGGCCATTCCCGAGGTCCCGCCGTGAGAGGGGGTTCTCTCTCACAGCTCCGGAGCGCTTCCAGGGACGAGGCAGACGAAGACCAAGGGGGAAGGACTTGTGTTTCTCAGTTGGTGCGGTTCCCCGGCGGGAATGAAAACAACGCTGCCTGGAGCGATTCCCACCCAGGCTCCTTCCTTGTACACCTCCCCGTTGCCCTCATGGATGAAAATTTCATGCTCCCAATCATGGGTATGATGGGGCGTGTGGCCCCCCGGAGCGATTTCAAAAACGCGCATGCAGAAGTGGTTTGCTCCGTCAGCCCTGCCGATCACGACGCGCCCGGTCACCGCCTTCGCCGGTGCCTGATCGAATGTCTTGGCTTCCTGTTCCGAATAGTGGAGGATTTTCATCGAGCGACCCGATCAAGAAAGGAATCGTTTCTTGAGGTCTTCCCAGGGGGCGAATGCGGAGAAGAGGACGGCCGAAAGGACATAGATGGCCACGATCGAAGCGGGGAACGTGATGTAGAGTATGGCGTAAACGGGAAAAAGGACCGCAAACGATAAGGCCAGCTTGACTGCCATTTGAATGAGCTTGCTTTTGGATTCCGTGTCGTTCATGGTGTCGACTCCATTCAATCAGGTGAATCGGGTCCGGTGTTTGGACAAACAAGGCGACCGGTAAGATGGTGAACGGATCGCTTGTGCATTTCCGAGCTGGATCCGGAGGTGAACCCTCGGAAATGAGCGGTGCTTGTCACCATAAGCGACTCGCGGACGATTTGCAAGGGGGAAACGGGTCGATTTGTGACCTTTTTTTCACAATATGCCACCCTTTGGGACGCGAGGAGCGCGGCGAACCGGGGGATTCGGGTCCTGTGAGGGAACAGTGCCCTCGCCGTTTTAGCTGAGATCTTTTTGTTGCAACGACCATTCAGTTTGTGTATGTAAGCACATAGGCTCTTCGGGGAGTGGTCTGGGCAATTTCCGTGCACCGTTCCCGACGTTCCTGAACCTCGGAGATTGCGCCCAATCGCTGGTGGGGTTCTCAATATTCAACAGATTTTAGGAGGAAAAGCATGTCAAACGCCGTAACGCAGAGTATTTTGGTGGTCGGAGGCGGCATGAGCGGGCTCACCGCCGCCATCGAAGCAGCCGAAGCGGGCCACGAAGTCTACCTCGTGGAGAGGAATCCGTATCTCGGTGGCCGGGTGGCTCAGCTACACCAGTATTTCCCCAAGCTGTGCCCCCCCTACTGCGGCCTGGAGATCAACTTCAAGCGGATCAAGGGAAATCCCAAGGTGAAGTTCTTCACCATGGCCGAAGTGGTGAGCGTCACGGGGTGGGAAGGGAATTTCGATGTCTCCATCAAGATCAAACCCCGGTACGTGAACGAGAAGTGCACGGTGTGCGGCAAGTGCGCCGAAGCCACGACGATGGAGATCGACAACCCCTTCAATTACAACATGAACAAGATCAAGGCTGCTTATCTGCCGCATGACATGGCGTTTCCCATGCGTTACGTGATCGACCCCGTGCTGGCCAAGAGCGGGGAAGCGCAGAAGGTCAAGGAGGCCTGTACCTACGGTGCCATCGACCTGGATATGCAGGAGAAGATGCTGGACCTCAAGGTTGGTTCCATCGTCTGGGCAACGGGCTGGAAGCCCTATGACGTGACGAAGCTGGAAAACTATGGGGGGGGCAGCTACCCCAACGTCATCACCAACGTCATGATGGAGCGTTTGGCCTCCTCGGGCGGCCCAACCCAGGGCAAGATCGTCCGCCCCTCGGATGGTGAAGCCCCCAAGACCGTGGCCTTTGTGCAATGTGCTGGATCCCGCGATCAGAACCACCTGCCGTTCTGTTCCACCATTTGCTGCATGGCTTCCATGAAGCAGGCCACCTACGTGCGTGAGCAGTATCCCGACGCGAAGGTTTACATTTTCTACATCGACATACGAGCCATGGATCGCCTCGAGGACTTCTACCGCATGTCCAAGGAAGACCCCAACACCGTCTTTTTCAAGGGCAAAGTGGCCAAGATCGAGCAGGACGGTGCGAAGAATCTCAAACTTCGGGTGGAGGACACCACCGCGGCTGCGCTGCACGAAATGACCGTGGACCTGGTGGTGTTGGCGACCGGAATGCAACCGACCACTTCCGATGAGCCGGTCCCTGCCAACGTCGCCTACGATGAATATGGGTTCGTGGCCTCATTGGACGCCGGACAGGGAATATGTGCTGCAGGGTGCACGAGGACTCCCGCTGGCGTGTCAGAATCGGTTCAAGATGGCACCGCGGCGGCACTCAAAGCCATTCAATCCATTTCGAGGAGGTAAGACTCAATGGAGAAGAAACTCGCAGCATATATCTGTACCGGATGCGGAATCGGGGATGCCCTGGATATCGACGCGCTCAGTCAGGTGGCCACCGGAGAGGCCGGAGCGGCCATCTGCCAGACGCATCCCAACCTGTGCAGCCAGGAGGGCGCCCAGCTCATCAAGAACGACATCGAGAAGGAAGGCGTGACGGACATCATGATCGCCGCTTGCTCGCCGCGGGTCATGTACGATGTGTTCGCCTTCGACGGCTGTCTGGTGGACCGGGTGAATCTGCGTGAGCAGGTGGTGTGGTGCCAGCCGCCCAATCACGAAGACACCCAGATGATGGCCGAGGACTACATCCGCATGAGCGGGGCCAAGCTTTCCAAGATGGAAATGCCCGAACCGTACAAGCCCGAGCAGGAGATGTCGAAAGACATCCTGGTGGTGGGCGGAGGCGTAACGGGCATGACGGCGGCCCTCGAAGTGGCCAAGGCCGGCTACAAGGCCGTTTTGGTCGAGAAGGAAGCGGAGCTGGGCGGGTTCCAGAAAAACGTGGTGGAACGGGTGACGTCGCCC
>CAZGQL010000112.1:11541-14793 GCA_964527905.1 uncultured Syntrophobacteraceae bacterium
CTGGCCGAGGCGGTCAAGCAGAACGCGAACATCACGGTGTACACGGGCGCCAAGGTCGAGAAGATCGTCGGGGGCCCCTGTGTGTTTGATGTGACGGTGAAGCAGAACGGGACTTCCGCGGAGCACCGCATGGGCGCCGTCGTCATGGCCGCCGGCTGGCAGCCGTACGATCCCGCCAATCTGGATGCCAAGCTGGGATATGGCCAGAGCGCCAACATCATCACGAATGTCCAGTTCGAGGAAATGAAGAAGGCGGGGAGTTTGGCCCGCCCGAGCGATGGGAAGGCCCTCAAGACGGTGGCTTTTCTGCAGTGTGCCGGTTCTCGAGATCCGGACCGCCTGCCCTACTGTTCGTCCGCGTGCTGCCTGACGTCCCTCAAACAGGCCCTGCTGATCAAGAGGGAAGATCCGGACGCGAGCGTGTTCATCATTTACAAAGAAATGCGTACGCCCGGCCAGTCCGAGGATTTCTATCGGGCGGCTCAGGAGGCGGGTGTCATCTTTGTCCGTTGCCAGGATCCGGAAGTGAAGGTGAGCGGCAGCAAGGTCGCCGTCGAAGCGCTTGATGAGCTATTGGGCGAATCCATCCTCCTGGATGATCTCGACCTGGTGGTCCTTGCGACGGGCATGGTGCCGTCCTCGGCATTCGGCGAGGATCCCCGCGCCAAAGAGCCCAAGGAGGGGGAAGAAGCTTCAGAGGTCCCCGCGGATGTCATTTTGGCTTCGGATATCCTCAACCTGGAATATCGCCAGGGGCCGGAAGTGCCGGGACTCAAGTACGGTTTCCCGGATTCCCACTTCATCTGCTTCCCGTACGAGAGCCGTCGAACGGGGATTTACCCCGCCGGCTGCGTCCGTCGTCCCATGGGCATCGCCAACGCCATCGAAGACGCAACGGGTGCCGCCATGAAGGCCATCCAGTGTGTGGAGCTGACCACGAAGGGGATGGCTGTCCATCCGCGGGCCGGCGACATGACGTATCCGGAGTTTTTCATGCAGCGTTGTACGCAGTGCAAGCGCTGCACGGAGGAGTGCCCCTTCGGCGCCATCAATGAGGACGAGAAGGGTAACCCGCTGCCGCAGCCTACCCGGTGCCGTCGCTGCGGCGTGTGCATGGGCGCGTGTCCCGAGCGGATCATCTCTTTCAAGAACTACTCGGTGGGCCTCATCGGCGAGATGATCAAGTCCATCAATGTGCCCGACGAGTATGATGAAAAGCCGCGCATCATCGTTCTGGCGTGCGAGAACGACGCCTATCCGGCTCTCGACATGGTGGGCTTGCACCGGAAGACCTACAATGCCTGGGTGCGCTTCATTCCCATGCGCTGCCTCGGCTCCATGAACCTCGTCTTCATCGCGGACTCCCTCTCCAAAGGGATCGACGGGGTACTGCTGCTGGGTTGCCAGCACGGCGACAACTATCAGTGCCACTTCGTCAAGGGCAGTGAGCTCGCCAACATCCGGTTGAGCAAGGTGAAGGAGACGTTGGATCGTTTGCGGCTGGAATCCGACCGTGTGCGCTTTGAGTCCTGCTCCATCACCGACTACGACAGGCTGCCCGCTCTCCTGGATGAATTCGCCGAGAAGCTCGTGGAAATCGGTGCGAATCCCTACAAGGGTTTCTAGCAGACCGGATCATTTTGTGAATCGACTGCAGGACGTGTGATACCCGGGGTTGGGGTCTCCGCTCGCCGCAAAGGCAAGCGGAGACCCGACTCCGTTTCAACGGCGGTTTCCACGGGGTTAGAGGCGCTTTGCATTGGATCAGATGGCAGGAGGCAAGGGGATGAGCAATAAGGTTGATCCTAACTTGATTAAGGATCTCAAGCACTTTGGAATCAGCGACGCCACTAAGTGTTTCCACTGTGGCAACTGCACGGCCACGTGCCCTCTCTCGACACCCGACAATCCCTTTCCAAGAAGGTTCGTGCGCTACATCCAATTGGGGCAAAAGGACAAGATCCTGAAGTCACCGGAGCCCTGGCTGTGCTACTACTGCGGGACCTGCTCGGTGGAATGCCCTCGAGGGGCCGAGCCCGGCGAAACCATGATGGGATTGCGCCGTTATCTGACGGCATCCTACGACTGGACCGGCTTCGCCCGGAAGTTCTACACCTCCGAGCGATTCGAAATCATCGCCATCACAATCGTCGCGCTGCTGGTCGGACTGGGGCTGATTCTATTCCACAGTGACAACATCAACTGGCAGCACGCGCACATCAATTCGGTGTGGCCGTCCGACAAGATCGAGATCGCGGACCTGGTCATGGCAGCGATCCTGTCGGTACTCCTGTTGGGGAACGTGTCCCGCTGCATCAAGTTTGTGATGGGGGATCAGCTCACCAAGATCCCGTTAAGGATTTACGCTTCGCAGGCCAAGGAACTCATCATTCATGTGCTGACCCAGAAGCGGTTCTCCCAGTGCGCTGACAAGATGCAGTGGTTCGTGCACCTGATGATCATGACGGGCTACGCGTCCGTGTTCCTCATGGTGGTCGTGTTCATCAACGGATTGGGGGTGGAATCCTTGAAGTTCCAGCGAGACCTCCCCGAGTATGCCCTCTGGCATCCCATCCGTCTGGTGGGCTATTATGCCACCTTCGCCATCATGTATGGCACGACCTACGCCATCATCGGCCGCTTGAAAAAGGAAAAGCCGGTCTACCGCTATTCGCACCCAACGGACTGGATGTTCCTGATCCTGCTTCAGGCGACAACCATGACGGGTATCTTCATCCACTTCACCCGCCTGCTCGACTGGCCGTTTTCGACCTACGCGCTCTACGTGATCCACATGATGGTTGCGGTGCCCATGCTGGTCCTCGAAGTGCCGTTCGCCAAGTGGGCGCACCTCGCCTACCGGCCCCTCATCATTTTCCTGATGAAGGTCAAGGAGCAGTATAAGGCCGAACAGGTGGCTGTCGAAGTGCAGCCCGTGCCTGCCACGGAGTAATGCATTCCAGAAGATCTCGCCGATCTCCCGCCTCCGCCGCGGGGGACCAGCGGAGCGTCACGGAACCCGGGGTCGCCATGCGCGGTTGAGACCTCGGGTTTTTCTTTTCCCGTTTTTGGAGATGGTCATGAGTGTTTATTGGAGTGCCGTGGTGCACGGATTGACTCCCTATGTGCCCGGAGAGCAGCCGAAGCTGCCCGGCTTGGTGAAGTTGAACACCAATGAAAACCCTTATCCTCCCTCTCCCAGGGTCCTCGAAGCCCTGAGGCGGGAAGTGGCCGATACCCTGCGGCTATACC
>CAZGQL010000113.1:0-5678 GCA_964527905.1 uncultured Syntrophobacteraceae bacterium
ACCGCTATTCGCACCCAACGGACTGGATGTTCCTGATTTTGCTTCAGGCCACGACGATGACGGGTATTTTCATCCACTTCACGCGTTTGCTAGACTGGCCGTTTTCGACCTACGCGCTTTACGTGATCCACATGATGGTTGCGGTGCCCATGCTGGTTCTCGAGGTGCCGTTCGCCAAGTGGGCGCACCTGGCTTATCGGCCGCTCATCATTTTCCTGATGAAGGTGAAGGAGCAGTACAAGGCCGAACAGGTGGCCGTCGGCGCGACTGCCGAGGTGCAGCCCGTGCCTGCCACGGAGTAGCACCTTGTTGAGCATCCTGCGGTCCCCGGCGATGATGCACGCGGGACCGGCAGGGAGAGACGGAACCCGGGGTCGCCGTGTGCGGTGGGGGCCTCGGGTTTTTTCTTTTCTTTTTCATGGAGAAGGTGCATGAGTGTGTATTGGAGTGCCGTGGTGCGCGGATTGACTCCGTATGTGCCGGGCGAGCAGCCCAAACTGGCCAACTTGGTCAAGCTGAACACCAACGAAAACCCCTATCCCCCCTCCCCCAGGGTTCTGGAAGCGCTCCGGCAGGAAGTGGCCGAAACCCTGCGGCTGTATCCGGACCCCAATGCGGACCGACTCAAAGAGACGCTCGCAGACTATTACGGGCTGAATCCCGGGCAGGTGTTTGTGGGCAACGGGTCCGACGAGGTCCTGGCCCACACCTTCCTCGGACTGCTCAAGCATGAGAAGCCCTTGCTCTTTCCGGACGTCACCTACAGCTTCTATCCCGTGTACTGCAAGCTTTACGAGATCCCGTACCGGACCGTGCCGCTGACCGCCGACCTGCAGATCCAGCTCGAGGAGTACTCCCAGCCCAACGGCGGGATCATCTTTCCCAATCCCAATGCTCCGACGGGGCGAGCGGTGCCGCTGGAGGCTGTTGAGGCGTTGCTGCGCCGCAACACGGAATCCGTCGTAGTCGTGGATGAAGCCTATGTGGATTTCGGTGCCACGTCCGCAGTGGGACTGATCCATCGATACCCCAATCTCCTGATCATCCAGACCCTTTCGAAGTCCCGCTCGCTTGCGGGACTGAGGGTAGGCTACGCACTCGGGGATGCCGATCTCGTGGAAGCCCTGGAGCGGCTGAAGAACAGCTTCAATTCCTACCCGTTGGATCGGTTTGCCCAGGCTGGGGCGGTGGAGGCCATCAAGGATCAGGCCTATTTCGAGCAGACCCGCAACGCCATCATCCGTACCCGGGAGGTGCTGGTGAGAGATTTGGAAGCGCTGGGCTTCGAGGTGGTGCCGTCTGCGGCGAATTTTGTGTTCGCCCGACACCCGAACCAAGACGGCGCTCAGCTTTGCCGGCATCTACGGGAGCGGTCCATCATCGTTCGCCACTTCCAGCAGCCTCGGATCGATCAATACCTGCGCATCACGGTCGGCACCGACGAACAGTGCCGGTTGTTGATCGATGCGCTGAGAGCCATCCTCGACCTGCCGCACCCGCATGCGTCACGCTGATGGTCTCGTTCAGCTCGCTCCCGCGCGGTTGGTTGCGATCGGCAGCTCTGGACGCGCGGACCATTCGGTCCATCCCGCATCGTACCATAGGACGTTGGAATACCCGAGGAGCCTGCGGAGCACGAAAAAGGTCTGGCTTGCCTGGTGACCTGTTCTGCAGTGGACGATCACCCGTGAATCCTTGGCGGGAATCAGCCTGGAATAAGCTTCCCGCAATTCCTCCACCGGCTTGAAGGAAACGATGCCGTCGTTTTTGACCCAATCCTCGGTGAAAGGGCGATTGACCGCGCCGGGGATGTGGCCGGCCCGTGCTTCGTCGGACCTCTTGCCCAGATAGAACTCCTCGGGGCGAACATCGAGGATGAGGGCTCCCTTGTCGCGAACGGCCGCCAGCACGTCATCGGCGGTGACCGTAAAGGGGTCGGAGCTTTGAGCGGGCACGTACGTCGATGGCCGAATCGTGGGCAGTGTCGTGTCAACGGGACGGTTTTCGGCCATCCACTTGTTGAACCCGCCATCCAGAATGGCATACCGGTGGTGTCCCAAACGCTCGAACACCATGCCCGCGAGCGTGGCGTCGTGAGGCTTGTCCGCGGTGACGATGACCACGAGGTCGGAGGGGGTGAAGCCCATTCGCGACAGATGCATCGCCAGCATCGGGCCTGGGAGCAGCATGGAGGGGATGCCGCCGTCCACCCCGCGGAAGCTTTCAAGGGAGACAAACACTGAGCCGGGGATGTGACGCGTGTTGTATTCGGGCTGGGTCCTGACGTCGAGGATCTTGAGCCCTTCCCTGCCGAGCTGCTCCCCAAGCCATTCGGTTGTGACCAGGCCCGGGTATGGGGACTCCGCGATGGAGACTGGCCCACTGGCTGTCCCGTGCGCACCCGGAGCTCCGTCGGCGGGCGGATTCAAGAAGGCACTGCGCCACGCCGCGACCCTTGCCGCCTTCTCCGGCGTCACCGGCTCCAGCCTGAGGGACACCGGTTTGAGGCAGCGCTCGGTGAATCCCACCAAGCCATCCGTGAGCAAATAAACGTTGCGGTATCCAAGCCTAGCGAGGGCATCCCGGGCCTGAGCCGGATGGGTCATGCCATTGGAATAGAGCACGATGGTCCCGATATTCTTGTAAGGGGCGAGACGCGAGATGAGTTCGGGGAGCGGAACGTGGATGGCTCCCCGCAGGTGGAACCGGGCGTACTCCTCCGGGCTTCGGACGTCCACCAGGACGAGTCCAGGCTCTCCGCTAAGCAGCCGATCCGCCAGTTCTTCGGGCTCCAAGTGGTCCGCGCCGACGTTCACGGCGGCCAGCAGCGCAGACTCACGCTCTTCCGACGTTCCGACGCGTGAGGAGTCGCTCCGGTCGGATGTGGAATGGACGGTCGGGACCATGAAGAGCCCCAACGAGGCGATCAAGAGCGCGACGCTGAATGTTTTCAAGAACGCGTTGTCCCGGTAGGGGTTCATGCCGCTTTTTCTCCGCTCGATGGACTCCGCTCCCCAGAAGCAGGCGACAGCCGCCAACGTGAGCAGGAGTGCGAAGGTGGCGCGTGAAATGCCCAGTGCGTCGAAAGCGAAGGCAACGCCGCTTTCCCCCCATGAGTAGAGCGGCTTCAGGACCGGGAAAAGCTCGTTGAATAGAATACTTCCCAGTAGGGCGCCCACCAGGAAGACCAGCGCATCCAGGCTGCCCGAAGCGAGCCCGACCGCTGCGGTCCCGGGGCACCAGCCGCTCATGGCGAAGCCCAGGCCGAAGAGAAGTCCCCCCACAATGTGGGCCCCATAGACCGTCGGCATGAAGTAAAGCTGGTCCGGCTGGATCCACCCGAAGCCGAGCCCGTAGGCTAGTCCGATCATGGCCGTCACAAGAGCGCTGAACATCACCTTGAGCACCGCCATGTCGCGAAAATAGAAAAGACCGGACAGCCGCCTCGAGCTCCCGAATCCGGCCTGTTCGAGAGCGATCCCGAACAGGATGCCGATGATCAGCGCGGCGAAGGACGCCTGGGGTGTCGAAAGGGTGCCCTGTCCGAAAAACGTCTCAATCATCCCATTGTCTCCTCAGGAACGGAGCGGCGCTGAAACCTGCCGCAAAGACAGCGATCAGAAACACCAGGCTTCCCGTGAGCAGCATGGCGCCCCCCGTGAGGGCCTGACCCGACGTGCACCCTTGCGCCAGGCGACTCGAAAAGCCCGCAATGACCCCACCACAGAGGGCCAGGCCCAGACGCAGCACCGGGCTGGCCGACTTCCCACGCTCGATCCTCGGTTGGACCCGGTTCCCCCGCAAAGCGGACAAGAGGCCGCCCAAAAAGGTCCCCAGAAACATGTAAACCAGGTAGTAACGGAGCGGCGTCTCGCCCCATCTCCCAAAGTACTCGGACGCGAGGGTGTGGGATGGCGCCACCACGCCTTCGACTTGGGCGGCCAAGCGAGCCAGTCCTCCTGAGGCGCCAAGCCCGGCCCCCAGGATGAAGAAGGAAGCCAGGAGAGTCAGTCCCAGCAAGACTCCAGCCAGATAAGGGTTCATGTTTTCTGCCGGTAGCGACTTGTTAGAAGGGTTCATCGGCTAGCATCCTGCGCTCTGGGGTTTGGCGGGCTTCGGAGGTGCGGGCGCGGGCGGAGCCGCAGGGGCGCTTTGAGGCACCTGTGGAGGAAGCGGCGCTGGGCTCACCGGCACGACCCGACCAGGCATCCCGCTCGTGGGGGCTTGACCGGTGAGACGGTTCTTTTCCGTTTCCTCCCAGTATGCCTGCAATCCCCCGTGGAGGACTTTAATCACTCTCTGGGACTTCTGGGAGAGAATGCCGCCCACGGCCATCGCGAGGGACCCGTCCCGGTCGACGAGAATCAGGGGACCGGGGCCCGTGAGCAGCGAGGGATCCTGGAGGGCCGCAGCGATCTCCAGGTTCCGGGAGCCCGGGATCGAATAGTCCCGAAACTGCGCGGCCGGGCGCAGGTCGATGAGTTCGAAGGTCCCTGGCAGGTCGAGGATCAGCCGCTGCAGTTCCATCGGTCCGATACGGTCGGGGAGTCGCGACTCCACGACGACGGTCCGCTGCTCTTGCTGCTTCTGTGTCTGCAGGTCCGCCGCGGCGATCCTGCCGCTACTGGCGTGCGGGAGGGTCAATGGAATGACTTTGAAACCGGGATCTTCGTTGGGCCTCACGACTGGGTAAGAGGCTGCCTCATACCCAGCGGGGACGGATTCAGAACCCTTGATGGAGGCGGCGCGAGGAGAGTGTTCCCCGGTAAACCATGGACCCAAAGTAAACAGGATCAAGATTGGCACCGCAATTGCCTTTCTCATCAGAGACCCTCCCTTGTGGCTATGATGGAGAAACTCGGTGTGGCGACATCGATGCTTCCGTGAAAGCCGCAGATATCGTCTAGCTTACGCCACAGGGAAGGGCTTTATCAAGTTGTTAGGAAGAACACGATGTCCCAATGAAATCCGAAGACCATAACATCCGGGCTTCAGGTGCTTGGGAACGGCCCTTCGGGGAAACGGGCGCGGACACCCCTCCGCCCTGCTATGTTTCCACAGGAGAGTGGGAGGTTTAGACGGATGACCGTGAATTCACCCATCGTCGAAGAGCGTCCTCCACAGGGCGAGGGAGCCGGGAAGGTGCAGGAGGGGAACCAACGCTACAGTGGCCCCAATGGGGGGTGTCACGTTCCACGTGCCAAGAAGCTGACGGTCGAGGCGATCCTCAAGCACCTGCTCCACGATGGGCTGATTACCGACAAGGATGCCGCGCGGATTCGATCCGCCCAGCGAGGTCCAGATCAGACGGAACTTCACCCGTTGGTGCTCATCGCCGACAGGCGTCTGAATCGAGCTTCTCCCCCTCATGATCCCTTGACGCTGGAAGTCCTCACCCAGTGGCTCTCCAGGAAGACGGGGATCGCTTACTTCAAGATCGATCCCCTGAAGGTGGACGTGACCGCGGTCACCTGTGTGGTGTCCTACGCCTACGCCGCTCGCCACAAGATCATTCCTGTTGACGTGCGGGATGACCAGGTGACGATTGCCACGGCCGAGCCTTTCCAGCGCGAATGGGAAGAGGAGCTCACGCGCATTCTTAATAAGAAGGTCGTCACCGTTCTCTCGAATCCGTCCGACATCGCGCGCTATCTGGTTGAATTCTATGCCCTGACCGA
>CAZGQL010000113.1:5688-8531 GCA_964527905.1 uncultured Syntrophobacteraceae bacterium
CGGTCAAGCGTGCGGCCGACCGCAGCGACACGGCACATTTGAGCGGCACCATCAATCTCGAGCAACTGGTGGAACTTGGGCGGACGGGAAAGCTGGATGCCAACGACCGCTACGTCGTGAATATCGTGGATTGGCTGCTCCAGTATGCGTTCGACCAACGCGCCAGCGACATTCACTTGGAGCCCCGCCGGGATACGAGCGACGTGCGGTTTCGCATCGACGGGGTCCTCCACGCCGTTTACCAGTTGCCGACGGTCGTGATGGCCGCCGTGATCAGTAGACTGAAGGTCCTCGGGAGAATGGACGTCGCGGAAAAGCGTCGTCCTCAAGACGGCCGGGTCAAGACCAAGGCTCCGTCGGGGGGGGAGGTGGAGCTCCGCCTCTCGACGCTTCCCACCGTGTTCGGCGAAAAGCTCGTCATGCGGATATTCGATCCTGAAGTGACCATCCGCACCTTCGATGAGCTGGGGCTCAGTGCTTCCGAACAGGTCAAGTGGAGGCAAATGGTTGGAAAACCACACGGTATCATCCTGGTTACCGGTCCGACGGGATCCGGGAAAACGACGACTTTGTATTCGACGCTTAAGCAATTGGCCCGCCCCGAAGTGAACGTGTGCACCATCGAAGACCCCATTGAAATGGTCGAGCCACGTTTCAACCAGATGCAGGTCCATCCCGCCATCGGTCTCGATTTCGCCAGCGGGCTGCGGACTCTCCTGCGCCAGGACCCCGACATCATCATGGTGGGCGAGATCCGCGACCTGGAAACGGCTGACATCGCAATCCAGGCGGCCCTAACAGGGCACTTGGTCTTTTCCACGCTGCACACGAACGATGCGGCTTCGGCCATCGTCCGACTCCTCGACATCGGGGCTCCCCATTTTCTCATCAAGGCGACCGTGTTGGGGGTGGTGGCCCAGCGGCTCATTCGGACCCTGTGCCCGCAGTGTAAGGAGCAGATTCCCGTGGACGAGGACCTGTGGCGTTCCCTGGTGCACCCCTGGAAGCTGGCATCCCCCGAGCACATCTACCGGCCCAAGGGTTGCCTGGAATGTCGGGAAACGGGTTACCTGGGACGTGTGGGCATCTACGAGATCCTGACCATGACCCCGTCGATGCGCCAAAAGGTGAGCAAGGAAGCGGACCTCGCCAAGATTCGCGAGCAGGGGATTCGAGAAGGTATGCTGCCCCTCAGAATCTGCGGAGCCCAAAAGGTCTGTGCCGGGCTCACGACCATCGAGGAAGTCCTTCGAGTGGCGGGTTACGCAGACGAGGAGTGAGCATCGAGGATCTTTCGGACGCCGTCGAGGAGCTGACTCACCGTGTAAGGCTTCGGCAAGAAGCCGCGAGCCCCAAGGAACAGCAGATCCTCCTCCGAGCTGTCCTGGGAAAAACCGCTGGTGATGAGCACCTGGGTTTCGGGATCCAGGAGGAGGAGCTCGCTCAGACACCTGATTCCTCCTATTCCCGGCATGATCAAGTCCAAAATGACCAGGTCGATCTCCGCACCCCGCTCCCGCATGAACTCGAGCGCCGATTCCCCGTCTCGGGCCCCATGAACGGTATAACCGTAGCGGGTGAGGATTTCCCTTCCCATTTCGAGCAGGCTCGGTTCATCCTCCACCAGGAGAATGGTTTCCGTGCCCGTCTTCCGGTCGGGGTCGGACGACTCTCGCTCATATCGAACCTCGTCCTCGACCCACGGCAGAAGCACTTCGAAGGTCGTTCCCTTGCCCACGGAACTGTGGCAGAAAACGGCACCCCCATGTTGGCGTACGATCCCATACACCGTGGCGAGCCCAAGACCGGTTCCCCTTCCGATTTCCTTGGTCGTGAAAAAGGGGTCGAAGATGTGGGCCTTGATTTCGTCTGGGATCCCGTGGCCCGTGTCCGTCACCCGCAGGCGGACATAAGGGCCGGCTCCGAGCGGCGGATAGCTCTGGGCCGCCGGGGGAGTGAGGACCAAGCGGTCGGTTTCCAGGACGAGGCGACCGCCTTCGGGCATGGCGTCTCGGGCGTTGAGCGCGAGGTTCATGATCATCTGCTCGATCTGGGTCGGGTCGGCGTGCACGCACTGCCCACCTCCCGCCAGGCGTAGCTCGATCCCGATCATCTTGGGAATCGTGCGTTCGAGCATCATTTCCATATCGATAATCAGGTCATTGAGGTTGACGATCTCACGCCTGGATTCCAGCTTGCGACTGAAGGTCAGGAGGCGGCTGGTGAGATCTCTTCCCCGGTCGACCGCCTCCTTGATGTGGGTCAACGCCTGACGATTCACGGGCGTTCCGGCGGGATTGAGGAGTTCGAGTTCGGTGAACCCGTGGATGATTTGCAGCAGGTTATTGAAATCGTGTGCGATGCCTCCCGCGAGGGTTCCAATGGCTTCCATTCGCTGGGCATGGGCGAGGCTCTCTTCGAGGCGCTTCTGTTCGGTGATGTCATGGAGAATACACAAGGTGGCTGGTCTGCCCTCCCATTGGATGGCCACGCCGTTGAGGATGAGCCAGTGGAGCTGCCCTTTGGCGTCGAGGATGCGAAGGGCCGTGTTGCGAGGTGGCTGAGAGTCGGAGTGGGCGAGGTCCTCCATGCCCTCGACGAGGGACCGGTCGGACGGGTGGACGTGATCGACGAACGGAATGGAAGCGAGCTCTTCGGGCGTGTGACAGAGGATCGCGCAGGCGCTGGGATTCGGAAACTGGATCCTGCCGTCCTGAAGGACAAAGATGGCTTCGTGGGCGTTATCGACGACCAGACGGTACTTTTCCTCCGATTCACGAAGTGCCTCCTCGGCTCGGGTCCGATCGGTCACGTCCCGGGCCACGATCACCGCGGC
Organism: uncultured Syntrophobacteraceae bacterium; assembly: GCA_964527905.1. Lineage (GTDB taxonomy): Bacteria > Desulfobacterota > Syntrophobacteria > Syntrophobacterales > Syntrophobacteraceae > CALBZH01. The sequence continues at coordinate 8,525 of CAZGQL010000113.1, forward strand.
CTGCAGG
>CAZGQL010000113.1:8541-14768 GCA_964527905.1 uncultured Syntrophobacteraceae bacterium
AATAGGAGCCTTCCGCGAGACGAACCCGCCGGATGCTCATCTCAACCGTGAGAGGTTCCGGAGACGGGGTTTTCAGCTTGCCCGTGATGGTGAGGACCCCGTCCTCATGCGGATCTTCTCTCGTGATGAATCGGGCGAACGCGCAGCGGCCTCGGGGATTGACGAGCGGAACCATTCCGGTCTCCCGCAATTCCTCCATCCCAAGTCCGAGCCGCCTCAAGGCGGTTTGGTTCGCATCCAGAACGCGGCCGGAAGGGTGCTCGAGGAGGACAATGAGGTCATGGCTCTGATCGAGCACGGCTCGGAAGCGTTCCAATTCCGCAAGACGCCGCCTCAGTTCCGGGTAGTAGCTCTTCTGGATCGATTGCTCGCCCAGCCCGATGAGTCTCTGGCGCAGCGCCTGCCAGTCCTCGCGCTTGTCAGAGGGCTTGTTCATAGAGAGCCTCGATGTCCTCCTGGGTTGGTTGGCGCGGGTTGGTGGCTATGCATGGGTCCCGCAGAGCGTTTGCAGCGAGGGCTGGAAGGTCGGAGCGCTTCACGCCCAGCTCCTCAAGTCGGCGCGTGATTCCCGACTCACGGCGGAGTTGCTCCAGGGATTCGAGGAGAGCGGGAAGCGTCCGCGATCCTCCACTGGGCAAGCCCATAGCCTGGGCCAGGAGTGCGTACCGATCACCGGCGGCTTCGAAATTGTAGGCGACTACGGGAGCCAGCAGCAGGGCATTGCTTTCGCCGTGCGCCGCATCCAGGAGACCTCCGAGGCTGTGAGCCATGGCGTGGACGGCTCCGAGGCTTGCGTTGGAGAAAGCCAGGCCGGCATGGAGGCTCCCCAACATCATCTTGTCCCTCAGATCGAGGTTGCGAGGGGCCCGAATCGCCGCGGTCAAATGCCGCGAGATCAGGCGAACGGCCTCCAGGGCATGAAGGTCGGTGATGGGGGAACTGGCGTTGGAAACGAAGGCTTCGAACGCGTGACAGAGGGCATCCATCCCGGTGCATGCCGTGAGCTCCGCGTCCATGGTGACGGTCGTGCTGGGGTCGATGAGGGCTACGTCGGGCACCATGGTCTTACTCACGATGGCGAATTTGACGCGTCGGGCGGTGTCCGTGATGATGGCGAACTGGGAGACGTCCGCCGACGATCCGGCGGTCGTTGGAATGCAGATGAGCGGTGGACCCGGCACCGGCACTTGGTCGACTCCCTCGAATTCCCTGATATGCCGCCCGTTCGAAGTGACGATCCCGATCCCCTTCGCGCAATCCATGGGGCTGCCGCCGCCGATCGCGACGATGGCCTCACAGCCTTCTCGGCGGTACAGATCGGCGCCTTCCATGACCTCCCTGTCTTTGGGGTTGCACGTGATCTCGGAAAAAACCACGCTACCGATGCCCTCGGCCTCGAGCGCATCCAGGACGCGTGGGGCCCAACCGTGCTCCATCACCCCTCTGTCGGTGACCACCAAGGCGTTCCGAATCCCAAGGTTCCTGGTGTACTGTCCGGCAAGCCCGATGGCTCCCGGACCGTACAGGAACTCAGGTGCAACGAACTTGCGCAACTCCGCGTTATACCCGTTGTCCATGCTCTCCCCCTCTCCTGCTGACCGATGGATGTCCCTGGATTTCTTCCCTTCCCGGGACGGCGTTGAGAAGTTGTTCCGGGCCATCGAGATCGACCCTCGCCGGAGGGACGGTCTCGCCCCGCGGGACCGATGGACGGATGGAGGGAACGAACCGAGCTCGAGGTCGCGGTCGAAAAGGCTGTGGACAAAGGGCAACGCATTGAGTGAGCAGGACTCACAACTGTCACGGGATAACCATGATCTGCTCATTTCTTGGAATTCTTGACATACGAGAGGTCTTGAGTCAACGGGAGAAGTCGTGCCTCGGCATCGAATGATGCGGACCGGATCGAGGCGGGATGCCGGATTTCATTTCTCACACAGCAGGTCTTGCCTTCCTTCGGGTGCGGGAAAGCGAATTCCCTTGTCAATCCCGGCGAAATGTGGTTTCGAAGAGCGGGAACTGAAGCTGGGCTGCATATTTGCGAGCAGGAGAGGGAGGATCGGTCGCCGTGCCCGTGGGTGCCTGTGGCGTGAGCTGTGATGTATGCAAACTAAGACTCATGGAGTTGTGCTCGACCTGCGGACCCGGCAAGAGCCAGGAGGCCTCAAGGAAGATCGAGGCACAAGAGCGGTTGCTGGGCGGACCCTGTCCCATCCTGGCTTGCGCTCGACTCAGGGGGGTGGACTTCTGCCTGCGGGATTGCGGTCGATTCCCTTGTGAGAACTTCGAGGCAGGCCCATATCCTTTCAGCGCGGAGTACCTCGCCATGCAGAGGCGGCGTCGCGCTTTATCCCCGAGGGCACTGACCCACAATCGGACCGCCCTTCAAGTTCCTTCCGAATACTGGGAGCATCTGCTGGCGCTCGATGCGAGGGAAGTCTGCAATCTCACGGGAGCGGAGCTTCTACCGGGTGGTGGATTCGTGGTCCCTCACTTGAACGAGACCTTGTTGGTGGATCCCGAACGGAGAATGGTCCTGGTTCGGACGGAGAATGGATGGGTTGCAAGGGAGGACGCCATGCTCGAACTGGTGGTTCTCCTGTATCTCACCCACCTCCAGACGCCCGTTTCGCTGGAGGGCAAGACCGTTGCTCCGGAGGGTCTCAAGGAGGGCCACTACTTCCGGGGACCCCATGCGCTTGATCTCACACCCCTTGTGGAGCGTTACGGCAATGACGCTCGCGGGTTCAGGGAAGCGGGTCTGTCACTGGGGGGCCGGTTGCTTTCCCTGGCGTCCGATGAGGCCTGCCAGCTCTGGCCACTGCCCCGCGTTCCCCTTTATTACCTTTTGTGGCTCGGAGACGACGAATTCCCGGCCAAGATCAGTGTGCTTTTCGACCGGTCCATCGAGCGAGTCTTTTCGGCATCAGCCATCTGGACTTTGGTCAAGGTCGTGTCACGGGCCCTGTTGGTGGGGCCGCGCCCTGCCGAGGATTGACGGACGGCGGTCTTGCGCATGTATGGGGCGGTTCCTGGTGGTGGGACGGGAAGCGGCCACTCGAGGAGGAGGTCAACAAGCCTTGCGGATGAGAGTGGAGCAGACGTTGGGTGAGGAAGCCCGGATCTTCTTGGAGGGGGAGTTGGATCGTGAGACGGTCCCCGAGGTGAGGAAGCCGCTCCTGCGCGCCGCGCGCCGAGAGGGTTTGCAACGCCTCGCCATCGACTTTTCGCGGGTCGATCGGATCGATACCGCTGGGGTGGCGGTCATGGTCGAGGTGCTGCAGGCGGTTTCGCGCAATGGGCGCACGCTGCTCGTTGAGGGTCTTGCGGAGGAGTTGAAGCGTTTGTTTCGACTGGCGCGTCTGGATGAGGCTTTCCGAATCGACGGAAAGCCCGAGTCGGGGGCCTGAGCGATGGCGTCCGGCGGCATGATCTCCATCCGGGGACTGAACAGTCATTACGGGAAACGCCAGGTGCTGCGGGATATCAGCTTCGAAATCCCGCGAAACCAGGTGACGGTCATCATGGGGCGAAGCGGCTGCGGCAAGACCACGATGCTGCGCCATTTGATCGGTCTCAAACCCACGGCCCCGGGGCAAATCGCGATCGAGGGCGAGGACTTGGGTTCCTTCGACGATCGGAGGCTGCAGAGCTATCGACGTCGGATCGGTGTCTTGTTCCAGAGCGGGGCACTGTTCAATTCCATGACGGTTCAGGAGAATATCGAGGTTCCTCTGAAGGCCCATACGCGGCTGGCTGATGAGACGATCCGCATCATGTCGACGATCAAGCTCCACCTGGTGGGCCTGTCCAATTTCGGTCATTTCATGCCGTCCCAGCTCAGTGGCGGCATGCGCAAACGGGCCGGGCTGGCCCGGGCGCTGTCCATGGATCCGGAAATCCTGTTCGTCGATGAGCCTTCATCGGGTTTGGATCCCATCACGGCGGCGGGTTTGGATCGGTTGATCCTCGAGTTGCGGGAGGCTCTCGGCATGACGATCATCGTGGTCACGCATGAGCTGGAGAGCGCGTTTCTGATCGCGGATCAACTCGTCGTCTTGGAACAGGGGCGTCTGGTGGCGGCGGGATCTCCCGACACCGTTCGAGCCAGCCGGGACGAGCACGTGCTGCAGTTCCTGAATCGGCAGGCGGATGCAAACCCCGTGGACGAAAAAGGGTACCTGGGGCGCTTGTTCCGTGCATGAGGCGAGGTTCCCACGACGCAGCGCTATGGGAGGGTAGTCGACGTGATGCAACACATCCAGTCCCTGGGGGCCTGGGGTTTGGACCATGTGGAAAAGCTGGGGCGGCTCGGGGTGTTTTTTGGCCTGATTCTCAAGGGACTGTTCCGGCCTCCCGGCAAGTTCTGGTTCGTGGTCAAGCAGGTCTGGTTCATCGGAACCAAGTCCCTGTTCGTGGTGGGCTTCACGGGGGCCTTCACGGGCATGGTGCTGGGGCTGCAGGGTTACCACACCCTGTCCAAATTCGGGTCCGAGGGGCTGTTGGGCTCCGCCGTTGCGCTGAGCATCATTCGGGAGCTCGGGCCCGTTCTTTCGGCCCTCATGGTGACCGGCCGGGCGGGGTCGGCCATGTGCGCAGAAATCGGGATCATGCGCATCGACGAACAGATCGATGCCCTCGAATGCATGGCCATCGACCCGTTTGCCTACCTGATCACACCGAGGCTTCTTGCCAGCCTCATCGCCATCCCCCTTCTCACGTCCTTCTTTGATGTGATCGGGATCTTCGGAGGGCATCTGGTGGGGGTGGAGCTGCTCGGGGTCAATGCGGGGGTGTATTGGAGCGGCGTCGAGAAGAGCGTGGTCTGGGACGACGTCTACATGGGCATCGTGAAATCCTTGTGCTTTGCGGTTCTCATGATCTGGATCTCCACCTACAAGGGGTTTTACGCGGGCGTCGACGAGGGCAATTACGGGCCGGAGCAGGTGAGCAAAGCGACGACCGATGCCGTGGTCTTCTCGTCGATCTGTATTCTTGTGTGTGACTACGTGGTGACATCTCTGTTGATCTAGGGGGGGAGCAGGTGCGATGGATCGGAAAGGGCTGGAGCTGGGGGTCGGGATCTTCCTGTTGATCGGATTGCTTTGCCTTGCTTACCTCTCCTTCAAACTCGGTGACATCCAATGGTTCGGGGGAAAGGGCTATCGAGTCTACGCCGAGTTTGCAACCGTTGGGGGGCTCAAGGAAAAGGCGAGTGTCACCATGGCGGGCGTGGAGATCGGGTCGGTGGAACGGATTTCTCTCAAGGACGGCCGAGCCTTGGTGACAATGGTCATTCGACGGGATGTCCAGCTCGAGGAGGACGTCAGCGCGAACATCCGCACCCAAGGTCTGATCGGAGACAAATACGTGGCGATTTCCCCCGGCGCCTCGGACCGATTCCTCGCTCCCAACGGAAAGATCATGGACACCCAGGCGCCCCTGGACATCGAGTCGCTCATCGGGAAATTCGTGTTCGGCAGTGTGGACAAAGGCAAAGAGAAGCCGAGCGAATAAACCGGAACGCTTTTCATCGGCGGTGTGCCGCTCGATGGAGCGCATGGTGTGATTCGTCCGTGCTTCCCGCCTACATTCCGCACCCGATTGACGGGTTGAGGCGGGTATTTTTCGCGCGCCCTGGCTTTGCAGGTCATTCGGCTCGGGGTTGGAGGGTGAATCGATCCGGTTGAAGACCGAGGGCCTGAAGCCTTTCGATCTGTACAGGATGGAACGGACCACTGAGCCTTCGCGTCGAGCCGATTCGGGGCGCATTCTCGGTACTGATCACACGCTACCCCATCAGGCCTGTTGAATCCAGGCCAGGTCGGGGTGCCGTGCTTTGAATTGTGAATCCAAGGCATCGACCAAGACACCGAAGCTCGAGCGCATGTGAAGCCGACAGGTTTGCCTGAGGGAAATGATGCGCTCAACCCAGCGGTTGTCCTTGTCGTTTTTGGTACCTTGGCTACGCCTGCGCCACAGGACAGCAAAGCGGATGATGCGCTCGCCGAAGTTGTTCGTTGAGTCAACTCCCTCGTCAACCAGGAAGACGAAGAGGTTATCCATCGTCTCCTCCAGCATGCGGGCAAACGTCCTCGCCTCGCTCTTGGAGTCGCGATACAGAGCGATGAGACGGCACAGTCTTGCGTAGAACGCAAGCCACTCCCCAAGAGTCGGCGGGGCTTTGGCCATTTTGACCAACCGACGCAGCTCCCTTTCAGTCCAAG
>CAZGQL010000114.1:0-13392 GCA_964527905.1 uncultured Syntrophobacteraceae bacterium
CATCATGGGCGAGCGCGAGCGCAAGCTCTTCAGCATGGAAGACCGCCGCGGCTAGTCCATACCATCGCCGGCGACCGCGCGAGGGGAATCCGTTGCGCGGTCGCCCTCCCTCTCCCCCACGCGCCCCATGTGTCCTCAAGGAATCATGAGAATAGCGAGACTTACCCCCAGCACAGCCAGGGCGGCCAGGCACGTGGTGATGAGCCCGTAGACCGGCAAGAGAATCAATGACACACTCATGGCGCCTAGAGCCGCACCCAGGAGGTCCAGAGCGTAAAGACCTCCTCCCTCCCAGGCTCCGGGCGCGGTACCGCGTTCCACGCTCAGCGTCCGGACCGCAAGACAGTAATGGAGCCCTCCCAATGTCCCCGCCATCAGAGCCAGAGAGGGGAAGATCCATTTGAGTTCCGCTCCCGATCCAACCGGCTGGTGGGAGTGGAATCGGAGTAGCATCAGGATGGACCCGGCGAAGTGCGCCATGAGCCCCCCCTGAGTGAGGAGCAGGAATCTCCGGGGGTGCCGGACGCGTGCGGCGAGGAAGTCGACGACGGCGGATCCCGCGCCGATGCCCACCATGAAAGCCCCCACGATGAGAGCCAACTCCAGGTAAAGATAGCCCTCGAGAATCTGAAACCCCAAGAGCAGGCACAGCTGTAGCACCATTTGCGAAGCGCCGACCGCGCCCACGCTCAGGGCAATCCCCGGACTCCTCCCCCATCGTTTCCGGCACCCAAGGGCGACCACGAAGAATCCGGCGCCCAGCGTTATGATGGCTCCCCACAAACCGGCCGGTCCCCCTGAGGTGATGCGCAGGAGCACGTGTTCGAGGCCGGGATGAATCTGGGCGCTCCAGACCAGGAGGGTCTGGAGCGCGCTCACAGGTCTGAAATCCTCATTGGCCGGCGGGGTTCCTTGCTCCTCCAACAGGGCCTCCACGTATCGGGCCCGAAACGGGCTGAAAAGGTCCTGTAGCGCGGCATCGTTCACGTACTGGAGGGAGAGTCCGTATCGTTGAGCTCTTGAGGAGAGGGCGATGGCATCCGTTTCAAGCGCACCTTCGGCGAGGCCGGCCATGAAACGCGCTCCTTCGCCTCCCATCACGAGGCGCACCCGTGGAAAGACGGCTCGCAACGTGGCGTTGAGGGATCCGATGAGCCGAGCCTGCGCCTGTCCCAGCATCTCGGGTGCGACCGAAACGGAGAAAGATAAAAGGCCGTCAGTCGTGAGGTGATCCTTGAGGAGACGGAAATGTTCAACGGTAAAAAAACGGTTCATCTGGATGCTCACGGGCTCGCCCACATTGAGGAGGATCACGTCGTAGGCGCCCTCCTTCCTCCTTAGAAAGGAACCGGCGTCTTCGTAAGCCACGTGGACCCTTGGGTCCTCGAGCCCCGCTGTGAGTTCGCCGGGCAGTAGTCGCCGTGCAAGCCGAATCAGCTCGGGATCCGGCTCGATGACCACGACCGTCTGGATGTCGGGATATTTGAGGATTTCATCGACGAGTCCCGAGGCTGCTCCCCCGATCGAGAGCACGGATCGGGGCCGCGGATGTTGCAGCATCGCGGGATGTGAAGCGGATTCGGCCGCGTAACGGTCCGGGGTGGAGAAGAGCCACGAGCCGCTCCCAAAAAACGAGAAGAGCCCGGCCTCCTGCAGCACGGTGAGGTGCTGGTAGGGGGTGTCCCGGGTCGCCACAATCCGTTTTCCCCACTGCCATTGGCGGCTTTGGGCCTCAAGACCTTCCACGTTCGCCGCAGCGGCCACGAGTCCCAGGACGGCGAGGACCCAGACGGCCGTGAGTCCATATGGGGGCGGTGCTTCCATGCGATGGCACAGCGGATATGCCGCAGCCAGCCCAGTGAGAACCCCGGCAAGGGTGAGGGCGGTTCCGAGAGCATGAATCTCTGGGAGCAATAGAAAATGAAAGATCCCGCATCCAGCCGCAGCCCCCAACGCCTCGCATAGATAGACGCGAACCGGGCGCAGGCCGCTCGAAGAGGCGACCTGATCGGCATGGAGGGACCAAGCGATGCTGAACAGCGCGCCCAGGCAAACGCAGCTGGGAAAGGTCGCAAAGGAGGTAAAAAGGATCATCAGGGGCAGGGAGAGCATTTCTCCGGAAGGGATCGACCCCATGAGCCTTGCCGCGCGAATGAACAGGAGCGAGGTCGGAAGCGCAGCCGCCGCGGCAAGAAGCACCCATGGCAACCATTTCCCCACAGGTCGGTTTCGTCGCGCGAGAAAACCCGCCCCACCCGATCCGAGGGCGGTCCACACGAGCCAACAGGCGAAGAAAAGGCCGCTGGAGAGCTCATTGCCGGTGAACAGGACCAGAAGCTCACGCAGGATCAGGATCTGACCGACGGTTCCCGTCAGTCCGGCAGCGGTCGCGAAAATCAACGGGGCTGTCCGCTCGAAGCGCCTTTTCTCAATCATGCAAAACCCAACGGGTGAATCCGTCTGCCCTCGGGTCGTATGGAGCCCCCGCTATGAAGGACCGTTTGAAACAAGCTTGGATAGGAAGTCGTCGATGCCCTCGACATATCGAACCCTTGAATCCATGAAGCCGGTGTTGTGGCTGCCACGGATTTCCAGGAAGGCCTTGGGGGGTCTGGCGATCTCAAACAAAATCTGCCCGTGGGCAAACGGAATGATCTCGTCATCGCGACTGTGGATCACGAGCACGGGACAGGTGACCTCGGAAAGGAATCCCCGAGTATTGTAATGGAACCGAGCCAGCCATCGCACTGGAAAGAACGGATATACGTCGGCGGCCACGTCCGGGAGGCTGGTGAAGGTGGATGCGAGGACCAGCCCGGCGGGATGTCGTCCCCGGGCCAGCCAGGCGGCGACCGCACCACCCAACGACTCTCCGTAAATGACGATTTCCTCGGGCTGGACCCTCCGTGTGTCGACTAAGTAGTGCCATGCCCCTAGTGCGTCCTGATAGGTTCCGGCTTCCGTCGGCTTCCCGTTACTGTTCCCGAAGCCGCGGTAATCGAAGATGAAGGTGCTCCATCCCAGCCCATGGAAGAGCCGCAGGTACTCCACCCGATGGGAGATATTTCCGGCATTCCCATGACAGAACAGAATGACTCCGCGGGCGTGGGAGCCGGGTACAAACCAGCCGTGGAGCTCCACGTTGTCGGTGCTCCGGAAAAGGATGGACTCAAAGGGAAGCCCGATGTCATGGGGCGTGCCCTCCATCACCCGTTCGGGGAAAAAGACGAGCTGAGATTGGAAGAGGTAAAGGGCGACGACGAGGATCACATAGACACCGAACAGCGTCAGGACGATGGCAAACAACGAGTTGGGGATGAAGGTCGTTTTCAGCATGGTGGCGCGCGGCGCTCCGGACTGGGCGGTTCGTGAACAGCGGGTCCAATGACTCACTACTCCAACCGAGGAGGTCCATGCAACCTGGAAAGCGAGCCCCTTGTTGAGCGATTCTCCCATCCTTCTGAATTGTACGCAAATTCCATTGATTGGATCCATCATGAAACGCCCTGCGAGAGGCTCATTCCACACGTCTCTCGATGCTCGCCTGGACACCAAGCGGGGCCATCGGGCCAGTCAATGTGTCCAGCATCCGGAGGAAAGGGAGTCCTCCCTTGAAAGGTCGCCCTCCCCTGCTCCATCTGGTTATAAATCGAAGTTAGGTATGGGGTGCTCGCAGGAGATGCGTCCATACTGCTTGCAGACTCCGCTGGTTTTCGCTCGAACGGTCCATGGCAGCTCCTGTGACACACGGATCACTTGGTCTGATGATGGGGAGGTTCGAATGATTGCAAAGGGAATGCATGACGACAGGAGAGGTCTCTGTGCCCTCAAGACCGATCGGGCGGAGGCGAATCAAGGTCGCAGGTCCCTAGGCAAGGGGAGGAGACGGTTTTGGGGAACTTCCGCGGCGTTGCTCCTCCTATGGGCCCTCATGTGCACGCCGACGTTGCGGGCCGAGCCGCCACGCTTGTTCCGGATCGGAACGGGGGGGCTCACGGGCGTATACTATCCCATCGGTCGGATCATCGCCCGAGCGATCACCGGCGAACCGGGCACTGGAGCGGAGACGGGAAAGAGTCCAGCGAGCCTTGTTGGTTACGTGGGAGTCGCCCAGAGCTCGGGAGGATCGGTGGCCAACGTGCGGGCTCTCGCCAACGGCGAAATCGAAGCTGGTCTCGTCCAGGCAGACGTGGCTTCGTGGGCGTACCGAGGGGAAGAAATGTTCAGTGGCGATGAGGCTGCCCGCATGGTGCGAGCGGTGGCGAGTTTGTACCCGGAAAAGCTGCAGATCGTCACGCGCCGTGATGCCGAAATCACTTCGGTACCGGCGTTGCGGCGCAAACGGGTTTCCATCGATGAGGTGGGCTCGGGGACTCTTGCGGTGATGAGAGCCGTCTTAGAGGCCCACGGCATGTCCGAGAAGGATTTGCTTCCGGTCTATTTGAAGCCCGAGCTCACGATCGACAAGGTAAGATCCGGAGAACTCCAGGGATTCGCGGTGATGGCGGGAGCTCCGATGGAGGCCGTGGCCCGGGTCGCGGAAATCGACCTCTTCTTTGTGCCCATCGCTTCGGATATGATGGAACGCATCCGTGCCCGGCACCGGTATCTCGTTCCCGGTGAAATCCCGGCAGGGGTCTATCCGGGAATTCCCGCAACGCCGACGCTCCAGGTTCATGCACTCCTGGTGGTGCATGCGGCCATGCCCGAGGAACTGGCCTATCGGCTTACGGCCACCTTGTGGAGCGAGTCCACGGTTGCCGCTCTCCAGAGCGGGCATCCCTTGGGGCGCTCGATTGATTTGGCAAATGCTTTGCTAGGGGTTTCGATACCGCTTCATCCCGGTGCGGAACGGTTCTACCGGGAGAAAAACATGACGTTTCAGGACATCCTGCCCCAATGAAGAAGGCTCGTCATCTTGTTCAGGTTCTCCTTTGGAGTACCGTGGCTGCATTTTCCGCAGCACTGATCGCCGCCGGGATCCTCACCAATGTCACGCTGCGCTCCGTGGAGAAGAATCTACCCAACGTCATTCTTCGACAATTGACGGATGTTAAGGAAATCCTTGAGGATCTGCAGGAGGTGTCGTCCACCGCAACGCTTGCGCGTGCGGTTCCCAGCCCGGAGAACCTCCGAAGGCTGCGTGACCGCGTGGAGGTCGTCCACGCGGCCGTCATCCGTTTGCGCAACACCTACGTCTTTGACAACATGATCCAGGCGTCCGCCTTCCATGCCGTCGTCGCCCCGGCGGTGACCGATGTGCGCACGTGGCTTTCAGAGGGCGTCTCGGGGCACGGGCCCGACACTCCCACCACCCTGGACGTCTGCCTGTCGCGGATCATCGTCGCATTCGAGAAAGCCAAAGCACTGACTCGAGAAAGCGAATCGGCAGCCCAGGAGGTGCTCAATGAGCAACGCAGCCGTCTGGATCGCTTCCTCTTCAGTGTGAATGTGCTTTTTACCTTGGCGGTAGGAATTCTCTTCGTTCTCGTCCTCCTGCTTGTCCGTCAAAACACGCTCCAGCGCCTGGAAACGCGGGCCCAGGCGGAACGGCTTCGGGCGGAGGCGGCGCTTCGCGAGAGCGAGGAGCGGTTCCGTGAGCTGGCCGAACTCCTTCCCGAAACGATCTTCGAAGTCGACACCAAAGGGAATCTCACGTTCGTCAACCGGAACGCCTTCGCCCACTTCGGCTACACTCAGGAGGATTTCGATCGGGGACTGAGCTCCCTCCAGATGGTCGTCGAGGAAGATCGACCGAGGGCCGTGGAAAACATGAAGAGGGTTCTGAGCGGGCAACGCTTGGGGATCAACGAGTACACGGCGCGGCGTAAAGACGGCTCCACCTTTCCGGCCGTCATACACTCCTCGCCGAGATACCGGGACGGCGTGCCAGTGGGACTTCAGGGCTTTGTCATCGACATGACCGAAACGAAAAAGCTTGAGGCTCAGCTCAGGCAAGCCCACAAGATGGAAGCCATCGGGACGCTGGCAGGAGGTATCGCTCATGATTTCAACAACCTACTCCAGGCTATTCAGGGATTCACGGAGTTGCTCCTCCTTGATAGGGAGCCCGTGGAACCGGGTTATGCCGAATTGCTGGAGATCAGCCGAGCCGCGCAGCGCGGGGGAGAGTTGACGCGGCAGCTGCTCACGTTCAGTCGCAAGGTGGAGGTGCGCTGCGAACCGACCGACCTCAATCAGACCCTCGAAAGCTTGAGACGCTTGCTTGAGCGAACCATCCCCAAGATGATTCGTATCGAGCTGCGTCTCACAGGGAATCTCAACCCGGTCATGGCGGACGCCGCCCAGATCGAACAGGTGGTGATGAATCTCGCGGTGAATGCCCGAGACGCCATGCCCGACGGCGGCACACTCACCCTCGAGACCTATACTGTTACTGTGGATCCCGCCTCCCGACACCGGTATCCTGGGATGGCGGAAGGCCGGTACGCGGTTCTTGCCGTCTCGGACACCGGCCACGGGATGGATGCGGCCACCCAGGAGCACATCTTCGACCCGTTCTTCACCACGAAGGAGGTGGGCAAGGGTACGGGCCTCGGGCTGGCCATGGTCTACGGAATCGTCAAGAACCACTCAGGGCATGTCACCTGCCAAAGCACGCCGGGTGTGGGAAGCACCTTCCGGATCTACCTTCCCGCCGTGGAGCAGCCAAAGGATGCGGTGCAATGCATTCCGGAGCCGGCGGAGGCATATGCGGGCACTGAAACCATCCTGCTCGTGGACGACGAAGAACCGGTACGCTACCTTGGGCAACAGGTGCTGCAGCGTTTCGGCTACACGGTGATCAGCGCGCCCGATGGCGAAAGCGCCCTCGAGGCCTACCGAGAACACGATGGGCGCATCGACTTGGTGCTCCTGGATCTGATCATGCCCGGGATTGGTGGGAGAAAGTGCCTGGAGGAGCTGCTGAAATTGAATTCGGAGGTCCGGGTCATCGTGGTCAGCGGGCACAGCGGCGCCGAAGAGATCCGTCACATCCAGGACCTTGGTGCCCGAGGCTTTGTCCGCAAGCCCTATGACGTCCACCAGCTGCTCAAGATGGTTCGTGACGTGCTGGGGTAACCGCTCACCGTGCTCACGACCTGGTGCCCCGGAGGCCACAGCCTCCGGGTGGACACGGGGCGGGCGCACGGCGCTCGCCCCGTGATGGATTGGGAAAGAGTCGAAGATCGGTAGCGCTCCGAATCATCCGGAGGACTTCGACAGCTGCTGGCGCATAGCCCGTTTGTTCAATTTCCCGACGCTCGTCTTCGGAAGCACGTCCACGAAGTGGATCTGGTCCGGGACCCCCCACTTGGAAATGGCCCCGCTGTTCACGAACGCCATAAAATGATCCCGCAACGCCTCGGCGGTCACTTTGTCCTTGAACTCATCCTTGAGGACTGCGAGGGCTAGGGGCCGCTCTCCCCATTTGTCGTCCGGAACGGCTACCACCGCCGCTTCCGACACAGCCTCGTGCTGCAGCAGAATGTCTTCCAAGGCCAGTGAGGAAATCCACTCGCCTCCCGTTTTGATCACATCCTTGAGGCGGTCCGTGACCTGCAGGTAACCCAGGGAATCGATGTTCCCGATGTCCGAGGTGTGAAGCCACCCGTTTTCCCAAAGCTCCTCTGAGCGCTGTGTCTCCTTGAAATAGCCCTGGGTCAGCCAGGGGGCCCGGACCACCACCTCCCCCGTGCTCACCCCGTCATGGGGCAGAGGTTTCCCCTCGGGATCCACCACCTCCAGCTGAACGAGCGGGATGGGAGAGCCCGTGCGGCAGCGGACCTCGACCTGTCGGTCCAAGTCCCAGTCGAGCATGTGCGGCCGCAGTTGGGCCAACGTGAGGATGGGACAGGTTTCCGACATCCCGTAGCCGGTGAAGATGTCGATGCCGAGTTCCATGGCTCGTTTGCAGAGGGCCTTGGGCAGGGCAGACCCGCCGATGATGAGCCTCCAGCGAGAAAGATCCACATCTTTCGCCTTGGGCGAATTCAAAATCATGTGCAGAATGGTTGGAACACAATGGGAAAACGTCACCTTCTCGGTCTGGATCAGCCGCAGGATCGTCTCCGGCTCGTAACGGCCCGGATAAACCTGCTTGGCCCCCAGCAGAGTCGCGGCGAAGGGAAGTCCCCAGGCATGGACATGGAACATGGGGGTGAGTGGCATGTATACATCGCTGGAATCGAAGCCCGACTGGGATTTGAGCGCGCTGAGAGCGGTGAGAACACCGAAGGTGTGGAGCACCAGCTGGCGGTGGCTGAAATAAACCCCCTTGGGCGCACCGGTCGTCCCCGTCGTGTAAAAGGTCGTGGCTTTGGTGTTCTCATCGAAGTCCGGGAAGTCGAACGCCGCCGGGCTGGCCGCCAGGAGCGCCTCATACTCCCCCTCGATGGTCAGAGTCGTCGGCGGAGCGGCGTCCAGGTCCGTCATGACGATGATTTTCTTCACGGTCGTGAGCTCCCCACGGATCTTCTCGACCACCGGCAAGAAGTCCGAATGCACCAAAAGCACGTCGTCCTCGGCGTGGTTGACCGTATAAACGATCTGCTCCGGGGAGAGCCGGATGTTCACCATGTGCAGCACCGAGGCCATCATGGGGATGGCGAAAAAGCACTCCAGATACCGATGGCTGTCCCAGTCCATAACGCCGACGGTATCCCCCGGCCGGACGCCGATCCCCTGGAGCACATTGGCCAGACGGCCGATGCGATCCTTGAGCGTCCGGTACGTGTAGCGCTTGAGGTCCCGGTAAACGATTTCCTGTTCCGGTGCGTAAATGAGGGGGGTCGTCAGCAGCTGCTTGATGAGGAGAGGGTAGTCGTAGGCCGATGGAGTCCGATCAATGAGTTGTCCCTTCATGAGAGATTCTCCTTTTTCATGCGATGCGTCTAGTCCCGTGCCACGATGGTGGTCATGCCCATGCCGCCTCCCACGCACAGAGTCGCCAAACCGATTTCCAGGTCTCGGCGCGCCATCTCGTACACGAGGGAAATCACGATCCGAAGCCCCGTCGCCCCAACGGGGTGCCCCAGGCCGATGCCGCTCCCATTGACGTTGGTGATCGAGCGATCCAGCCCCAAGCCCATTTCACAGGCGATGTACTGGGCCGCGAACGCCTCGTTCACTTCCACGAGCTGGATGTCCTTGAGGGTCATGCCGGCCTTTTTCAGCGCCTTTTGCGTGGACGGCACGGGACCGTAACCCATCAAATGCGGCTCCACCCCGGCAGCGGTCTGAGTCACGATGCGCGCCATCGGAGTGAGTCCCAACTCTCGAGCCCGCGCACGGGTCGTCAGGATGGCCGCCGCCGCCCCGTCGTTCAAGCCCGAGGAATTCCCGGCCGTGACCGTGCCGTCTGGCCGAAACACCGGTTTGAGCCGGGCCAGATCCTCCATCGTGAGTCCAAAGCGCGTGTGCTCGTCCTGGTCGAAAACCTCCACCTTCCCTTTCCTGCCGGGCAGCTCGAAGGGGACGATTTCCTCCTTGAAACGGCCGGAGCGGGTCGCCGCCTCGGCCTTCGCGTGGCTTTCCAGTGCGACCTGGTCCTGAGCCTCCCGGGAAATGGAGTACTTGGCGGCGAGGTTCTCAGCCGTGATCCCCATGATCATGGGCGAGCCCAGCAGGCGGCTTCCTGAATGGAGCATCTCCCAGACGGCGTCGATGCACTCGTGGTTCTGCAGCCGCATCCCCCACCGCGCTCCCGGAAGGTAATAGGGGCCTGAGCTCATGGATTCCACGCCTCCGACCAGCACAATCTCCGAATCCCCAGCGCGGATGTGTTGCACGCCTGAGCTGAGGGCCTGCATGGAAGACGAACACTGGCGCTGCACGGTGAAAGCCGGCACTTCAAAAGGGATTCCTGCCGTCAGCGCGGCCGTTCTCGCGGTGTTGGCCTCGTCGAAACACTGAACGCAATCGCCGACGATGATTTCATCCAACAGGCGCGGGTCCAGGTTTCCCGCGCGTTTGAGCACCTCGAGCATCACATGGGCCGCCAGCCGGGAAGCCCGCACCTCTTTGAGCGCACCGCCGAACTTCCCGATGGCCGTGCGTGCGGCGGCGACCATGACCACATCGTTGTCTCGACTCACGGTCCTTCTCCTTCTCGTATCCTAAAGCGTCTTGGATATGACCAGCCGCTGGATTTCGTTCGACCCTTCGTAGATCTGAGTGATCTTCGCATCCCGCATCATCCGCTCGACCGGGTATTCCTTGATGTAGCCGTAGCCGCCCAGGACTTGAACCGCCTGCGTGGTCACCCACATGGCGACATCCGAACAGAAGCACTTGGACATGGAGCTCATGCGGATGAGCTCCGGACTCAGGCGACTCATGTCCTTGGGCTGCTCCTGGAGAAGCGCGCAAGTTTTGTAGAGCAACTGGCGGGCGGCTTCCGTGCGCATGGCCATGTCGGCCAGCTTGAACCCGATCCCCTGATGTTCGATGATCGCCTTTCCAAACGCGACACGCTCCTTGGCGTAGGCCGTGGCGTACTCGAGGGCCCCGGCGGCGATGCCCAGGGCCTGGGCCGCCACACCCGCCCGCGAGAAGTCGAGCGTCTTCATCATGATGTGAAACCCGTCGCCCTCTTGACCCAGCAGGTTCTCAGCCGGAACCCGGCAATCCTCGAAGATGAGCTCGACCGTCTCTGACCAACGGATGCCCATCTTGTTCTCCTTCTTGCCGATCG
This sequence comes from uncultured Syntrophobacteraceae bacterium, assembly GCA_964527905.1. GTDB lineage: Bacteria > Desulfobacterota > Syntrophobacteria > Syntrophobacterales > Syntrophobacteraceae > CALBZH01. Next base: position 10,697 of record CAZGQL010000114.1, read on the forward strand.
AAAATCCCGGCGTCCCTTTTTCGACTACGAAAACGCCCGCGTTTTTGTGACTGGGCTTGTCGGGATCCGTGACCGCGTACACCGTCACGACACTGGCCACCCCGCCGTTGGTGATGAAGGTTTTGGTCCCGTTGAGGATATAGGAATCTCCGTCCCGTTTGGCCCGGCAGCGCAACCGCGCCACATCGGATCCGGCCGAAGGCTCCGTGAGCCCGAAGGCGGCCAAGTGCTCGCCCGAGGCCAGCTTCGGAAGGAACCGCTCCCGCTGTTCCTCATTGGCGGCCAAAAGGATGGGCAGGGAGCCGAGCTCATGGTCCGCAATCAGAAGACCGCAGGACGCATCGACCTTGCACAATTCTTCGACGACGATGGCCAGGGCCAACATCCCGGCGTGAGATCCCCCATACTCCTCGGGAAAATCGATGCCGTAGAGCCCATTTTCCCGCATGAGTTCCACCATCTCCCAGTCGAAGTGTCCCTCCTCATCCCGCCTGGCGGCGCCGGGGGCGACCTTGTCCCTGGCAAGCCTTCGAACCATATTCTGCAACAGGATCTGTTCCTCAGTAAGCTCGTACTGCATGGCCATGCTCTCCTCGTTCGGATCTCTACTTGGTGTAGTCATAAAAGCCGCGGCCGCTTTTTCGGCCCAGATATCCCGCGCGGACCATCTTGCGCAGGAGGGGGGCCGGCCGGTACTTGTCCTCACCGAGTTCCCGCTGCAGACCGTCGAGCACGTGCAGCAGCGTGTCCAGGCCCACCATGTCGGCGAGGGCCAGCGGCCCGATGGGGTGATTGGCGCCGAGCACCATGGCCCGATCCACGTCTTCCGCAGACGCGATGCCCTCGGCATACACAAAGATGGCCTCGTTGATCATGGGGCACAGGATACGGTTGACTGCAAAGCCCGGCGCCTCCTTGATCTCGATGGGCGTCTTCCCGATTCGCTCCACATAGGCCTTGGCGGTCGCGTAGGTTGCGTCCGACGTCAGGAAGCCCCGGATCAGCTCGACTAGCTTCATCACCGGAACCGGATTGAAATAATGCATGCCGATGAATCGGTCCGGGCGCTTAGTGATGGAGGCCATCTCCGTGATGGACAGTCCGGAGGTGTTGCTGGCGAAGATCGTGTGATCCGCGCACAGCGCGTCGAGCTCCGAGTACACCTCCTTCTTGAGGGCCATCACTTCGATGACGGCCTCGATGACGAGGTCCGCGCTTTCTGCCGCAACCCTGAGGTCCGTCGTCCCCTGTACGCGGGCGAGGACGGACGCGGCTTCCTCGGCGGCCAGCTTCCCCTTGGAAACGGCCCGGTCCAGATTGCCCTTAATGGTACTCAACCCTTTCTCCACAAAACGGTCCTCGATGTCCCGCATGGCCACCTGGAAGCCGGCTTCGGCCGCCACCTGGGCGATGCCGGCTCCCATGATGCCGGCTCCGAGGACGCACACTTTCTTGATTTCCATGGTCTGTCTCCTTTTCAATGGGGGTGAAAGGAAGCGCCATCGCGACCGGGAAAGGGCTGTTTGTCCTCCCCTTACGGACGGTCGGTCGAAACGTGGGGCCCTGGCATGCTCACCAGGGAGCCATGAGGGTCATGAAGGCCTCGGCGAGCTCGTCGATCGTGTTTTCTCCCTCCCGTAGCAGGCCCTGAATGGCGATGCCCTGGACGGAGCCGACAAACGCGATGGCGGCCCCCCTGGGATTCCGAACCCAGGGACAGGCGCTCAAGACCCGCTCGAACGAATCCACGAAAACAGCATAGATCTCCTTAAGGCGGCTCTCCATGGGGTGATTGCTTCCCGCAAACTCCGTGGCGAGGGCCGCCAGACAGATGGTGGCTTCGGGGTTACGTCGGAAGTGATCGCACATGACGTGGATGATCTCATGAACGACCCGTATGGAGGGCTCCTCCACGCGGTCGGTGACGTCGGAGTAGACCTGGATTCCCCGGGCCAGCCATTGGACGACGGCATCGAGGAGGTCCTCCTTGGAGGGAAAATGGTAAAAGACCGCGCCCGTAGTCAGGCCGATGGCCTGGGCCAGGTCGGCGATGGTGGTTTTGTGATAGCCTTGACGCGCAAAAAGCCGGACGGCGGCCAGAAGGATCTTCTTGCGCGTTTCCCTCGCCTGCTGCTCTCGTTTGGTGGTCTTGTCCCGTTTCATGGGCACTAAGCCTATTACATAGTATGTAATATGTCAAAATAAAAAATCGGGCCTTCCGTTTTCAACTCCAACTTTCTCGGACTCTCCCGTACAATCAGCCTCTCAAAAAGATTCGACAGGCGAGCGCGGGGCACCCCTGCCCTGCAGCGAGAAGTTCCCAACGTGTGAAAGGATGCAGGGACGTGTATCGGATCCGGTTTCATGGACGAGGCGGACAGGGCATGAAGACGGCTGGCCGCATCCTGGGCACCGCATTCTTCCTGGAAGGCTACGAGGTGCAGGACGCACCGCGCTACGGGGCCGAACGCAGGGGTGCCCCCATCTTTTCCTATGTTCGTGCATCCAGGGGAGCCATCCGGGAGCGAGGGATCATTGGGAAACCTGACTTGATCATGGTCGCCGACGAGACCCTGCTCCAGATCCCGGCCGCAGGGGTCCTTTCGGGAGCCAGCGAAAAAACGGTCATGGTGCTTCGCACCGACGAAGATCCCGAGATCTGGAGAGAAAGACTGAACTTCCCGGGCTCTCTGGAT
>CAZGQL010000114.1:13429-14746 GCA_964527905.1 uncultured Syntrophobacteraceae bacterium
ATCTCTCAGCGCCGGATGCGCCGGGGCCGCCGCACGGCTCGTCGGCCCGCTTCCGAGGGATGCCCTGTTGAAGGCGGTCTCCATGGAACTGGCAGGACTCGGGAACGTCCTCATCGAGAGGAATCAACAGGAGGCCCTGAGAGCCTACGATACGATGGCCGCGCATGAAGGCCTGGTTTCAGAAGCGGTGGTGACGCCGCCCGGAGCCGGCAATAGACCCGACTGGATCGACCTGCCGTTGGAAGACGCCAGGACCGCGGCTCCCATCATCCATGCCGCCGCCACCAGTTCCCTAGTCAAGACCGGGCTGTGGAGGACCCTCCGGCCCATGATCGACCTTGATCATTGCAAGGGATGCTGGTGGGTCTGCAGCACCTTTTGCCCCGACAGTGCCATCGCCGTGGGCGAGGACGGTCATCCCCAAGTGGACTACGACCACTGCAAGGGGTGCATGATTTGTGTGACTCAGTGTACCTCCCACGCCATTCGGGTCGTTTCGGAACATCAAGCTGAGCCTGCCGACAACCAGGGAGGCGTCTCATGAATCGCATACTCCTCACAGGAAACGGCTCCGCAGCCTGGGGAGCGCGGCTTGCCGGAATCGACTACCTTCCCGCGTTTCCCATCACCCCGCAAACGGAGATCATCGAAACCATTGCCAAGTGGATCGACACGGGAGCCATGCGCTGCCGGATGGTCACCCTCGAATCCGAACATTCGATGATGACGGCGGCCGGGGCGGCGGCCGCCACGGGAGTTCGGGTCTTTACGGCCACCTCCAGCCAGGGGCTCTTGTATGCCATGGAAATGCTCTACACCGTTGCAGGGTGGCGCGTGCCCTTCGTCATGGTCAACGTCTCCCGCGGGCTTTCCGCGCCCATTACCCTCGAGCCGGACCACAACGACATTCTCGCGGCCCGCGACTGCGGGTTTCTGCAAATTCACTGCTCCACCTGTCAGGAAGTCCTGGATAGTGTCCTTGTAGCGTACCGGCTTGCAGAGCATCCCGGAGTCCGGCTTCCGGTCATCGTGAACATGGATGGGTTTTACCTGTCTTTCACGCGGGAGCCGGTCGACCTTCCTGATCCGGCGGTCGCCGCGGAATTCGTCGGCTCGTTCGATCCAGATGGCATGAGCTTTCGGGCGTCGGCCCCGGTCAGCCAGGCCGTGGCTGTGCTCGGGGGCTCTCCCTATTCCTACTTTCGGTATGAAACGCATCTTGCCGCTCAGAATGCGCTTCCCGCCTACGACGCGATCGCGGAAGAGTTCCAGCGGACATTCGGGAGACGCCAGGATGCGGTCGAGGAATACCGCATG
>CAZGQL010000115.1:0-375 GCA_964527905.1 uncultured Syntrophobacteraceae bacterium
GTTGGTCGAGACGGCGACAAAGTGCTTCGCGACGGCGGCATCGTCCTTGAGCGCGGCCAGCGTCCAGGCGCGGGCCGTCCGGGCGTTGGTCATGGTCTCCAGCGTGGTGAAGGTCTTGGAGGAAACGATGAACAGGGTCTCGGCCGCGTCGAGGTCCCGCGTGGCCTCGGCGAAGTCCGTCCCGTCCACGTTGGAGACGAAGCGGAAAGTCATCTCGCGCGTCGAGTAATGGCGCAGGGCTTCATACGCCATGACTGGGCCCAGGTCCGATCCGCCGATGCCGATATTGACCACGTTGCGGATCCGTTTGCCCGTGTGGCCCATCCATTGGCCGCTCCGGATCCGCCCGCAGAATGCGGCCATCTTGTCGAGCAC
>CAZGQL010000115.1:385-14536 GCA_964527905.1 uncultured Syntrophobacteraceae bacterium
GGCGTGGACCTCGGGAACCACGTCCTTGCCGTCCACGACGATCCGCTCCTCTCGCGGGGCGCGGAGGGCCACGTGCAGCACGGCACGGTTTTCCGTGAGGTTGATTTTCTCGCCGCGAAACATCGCCTCGATCTTGTCCCGAAGGCCGCTCTCCTCGGCCAGACTCACGAGGAGCCTTACGGTCTCCCCGGTGATCCGATGCTTGGAATAATCGAAATATAGGCCCGCAGCCTCCAGGGCGAGGCGCTCGCCCCGGGTCGGGTCCTGGGCGAACAGCGTCCGGAGATGCATGTCCTTGATCTGTTGATGATGGGCCGCCAGCGCCTGCCACGCGCGACCTTCCGTCACCGACCGTCCCGCCGCCCCCATGAATCGCTCCTCCCTCACTTCGTGCTCGCGTCTCACTTCTCAGGCTTTTCCACGTGGCCCCCGAAACCGAAGCGCATGGCCGAGAGCACCTTCCGTGCGAAGTCGTCCTCGCCCCGGGAGCTGAACCGCTGAAACAGAGCCGCGCTCAGCACGGGGGCTGGCACCCCCTCGTCGATGGCCGCCAGGATCGTCCAGCGCCCTTCGCCGGAATCCGAAACCCGTCCCGCGAACTTCGACAGATCCGGACTCTCCATGAATTCCATGGCGCATAGATCGAGAAGCCAGGAAGCCACGACACTGCCTCGCCGCCAGAGCTCCGTGATGTCTGCCAGGTTGAAATCGTACCGGTAGTGGTCGGGGTGGCGCAAGGGGGTCGTTTCGGCGTCCACCTCGCCAACGTGCCGGCCCACGTTGGCATGACGGAGGATGTTGAGCCCTTCGGCGTACGCGGCCATGAGGCCGTACTCGATGCCGTTATGAACCATTTTGACGAAATGGCCTGCGCCGGCGGGCCCGCAGTGCAGGTAGCCTTCCTCCGCCGTTCCACCCGCGCTCTCGCGGCCCGGCGTTCGGGCAATGGAGCCCCGGCCGGGGGCGAGGGCCTTGAAAATGGGGTCGAGGTGTGTGACCGCTTCCTGCGGGCCGCCGATCATGAGACAGTAGCCCCGATCGAGGCCCCAGACCCCGCCGCTCGTGCCGCAATCGACGTACTGGATTCCCCTGGGCATGAGTGCCCGGGATCGCCGAATATCATCGATGTAATGGGAGTTGCCCCCGTCGACGACGATGTCGCCCGTCTCCACGTGGGTCGCCACTTCGTCGAGGGTCGAGTCCACCGCGGCCGCCGGCACCATCAGCCAGACCACGCGCGGTGGCCGGAGCCGACCGACGAGCTCGGCAATCGAGGAGGCCGCGAACACCCCCGTTTCCTTTGCGAAGGTCTCCCGCGTCACGGCCGTCGCGGAATAGACGACGACCTCATGCCCCGCGCGCAGAAGGCGGCGCGCCATGTTGCCGCCCATCCGTCCCAGTCCGATCATTCCGAGCTGCATGTCGACCCTCCATCCTCATTCCTTGCCCGCAAGAAGCCGGCTTCACGCCCTGTTGCGGCTCAAGCTACCACGATGACGTGAGAAGAGGAACAGGCGAAACGCTCAGGTTCCGCAATTCCCTTCCGCGATGCTCATCGACCCAAGCGCTGGCGGGGTCCATCCAAGGCCATGCCAGTCCCCCAATGCTGTTGATCCAAGATCCCGCCACTCCAAATTCCCCCCTGGAGGGGGGATCAAGGGGAGTGTAACGGTTTGTAACTTCACCTAAAACACCTCCCTGGCCCCTCTGAAGGGGGGAATCATATTGCTAAGGACAACAGCATTTCCCCCTATTGCCCCCTCGAGCTGATCTACAAGGTCATACCGGGATCATGTGGGAATTAGGTGATGACCGGATAAAACACAATTCACGAAAGAGACGGCCCATGAGAGCCGAGGTCACGCAGAGGGGTGTTTCATCCCCAGGAAGATGCTGGCTGGTGTCGAAGAAGCAGAAATCCGCAAGGAAGACGATTTGATTGTGGTATCACCCATTACCAGGGAAGAGCCTACTCTCAGCTTGGGAACGCGTCCGGTCAATTGCGGGGTCCCCGACGCATACGATCGTCATCATCGTTACGGTGCGGCCCGAAGTGAAGAAACCGGGCTTGCTGGTGACTGCATACTTCAGACTGTTGCAGAACCTATAAATCCTGTCACCTCCGCGGAGGCGGGGGCCCAGAAGTCATCGAAAAAACTGGATTCCCGCCTGCGCGGGAATGACGGTGGTGGGGTACAGGCGAGTTCTGCAACAGCCACTTTCTCACACTGGAAACGGCGGATGACCATATCATCCCATTGCATTGACCCATTGGCGGGAGCTCGCCCTGTCGCTGCCGCCTCTGGTCACAAGTTCGTGTGTCTTCGACGAGAACGTCACCTGACGATCTCGCGGCTTCCCCTCCCTCGCGCCGTCGTCACGGCAGCGGGACGATTTCTTCGGGCTCCTTGACGGGGGCCTTGGGGGCGCCCGCTTCGGCCACGGATACCCAGCCTCCGCCCATGGCCTTGTAGAGGCCGATCAGGGACCGGTAGACATCCCCATGCACCGTCGTGTAGAGGAGCTCGGCGTTGAAAAGGCTCCGTTCGGCGTCGAGAACCTCGATGTAGCTGGCGAAGCCCTCGTCGTAGCGCATGCGGGCCAGCTTGACCGCGTTTCGCAGTGCCTCGATCTGCAGGCGCTGGGGTTGGAGCCGCTCCTGGGACTTGACATGAGCGACCAAGGCGTCATCGACCTCCCGAAAGGCGTTCTGAATCACCTGCTGGTAAGCGTACAGGGCCTGCTGCTGCACTGCTTCGGTGGATTTCACCAGCCCCTTGATGCGCCCGAAGTTGAGGAGCGGCATGGCGATGGGGCCCGCCAGGCTCCAGAAGCTTGTTCCCGCGCTGAAGAGCTTGGTGAGCTCGGGGCTGGCGGCCCCCAGGACGCCGGTGAGCGAAATGGTCGGGAAATACGTGGCCTTGGCGGCGCCGATCCGGGCGTTGGCGGCGATCAGGTTCTGTTCGGCCTGGAGGATGTCCGGACGTTTCTCCAGAAGCTCGGAGGGCAGCCCTTCGGGCACTTCGGGCAGCACCAGTCGGTCGAGACTGCGGCCTCGGAGGATCCCGCCGGGGTTTCGACCGATGAGGATGCTCAACGCGTTTTCCGTTTGCGCGATGGTCCGCTCGACTTCTGGGATGCGCGCCAAAGCCTCCTGGTATTCCGCGTCAACCTGGCTCACCACCAGAGCGTCCACCACACCATATTCCAGGCGAAGCTGGTAAAGGTCCAGGGACGCCTTGCGGGATTCGGCGGTCCGGACCGTGATCTCCAGCTGCTTGTCCAGCGTGAGCAAGTCCACGTACGTTGCGGCCACCGAGCTCACGAGGGTCAGGATCACCGAACGGCGCGCCTCCTCCGTGGCCAGGAGCTCCGCCCGGGCCGCTTCCTTCAACCGGCGCAGGCGCCCCCAGAAGTCGATCTCCCAGCTGCCGCTGAGGAAGACCTGATAGTTGTCGGACGTGATCAACGAGCCGGGCAGGCGCTCGCGTGCGGCGGTGAAGCCCGCGGACGTGGTCGGGAAAAGCTCTCCTCGGGCCGTCACGTAGCGGCCCACGAACTCCTCGATCCGGGCCGAGGCGATGAGCACGTCCTTGTTTTCCTGCAGGGCCGTGCGGACCAGCTCATTCAGGACCGGATCGTCGAACTGTTCCCACCAGGCGGTGTTGGCCACTTCCATGGCGCCGTTCAATTCGAACCGGTAGTTGGCGGGCGTATCCACCTTGGGTCTCTTGTAGTCGGGGCCGATGGCGCAGCCCGTCAGCAGGACCAGCAGGACGCAAACCGGAGCGCGTCTAAGCATGCTCGCCTCCCTTCTCGGCAGGTTCCTTCACCGGGACATCGGCCGAATGGCCCGGCGCGGGCGGGCTCCCTCCCCGGTGGGCGAGCCGCTCGACCACGTAAAAGGTCACGGGGATCAGGAAAATGGCGATCACCGTCGCGGCAAGCATGCCGCCAATGACGCCGGTCCCCATCACCTGGCGCGCGACGGCTCCCGATCCGGACGCGATCGCGAGCGGGACGCAGCCCAGGATGAAGGCGAAGCTGGTCATGAGGATCGGCCGCAGCCGCAGCTTGGCTCCCTCCAGGGCCGCGTCCACGATGGTCTTGCCCTTTTCGTATTCCACCTTGGCGAATTCCACGATGAGGATGGCGTTCTTGGCCGCCAGGCCGATCAGCATGATGAGGCCGATCTCGGCGTAAAGATTGAACTCCAGGGTGCGCATCCAGATTCCGAGGAAGGCCCCGAACACGGCTACCGGAGTCCCCAGCAGGACGCTGAACGGCAGGCTCCAGCTCTCGTACTGGGCCGCCAGGATGAGAAACACGAAGAGCAGGGACAGGGCGAAAACCGCGCTGACCGGGACGCCTTCCATGGCTTTCTTTTCCTGAAAGGACATGCCCAGATAGTCGAAGCCCATCTCCCGCGGCATGGTTTGCCGGAACACCTCCTCCAGGGTTTTCATGGCCTGGGAGGAGCTGAACCCGGGCTTGGGCGTCACGTTGATCTGGGCCGAACGGTAGAGGTTGAAGCGCATGGTGAATTCGGGACCGGACCGGTTTTCCAGTCGCGTCACCGCCGCGAGGGGCACGGTGGTCCCCGAGGCGTTGCGCACATAGAACTGCCCCAGCTGCTCGGCTTCGGTGCGGAATTCTCCCTCCGCCTGGAGATAGACCTGCCACTGTCTCCCGAATCGGTTGAAATAATTGATGAAATATCCCCCCATGAACGCTTGCAGCGTTTGATACACCTGGCCGAGGTCCACCCCCTGCTTCAAGACCTTGTCCCGGTCGACGTCCACGAAGACCTGGGGGACCGTCGGCAGGAACGTCGTGGTGGCCCGGGCGATCTCCGGGCGCTTGCGCACTTCCGCCAGGAATTTCTGGGTGTTGTCCCACAGGAAGGGGATGTCCTTTCCGGAGCGGTCTTCCAGGATGAACGTCACGCCGCCCGAGGTCCCGATGCCGGGGATGGCCGGAGGCGAGAAGGCGAAAGCCGTCCCCTGGGTGAGCTGGCCCATGCGCCGGTTGAGGCCGCCCAGGATGACCCCGTATTGCTCCTCGGGTTTCTTGCGTTCGTGCCAGGGCTTGAGCGTGACGAAGAAAAAGCCGCTGTAGGTGTTGGAGATGCCGGAGAGCATGCTGTAGCCCACCACTGTGGTGCAGTAGGCCACGCCGGGGGTTTCCAGGATCATTTTTTCCAGCTCCACGGCCGCCTGGTCCGTGCGCTGCAGGGACGCCGCGTCGGGGAGCTGCACCCCGGCGTAGAAATAACCCTGATCCTCCTCGGGCAGGAAGCCGCCGGGCACGAGCTTGGCCACCAGGCCCGTTCCGAAGGTTATGAGGAGCAGGAGCAGCAGGCTGATGGCGAACTTGCGGATGAAAAACCCGCACAGGGTCACGTACCCGTTGGTCGCCTTTCCGAACACGTTGTTGAATCCCCGGTAGAAGGCTCCGAGGGGGCCGCGCGCCTGCTTCTTGGGCTTGAGGATCAAACACGAAAGGGCCGGAGACAGGGTCAGGGCATTGAAAGCCGAGAGCAGCACGGAAATGGCGATCGTGATGGCGAACTGCTGGTAGAGGCGCCCGGTGATGCCCGGGATGAAGATGGTGGGGAGAAACACGGCCGACAGCACCAGGGCGATGGCCACCACGGGGCCGGACACTTCCTCCATGGCCTTCATGGTCGCCTCCTTGGGCGACAGTCCGTGCTCGAGGTGGTGCTCGACGGCCTCCACGACCACGATGGCGTCGTCGACCACGAGGCCCATGAGGGCGATGGTGTTGATGGAAAACCCGATGATCGGAAAGAAGGCGAAGGTGCCGATGAGGGAGACCGGCACGGCCAGGGCCGGGATCAGGGTCGCCCGCCATCCCTGGAGGAAGATGAAGACCACGATGATGACGAGCACGAGGGCTTCAAACAGCGTGTGGAGGATTTCCTTGACGCCTTCACGGACCGACTGGGTGGTATCCAGGGAAACGACGTAGTCCAGGTCATCGGGGAAGGAAGTCCGCTTGACCTCCTCCATGAGCTTCTTAACGCCGTCGACCGCGGCGATGGCGTTGGTGCCCGGAAGCTGGTAGACCGCCAGGACCGCCGAAGGCTTGCCGTTGAGGCGCCCCGACAGGGCGTAGGTCTGGGATCCGAGCTCCACACGGGCTACGTCGCTCAGCCGGACGATGGACCCATCGGGGTTGGCCCGCACCACAATGCGCTCGAATTCCTCCGGGGCTTCCAGGCGTCCCTGGGCGCGGATCGCGTAGGTGTATTCCTGACCGGGCGGCGCCGGTTCGGCACCGACCTGGCCGGCCGGGTTCACGGTATTTTGTTTCTTCACCGCATTCACGATATCCGGAATGGTGATGTTGAGCTTGGCCAGGATGTCAGGCCGAACCCAAAGGCGCATGGCGTACTGGCCCGCGCCGAAGACGGTGACGCTGGCGATCCCCGGGACACGGGTGAGCTGGTCATTTCGGCGGGGAGCTTCGAATCGGCCTGGCTCTTGCGCATCTGGGTGAGCACCTGGTCGATGTTGGGGTCCGTCTGGACGTCGAAGTTCACGTACAGCTTCATTTCGCCGTTGTTGGCGTTGAGCGAGTACATGTAATTCATGTTGTCGACGCCGCTCATCTCCTGCTCGATGGGGGTCGCGACGGACTGCTCCACCGTCTGGGCGTCGGCCCCGACGTAGGTGGTGTTGACGACGATTTCAGGGGGGACGATGTTCGGGTACTGGGCGATGGGAAGCCCCTGGATCGCGACCCCCCCGACGATGACGGTGAGGATCGAGATGACGATCGCGACGATCGGCCGATTGATGAAGAATTTCGCCATGGAGGGACCGCCTTTCCTTCAAGAGACCGAATGCACTAGGGCTTCACCTTCGGAGTGACCTTGATGCCTTCGCGGACTTTCATGAGACCCTCGGACACGACCCGGTCTCCCGGGTTGAGGCCCTGAAGGATGACCCACATGTTCTCCATGCGCTCGCCGACCTTGACGGTCTTGATGCGCACGACGTTCTCCGGATCCACGACCGCCACCTGATAGCGGCCCTGGAGTTCCGAAACCGCGCGCTGGGGCACGAGCAGGGCACCCATTTCCATTTTGGTGAGGGCCCGCACCTTGGCGAACTGGCCGGGGCGCAGAAAGTTGTCCGGGTTGGGGAAGAGCGCGGCCACTTTGAGCGTGCCGGTGGTGGGGTCGACCTGGCGGTCGGCGAACGAGATCTTGCCGGGGTGCTTCCAGGTGCTTCCGTCCGCGAGCACGAGCTCAAGGGGGATGTCCAGGCTGCCTGCCGAGGTCTCGCCTCTTTTTCGGGCCGCGCCCAGGTACTCGGTTTCACTGATGGCGACGTAGGCTTTGATGGGATTGAGTGTGGAGACCGTCGTCAGGACCTGCTTTTGCGCGGTTCCCACCAGATCGCCGATCTGTGCGTTGGCGATGCCGGCAATCCCGTCGATGGGGGAGGTGATCTTGCAAAAACCCAGGTCGAGGAGGGCTTTCTTGACGGCCGCCTTGGAGGCCAGCACCTGGGCTTCCGCCGCCTGCACCGCGCCAATGGCGTCGTCCTTGTCTTTCTGGCTTACGGCGTTTGCCTTGGCCAGCGGCAGGATGCGCTTGAGCGTGGCCTGGTGGGTCTTCAGCACGGCCTCGTGCTTGGCCAGGACCGCCTGGTTCTCGTCCACGATGGCCTGGAAGGGCCTCGGATCGATCTCGAACAGGAGGGACCCCTTGGTGACGTAATCCCCCTCCCGGTAATTCTGCTTGATGAGGTACCCCTGGACTTGCGCCTGGATGGTGGCGTTCACCAGGCCGTCCAGCGTCGCGACCCACTCCCCGTAAATCGGCACGTCCTTCTGAACGACGGTCATCACTTCGACCTCGGGCGGAGGCGGTGGCGCCGCCGTCTTGTCCTGCGCCCATCCGGCCTGCACGCCTGCGAAAACAGCACACACGAGGATCGATACCCATTTCGTCATCACGCTTTTCCCCCTGTTTGGAAGCCCCCGTCAGGTAACTTGGTGATTCATGAGGCCATAATGCACGATCCGGCAACAAGCACAATAGGACTTTGGTCTCACTGCAAAAAAGAGGAGGGCGACCTATTCAGGCGATCCCAGTCGGACCAAGGCCCCGTTGCATCGGATCCGGAACCGCTCTTGATCCTCGTGGTCCTGGCCACCCGGTGCGGCGACCTCCGCCGGGAATCGCCGGAGCGGCTCAAGACCCTCGACGCCGCACTCCGGTCCACGAAATAAAACGCCCCAGGGAGCCTGGATTCCAGGCTGCCTGGGGCGCTTGCACAAGCCAGCCGCCGGACTGGCGGGAATGGCTCCTGGGGCTTTGATCTACCCGAAGGCTATTGCTTCTTGGGGGAGGCCTTCGCGGGCTCGGCCTTCTTGTCTTCCCCTTTGACCTCGACGCTCGAAGCCTTCATGGTGTAATAGACCGTGACCTTGGCGCCCACCTTGAGCTCACCGCCCGACACCTTGACGTCCTTGTCGCGCCCGATCTGCCAGGTTTCCTTGCCTTTCTGGACAACAATCACGTCGTCTTTCAGTTCGGTGACGGTTCCAGTCCACTGGTATTGGGTTGGCCCGGCCGCGAACGCCAGGGTGGAAAACAGGGCAACCGCCATCAGGGCAATCAGTACGCGCTTCATGATCCATCCTCCTTTTTGGATTGGTGCACTCGGTTTGACCGGAGCTCCCCCGCGGAGCCGTCCGCCTACTTGAGCATCATCATCTCGCCGTTTTTCATCATGCGCTCGCCGTCCTTCATCATGGTTTCCCCTTCCGAAGGCTGGTCCGCCTTGACCCATCCTTTTTTGGTCAGATCGTCCATCATTTTCTTCTTGGCGTCCACCATCATTTTAGAGCCGTCCAGCATCTTCTTCTTGCCGTCGGGGGTCTTCTGGGCCTGGAGCAGCTTGTCACCGTCCACCATCATTTCATAGCCGTCGGACATCATCACTTCGCCTTCCAGGGGCGCCCCTTCCTTGAGCTTCCCACTCTTCACCAGGTCGTTCTTGAGGGTTTTCTTGCCATTGATCATCATCTTGGCCCCGTCCATCATTTCCGTCTGCCCCTGGACAGGCTTCTTGACCCCGAGCATTTCCATGGCCCCTTCCTTGGCGGTTTCTTTCAGCACATCCTTCATGGGGGCCTGAGCAAACACCACTCCCGAGGTCATCAGGAGAAATGACGCAGCCAGCAACAAGCGTGATCCGAGCTTTTTCATGTGACTCTCCCTTAAAGTTTATGGATTGAATAGAAACATTCATGGAACCAACAGCACATTGTTATCCAGCCTATGGCAACAATTGCGATAATAAGTTTCTCACCTCCTTTCTTATCCCTGTATAAATTGCGATGAATTATAAGCAAGCTAAGTTTTACTTTTAAGATAGCAGATATTAGATGAGGGAGCGAATCGTCATGTCAAGATGGAGGATCAGGTTACAAATAATTTCAAAGAAAACCCATGTGGAGGCCATTCAAAGGGTTCATTCCTTCACACTGGCTTACAAAAAGGGAGGAGCAAGGGCTGTGCCAAGAGATCGGGGGGCATGGAATGCATCATGAAACCGCTGGGACAATCCGGCTATTGGCCAATAGAGTCGCTTTAAAGCTAACAATCGGGTGGACACTTGTCAGCTGGTCGGGGACGGGACGCACCAAAATTTTCACATTTCGCGTGAAGCTGTGCAAAAAATGTATCCCGCGCGGGATGTCCCTCTTGACCAACCTGGTCGACGCTCGAAAGGCAAGGGGCTCGCGCGTGCCGGTTGAGCTATTCCGGCCCGGCGACTCGCCCTGCAGCGGGAGCCTCGCGGAAGGAAGCCCACCTACAGGAGACGGAACATCGCGGGGTCGCCTCAAGCCTCGCCCGATGGAGCTTGACATCCGTTTGCATTGCCGTTGTATTGGGGGCGCCAGGGAGGACGAGGGTCGCGGGGGCTCACACTTGGGCTGGGCTCTTCCCGGTGGGGCGCACGGGCTTCATTTCGCGGGCTTCGAGGATCACAGCCCGAAGGGGGATTGGGCATCCGGGGGGGATGTGGGGAAACGCAAAGAAGGGCTCGATTTTCAGGCGATGGCGATCCTGGTTGTCCTGTGCGCGAGCTGGGGCGTCCAGCAGGTGGCGATCAAGGTGGCTAATGAGGGCATCTCCCCCCTACTCCAGGCGGGCATCCGGTCGGTGGGCGCGGCGGTCCTGGTGGGACTCTGGATGACGTTGCGACGGGAGCCGCTCTTCGAGAGGGACGGCACGCTCGGGTGGGGCCTTGCCGCAGGGATTCTCTTTTCGGGCGAGTTCATCCTGATCTACTGGGGACTCTGCTTCACGCATGCTTCCCGGGCCGTCATCTTCCTCTACATGTCCCCGTTTGTCGTGGCCCTGGGGGCCCAGTGGCTCATTCCGGGCGAATCGCTGGGCAGGGTCCAGGTCGCCGGGCTGCTGGGCGCGTTTTGCGGGGTGCTCGTCGCCTTCGGAGAGTCCTTCGGGCTGCCGAGCGGCCGCATGCTGCTCGGAGACGGCATGCTCATCGGGGCTGCGGTGCTCTGGGGGGCGACGACGGTCCTGATCAAGGCCAGTCCCCTCATCCACATTTCACCCGCCAAGACGCTGCTCTACCAGCTGGTCGTCTCCGCCGTGGTGCTGCCGGTTGGATCCCTGTGGGTCGGGGAGCCCGGCATCGGCCGCGTGACGCCCCTCATCGTCGCCTGCCTGCTGTACCAGACCGTCTGGGTCGCCTTCATCACCTACACCGTCTGGTTCTGGCTCGTCCGGGAATACCCGGCCTCACCGCTTGCCTCGTTCACGTTTCTCACCCCCCTGTTCGGCGTCCTCGCGGGCGCCCTGCTGCTGGGCGAGCCCGTGACGGGGCGGCTCCTTCTCGCGCTGTTCCTGGTCGCCTCGGGGATCTACCTGGTGAACCGCCCCACGCGGGCCGGCAGCGGCGATTGATTCGGCGCTCTGAACACGGGCACCGGAAACCTTGTGGCCTGGAGGACTGGGTGGTCATCGGGGGAATTTGGTGATACGCTGATAGCCAGCGAATCGGGAGGTCCGCCGAGGACCCGACGGGTTGGACGTTCGGGGCTTCGCTCTCATCGTTTGTCGCTTCACGGTATTTCCCACGGACAGGGAGGCAGTCATGAGGAAATCCTTTCGCACGCTGGCCTGGTTGATCCTGCTGATCCTGCTCGACGTCGCGGTGGGTCTCGCCGCACCGGCGACGGTGAGGATCCTCCACGTCAACGATTTCCACGGTTTTGCCGAGCCCTACGTGCCGTTTGGGGAATCCGCGCCGCTCGGCGGGGTCGCCTGGCTGGCCTCCGAAGTGGACCGTCTCCGCTCCGAAACGCCGACCCTGTTGATCGCGGCGGGCGATATGATTCAGGGAAACAACTGGGCGAATCTTTCCCAGGGCGCCTCCGTGATCGAACTGATGAATCGCATGCGCTTCGATGCCATGGTGGTCGGGAACCATGAATTCGATTTCGGCCAGGAGGTGCTCAGACAGCGGGTCGCCGAAGCCGCCTTTCCAGTCCTGGGGGCCAACGTGGAAGGGCTTGCGTCGCTTCGGCCCTACGTGGTCCGAGAGCTTGGCGGCATCCGGGTCGCGGTGGTGGGCGTCGTGACCGGGGACACGCCGGTTTCCACCCATCCGAAAAACGTCACGGGGCTTCGATTCGAGCCGCCTGAGGCGACGCTGGCCCGCCTGGTGCCAGAACTGCGTAGGCAGGCGGATGTGGTGGTCGCGCTCACGCACATCGGTTTTCCGGAGGACCGGGCGCTGGCCCAACAGGTTCCCGGGATCGACTGCATCGTCGGGGGCCATTCCCACACGCGCGTGGAGAGCCCGCCCCGGGTCGGGTCCACCGTGGTGACCCAGGCCTGGGAGCACGGCAAAGCCCTTGGGGTGATCGATCTCACGGTGGACGGCGGGAAGGTCGTTGGCATTGAGGCTCGACTGGAAGCCATCCGTCCCGACCAGGGGACGCCCGATCCAGGGGTGGCCGACCTGGTTGCGCGATACCGGCAGCAAATCGATGGGGTGCTCGAGGGGCAGGTCGCCGTGGCCGAGGTCCCCCTGGACGGCGAAAATGTCCGCCGACGCGAAACGAATCTAGGGAACCTGACGGCGGACATACTGCGCAAGGTTTCCGGAGCCGACGCGGCTTTGATCAACGGGGGCGGGATCCGGGCCAGCATCGCCCAGGGGCCGATCCAGGTGAAGCACGTCTACACGACCCTCCCCTTTGACAACTACATCGTGGCCGTTCGCCTGAGTGGGGAGCAGATCCGGCAGGCCCTGGAGCACGGAGTCGCCCGGGTGGAGGAGGGGGCCGGGGCGTTTCCCCAGGTTTCCGGGATGACGTTTCGCTACGACCCGAAGGCCCCGGCGGGGTCCCGTGTCCTTGAAGTCGCCATCGGAGGGAGCCCCCTCGAGCCTGCCCGCGAATACGCCGTGGCCACGAACGATTTCCTGGCGGCCGGCGGGGACGGCTACGCCGCCTTCGGGGACGCCATTCGCGGCTCTGCGGATTTTGCGGTCGTGGGGGGCATGATGAAGGGCGAAAAGCTGGTCTACAGCGATTCCGGTCGATGGCTTCGGGACGTGGTCATCGACTCGCTCCGGGAGCAGGGCACCGTCGCCCCCAAGGTCGAGGGCCGTATCATCGAGGTGCGCTGATGCGGGTCTATGTGAACGATGTTCCGGTCGATGTTCTGCCCGGCATGACGGTCCGACATGCCCTCATCGCCGCCGGGCGTTTGGAGGAGGTTGGGGCCGGAGCGCGGGTTTGGGATGAGTGGGGAAACGAGGTCGGCTTGGACGGAGCGCTCAGCGAAGGGGTAAGGATTATATTGGCTCCTCGCTCTTCCTAGGACAGCGATACACAATTGGGTGACCATTACGTCTGATTGGACATCCCCGCATGCTCCTGGCGGGGATCCAGTCGTTCGCAGGCAACTGGATTTCCGCTTTCGCGGGAATGACGTGTCCACACTGGTCACCTTAGGATAGGGCGCCGTATCAACGAACCGTACCGTCACCGACCGCGCCGAACTGTGTGGCTCACTATCGTTGAGAGGTGGCCCGCAAATGGGTTGGACAGGGTTCGCAGCCGATGTGCCACAAGGCGGTTTGTCATGGGCTCTTCTCGATGGATTGGCACGAAATCCTTATTTTTGGGGCCCCTTCTGCGCAGTCTCTGACAGGGAACCAGTAACAGCAACTACATTCCCTTGTTGACCGAATGCCCCTGTCTGGAGTAGCATTGCACAGCTTGAGAGGAATTCTTTGGTCATCTTGAGCCCTGGGGGTGTCGCCATGGACTCGATTCCGGCTGAGGAGAAAAGGGGGTCTGGACGGGCGAATCGCACGAAATGGCTATTTTTTTCCTACAGCCTGCCGGCTGAGCCTTCCAAGGCGAGAGTCTTCGCCTGGAGGCAGCTGAAGCGGCTGGGTGCGATCAATCTCCAATCGGTGTGGGTACTTCCCCATTCGCCCGAACGGGTGCAGGCTCTCGGCAGACTCACGGAAGAAATCGAGAAATACAAGGGAACGGCCCTGCTCATTTCCGGGACCGTCCTGTTGAAGGGTCAGGAGGATCTGATCACCGAGGCCTTCATCAGCTCGAGGAATGAGGAGTACCAGGAGGTCATCGAGAAGTGCGAGGATTTCTTTAAGGAAATCGAAGCCGAAATTGCTCGGCAGAATTTTATCTTTGCCGAAGTTGAGGAAAACGAGGAGGAGCTCGAAAAGCTCAAGCAGTGGCTTCGGAAGATTGAAAAAAGAGACGTGCTCAAGCCCCCCCTCCGCAAGGAAGCCCTCCACAAGATCAGACAGTGCGAGAGGATCTTCGACGATTTCACGCGACGGGTTTATGAGTGCCAGAAATCGCGTTGACCCTCCCACGGTGCCACTCTTGAGTGCTCAGCGCACGACCATGACGGTGCAATGGGCATAGCTCATGACCCGTTTCGCCACGGACCCCACCATCCATTTCTGGAGGAGGCTTTCTCCCCGGTGCCCCATGACGATGGCGTCCGCCTTTTCCTCGTTGGCCATCCGAACGATCTGTTCGGCCGGATGGCCCGTACGCACGTGAAAGCTGACGTCGACCCCCAGCTTG
>CAZGQL010000116.1:0-14278 GCA_964527905.1 uncultured Syntrophobacteraceae bacterium
GGCCTGGGTGAGCTCGGCGTTCTTGCCTTCGAGCTCCTTCACCTTGGCTTCGAGCCCCTTGGCGAGCTCAACCACCTGGCCGCCCGCCTGCTTGAGTTTCTCCAACTCGGCTAGGGCAGCCCGGTTCTGCGATTCCGCCTTGACCTTCTGGTCGCGTTCCTCGGAGACCTTTTTCTGGAGGGCAGCGATCTTCTTGTTGAAGTCGGTGACCTTTTCCTCATGGGCCTTGGCCTGGAGGCTCAGCAGGTGCCTACCGTAGCCATACCCGGCGCCGACGCCCGCGGTGAGCAGGACCAGCGCCAAAACCACGCGTAGCAGAATGCGTAACATGTGTGTCTCCCGGAAGGGTCATGGACCGCTTCCCATGCCCCAGCTAAAGATTCGGTCGTCTCGAGCGGCCGGTGATCCCCTTGTCGCGGTCGAGTTAACCCGGCGAAGCGATGCGGATGGTCATGGTGCCACGGGGCATGCCTTCGGGGGGCGGCTGGCTGATGGTGGCGACTTCGAGAGCCTCTTTGACCGCCTGGTCCATCCTCGGGTCCCCCGAGGGCGTGACGATACGAAACTTCACGACGGTGCCCCGTTGATCCAGTACGATCTTCACCGTCGTCTGCAGCTTGTTTTTGGGGAGGCCCCCGTTTTGTTCCAGCAGACGCTGGACGCGCTTTCGAATGTCGTCTTGCACCAGATTGAAATACCCGGCGTACTGGCGCATCAGGTCGTCACCCCCGATGAGGGCCCGGCCGCCCTTGTTGCCCACGAGACCAAAGGCATCCGATCCCGCGCCGCCCTCGGCATCGACCCCCAAGTTCTTGCGAGAGGGCTTGTCGTCCTTGCTCTCGACGGGCTCCTTCTTTTCCGGTTTGATCACCTCTTCCTGCTTCTTGATTTCCGGCTCGGGCGGCTTTTCGACCTTGGGGGGCGGGGGGGGAGGCTCCCGCAACAAGGTTACCATCTGGGCCCGTCGCTTGCGCTGGGCGCTGTCATCGGTCAGAAACAGGCGCATGACCAACCAACCGCTCACGAGCACCACCACCAGCACCCCGACCACGCATCCGATCCAGATCCAACGGGCGGACTTGTTGCCGTTCTTGTCGTCGTTGGCTTCCATGGCGACTCCTCAAGCTCCGTTTCACTTCACCAGCTTCTGGGTCACCAGGCCCAGTTGAGTGATCTCCAGGCGCGTCAACAGGTCCAGCACCTCGATCACCTTCCCGTAAAACACCTTTTCGTCACCCTTCACGACCACCGGGAAATTGGGGTCCACCGCCTTGAACTGGCGCAGGCGGTCTTCGAGTTGCTGCATGGTGACGGGGTAGGTGTCGAGGAAGATGCTGCCGTTGCTCGTGATGGTGATGGCCTTGGTGGTGGGCTTCACATCGGTGTTGGCGGCGCTCGCCTTGGGCAGGTTGATCTTGATGCCCTGGACCGCCGCCGTGACCACGATGATGAAGACCACGAGCAGCGTCCACGCCAGGTCCAGGAGCGGGGTCACGTTGATGTCGTCGAAGGCCCGCATTTCCTCGCGCACGCGGTGTCTCATGCTTTGCCTCCGTAGGCGGCTTCCACCTTGACCGACAGTTCATCCACAAAGGTGTTCATTTCCAGGGAAACGCCCTTCACCTTGGTCACCAGGTAGTTGTAGGCAAACAGAGCCGGGATGGCCACGATCAGGCCGAAGACCGTCGTGGCCAGGGCCGAGGCGATGCCGGGGGCGATGGCGGCCAAGTTGGCTTCCCCGGCTTCGGCCATGGCCGCGAAGGTGTTCATCACGCCCCAGACTGTCCCGAGGAGTCCCAGGAAGGGCCCGCCCGCAATGGCCATGGTGAGGAAGATGAGCCAGGCGTTGAGCTGCTTGTTCGCCATGACGAAAGCGCGGTCGAGGGCGGCGTTGAAGGATTTGAGGCCGCGCGCGGACAGGACCTTGTGCCCCGGGTTCTCGGAGATGACTGCGCAGGCTTCGAATTCGCGAACCCCGGCGCGGTAGACCTGGTAGAGGCACGAATTGGGGAAGTCCCTGGCGGCCCCCGCCAGGGCCAGGGGGTCCGAGGCCCCGACGAAGGACTTCAGGAAGGCGCGGTTTTCCCGTTCCATGAGCCACAGGGTGACGGCCTTGCGCAGGAACACCACCCAGCTCGCCGCGCCGAACAGGGTGAGGAAGCCGCAGATGACCCAGCCGTCCAGACTGAGGTTCTTGATGATGGTCTTGAAGTAGAAGACCGGAAGCCCTCCGGCGGAGCCCGCTTCCTCCTCTCCCGGACGCGTGAGCCCCTCGGAAGGCCCCTGGCTGATGAAAGACGCGCTGACATAGGCGGCGGGACGGGCGGAGCGGGCGATTTGGAGCTCGTCGAGCTCAGCGGCCAGGGCGTGGGATCCCTTGAGGGAGGCCCCGATACTGATTTCGCTCGTTGGGTTGGGCAAGGCCCCGGGGAGCTCCGAGGAAGCGACGAGGTTTCCGTCGAGGTAGATGCTAAGCCTCTTGGAGGGTTCGGCGGTCACCGCCAGGAAGTGCCATGTCGCGGGAGTCAGGACGGCCGGGTCGGTTGCGACCGCCCAGCCTTCCCGGGAAACCATCTTCGCAACCACGTTCATCTGATCGACGGCGATCACGAAACTCTCAGGGCTCTCGGGGGCCTTCGGCTGTCCGGAGGGCTTCGTGGGCTGGGGCTCGGGCTCCGCCATCCAGGAAAACAGATGGGCGTCCTGCTGGGCCCCGGGGACCTTGATCCAGGCGGAGAAGGTGAACCCCTTGGAAAAATCGAGGGAAGACGACTTGGGAAGCACGAGCTTCTCGCCGCCGCCGCCGAAGGCGATGCCCTTGCCGATGAGGGAATCGAGGCCGCCCTGACCCGTGAATTCCGCCGCATGGTTGTTGTAAGCGGTCTGGTCCTTTGGGGGGCCGGCCTCGGCATCGGCCATGTGGTAGACCAGGAGGGCGTTGACGTCATAGACGCCGCCTTTGTCCTGAGCCGCCGGGGCGGCCTTGTTGCCGTAGTAGAGCCAGATGCTCTGTTGGGCGTTGCCGCCGGCGAGTCGAGGGAGACGCACCCACAGCAGGGCCATTTCGTCGGCAGGATCATAAGATTCGATATGGTACTTCAGCGGCTCTTTGTCGTCGGCGTTGACGAAGCGGATGTCGGAACCGTCTTCCTTGGCCGCCGAGAAGTTGAAGTTGCCCGTGTGGAGCCGGATCAGAAAGGGAAAATCCGACGCATTGCCTTTGAGTTCCACGCCCGTGGTCGACGTGTCGAGGGTGATCTTCCTGCGGAACTGCCACTTCTCGTCCCACCAGGCCACGGCCTCGGACGTCTGGATCCAGATGATCATGAGCGCCAGCAGTGCGAGCGCTCGAGAGAATCCCTTGCGGTGCTTGATCACGGCATGCCCTCCCCACTTCCTGTTTCATCCCCGCGCCTTACCCGAAGGACCGCGAGGTCGTTTCGACGCAAGAGCTGTCCTCCACTCAAAACTGATACTTCATATCGAAATAGACCCGGTTCTTGCCGGATTGTGTCCGCTCCGTGTCCGAGAGAGCGATACCCCAGCACACGTCATAGGTGAAAAAGCGCGTGAATCCGCCTCGGATGCCCAGTCCCGTTCCGGCCAGGTGAAAGTCATCGTCCTGGGCGGGTAGTTCCCGTTGAATCCTCAGGAAGGCGTGATCGTAGAAGGCATAAGGCGTCCCACGCACCTTGTCGCCGAGCTGGAAAACCTTGAAGATATCCGGTGCGTTGAGCTCCACCGTCATGTGGAAGGCGTCGTCCCCAAGGACTTCACTTTCCAGGTAACCCCGAACGCTTTCCATACCGCCCGCGGCGTATTGTTCGTTGCTGATCAGGGGTTGATCCGACACCTGGCCGTCGGCCTTCAGGTACAGGCTCCATTCTTTAGGGAGGTTCTGGACCCGCTCGATCCCGGCCGTGGCGTAGAGATAGTTGGAATGGGCCTTGAAGCGCTTCTCCTCGAATTCGTAGGACTGGGACACCACGCCCCGGAAGGCCGCGTTGATGCCGCCGCTGAACTGGGTGAAGCCCCAGGAGTCCGCGATGGAAGCGCTGTAGGCCAGGGAGGCGGGGAGGTACTGGACGGGGGTCTTGTCGAGCACATTCGATTGGGATCCGAAATCCAGGGTGTCCTCGAAATCCTTGTAATCCAGGCCCAGGGTCACGCTGTGATTGTATTTCTTGTAGGCGGGAAGGGGCATGACGTAGCGCGCTCCGAGAAGCCACCCCTTGCCGAAAGTCTTGAACCCCTCGCCGAAGGCGGAGTTGCTGTCGGTCCAGAGGGAATAGAAGGCTAGGCTGTGGGATTCCTTCCAGGGGGTGGGCATCACGTAGGAGGCCGCGATGACCTCGACTTCATTCAAGTCCATCGGGGAAGTCTGGTACTGGAGCGATGCCGAATGCTCCAGTTGCCACAGGTTGTCGTAGCGGATGAGCGCGTTCAGCCGCAGGTCCGTCGTGTTGGGGCTCTTGCGGTTGCTGAGCTGGAGGGACCCGTGCAAGGGAAAACGGTCCTCGACGGCAAGCTCGACGTCCACCGTTCCGGGCTCTTCCCCCGGCGCCATGGACGGAGTGATCTTCATATTGGGCGTGCCGTTGGCGCGCGTGAGCTCCTCCTGAAGGCGCGGAACCCAGATGATCTCTCCCGTTTCCAGGGATGGGACGCGCTTGCGCACCAGATGCGACCGATAGTAGCGATTGCCTTTGACCTTGACACTTCCGATGGTCATTTCGACCACCTCGAGGGTCACCATGCCGTTTTCGACCGTTTGGGCGGGAACGCTGACCATGACGGTCGGATAACCCCTCTCATGGTAGAAGGCTTCAAGGGCGGTTCGGGCCGCCTCGACGTCTTCGGCGGTCTTCCTCGGCCCGCCGTAAGGGGCGAGCACTTCAGCCAGGCGCTGTTCCGAAAACAGCGTGTTTCCCCGGACGATGAAAGCCTGGATGGGAAACGTCGGTCCCCGGCTCGGGTCCTCGGGCTCCGGCGGCGGCTCGGGGATCTGAACATGATCCCAGTCTTCCATCATGCGCTTGACGGCCTCCTGGTCGGCCGCGCTGAGGGCGTGTGCGGTCCCGCACGGACTCACCAGAATGAGGAGGCACAAGAGTGCACGGCGGATCGCAGGGAGAAGTCGAATACAAGGATCGTTAATGGGCATGGGCATCGTATTGGATCGTATGGTCCTGAACCGTTGTTTCGCGGGGGGGAGTCGTCCGACCGCCTCGGGGAATGGGCGGCGCCCCGGCACATCCTCGCCTCGAGCATCGTCAAACGACCTTAGGGGGCGATTGTTACAGGTCCATGACGCGGCCGTCCCGCTTTCATGCGATGCCCCCCGGGCCTTCTCAGTGCCTGGGACTCACCCCTCTGTCACGGGCGCTGGAGGCGGTCGTTCAGATCTCATCCTCCCGAATCCGCGCGGGGACCATCCCCCCTCAGCCGCGGTTGCAAAACCCTACAAACCCCTTAGACCGCCGCGGAGGCGTGGGCCCAGAAGTCATCGAACTCCTGGATTCCACCTTTGCGGGAATGACGGTGGCGGGCTGCATGCGGGTTTGCAACAGCCTCCTCTACGGCTCAAATCGGTGACCACAGGGTAGGGGGCGGATGAATCCACGCCCCCCCGGTTGCATGCCCCACGCGGGATCCCGGTGCCGCGTCCGGTCGATCTCCGAATCGTCACCGTGTGTTCACGCGATCGTCAAAGTCCTTTCCTATACCAGCCGTCGGGAATCCTACTGCGAGGTGGTGAGGTAATACGGTGGATCCTGGTTTCCCGGTTCCAGTGGGCGAGGACCCGTTAGGAGTGCAAGGCTTGCAGGGCGTCTTGTCCTGCCGGAGCCAGGAATGGAAGAGCCCCCCGTCCCGGGAGGTGGGCGGCATGGGTGCGACGGCGTTCTTGCGGGGAGACGCCGAATCCTGTCACGGTATGGATGAGAAAAAGGAGAAGGAAGGTCATGAGGAAAAGAGGCGTGGTATTGGCAGTTTTGGCCGTGGCCTTGTTGCTGGCGACGGCGGCCCAGGCGAATCAGCCGAAGTATGTGTTTTTCTTTCTCGGTGACGGCATGTCCAACTCACAGATCCAGGCCACCGAGGCCTACTTGACGACCTTGAACGGCGGATCGGCCCGGGAGGCGGCGGACCTGATGAAACCGACTAATCGGCTGAACTTGAGCAAGATGCCCGTGGCCGGGATGCAGACCACCTACGATGCCCACGCGCTGATGACGGACTCGGCCTCGGCCGGCACCGCCTTCGCTTGCGGCATCAAGACCCTGAGCAACGTCATCGGCATGGACGACACGAAGACCATCAGCTACAAGAGCATCGCGCAGTTGGCCCACGAACGGGGCAGGAAAGTCGGAATCCTCTCGAGCGTTTCCCTGGATCATGCCACCCCGGCCTCCTACTATGCGAGCGTTCCCAGCCGGAGCCTCATGAACAGCATCGGCACGCAGATGGCGGCGACGGGCTATGAGTTTTTCGGGGGCGGCGGGTTGGCCAAGCCCACGCCCGTACAGAACCCGGGCTCAGACACCAACAACGATGTCTGGGGCCTCCTCGCCGCCAATGGGTATGAAGTCCGCAACACCCGGGAGTCCATCCTCGATCTCAAGAACAACCCCCGGGACAAGGTGGTCTGCATCAATCCCTGGCTGCAGGATTCGGCGGCCATGCCCTATGCCATCGACCGGCCCGCCACGAACCTTTCGTTGGCCGAAATGACCGAGGTGGCCATCGAGACCCTCTACAGCCGGCGCGGCGGCAAGGGGTTCTTCATCATGGTGGAAGGCGGCAAGATCGACTGGGCCTGCCATGCCAATGACGCTGTGGCCGCCATCGGCGACATGATCGATTTCGACAACGCCGTGGGCGTGGCCCTGAAGTTTCTCGAAAAACACCCCCGGGAGACTCTGATCGTCGTCACGGGCGACCACGAGACGGGCGGCATGTCCATCGGCCATGCGACCACCGGCTACACGGCCTACTATGACCGGCTGCTGGGCCAGAAGAAGAGCTTCCAGTACTTCGGCGACAACCAGTGGAAGGCCCACAAGGCCGCCAATCAAGGTGCCGTGTGCGGGAGCCACCTGACTACCGACAACGTGGCGGCCGACACCACCTTCCAGGGTCTGATGGACAGCGTCTTCGGCCTGAAATGGGCGGAGCTCAACGATTACCAGAAAGAAAAGCTCGAGGACGCCTACGACAAATCCATGTGCGGCAGCAACAACAACTCCATCCCGGAAAACACGTACCTCTACGGCGGCTATGAGCCCATCATCGTGACCATTACGCATATCCTCAACGAGCGCGCGAGCATCGGCTGGACGTCCTATTCGCACACGGGTCAGCCCGTTCCGGTTTTCGCCCAGGGCGTGGACGCCGAGGTGTTCGACGGATTCTACGACAATACGGACATCGCCAAGCGCCTGGCCAGAGTGATGGGGATTCGTGAAAAGCTGCCGGTTCTGAAATAGCGGACACAATTCCAAACCGCTGATTCCGCGGTTCCCAAGCTCGATCCCGGGAGCCTGCGGGCCGGCCAAAGAGCGGCGCCGCCGATGGGTGGCGCCGTTTTCCATTCCGCATACCATCGAGGGGAGCATGCCACACCGTCATCGTGAATGGTTCTTTTCCTTACTGATTGCCGGCATCTGCATCGCGCTGGCCTTCGTGGACCTGGCCGACATTCCGAAGGCCCCCTCCGAGTACCGCTGCCGGGCGTTGGTGACCCATGTGGACAACAGTCGCGTGCAACAGCACCTGATCGTCAAGACCAATCCACAGGTGCTCACCGTCCGTCTCCTGGACGGGCCCCACGAGGGCCAGGAGCTCTCCGTGGTGAACATGCTCACCGGCAAACTGGAGCTCGATGAATTTTACGAGGCCGGGAGTGTGATCCTGGTCGAGTATCACGCTCCGGAGGGGCGACCTGCCAACGGCCTGGCGCGCGGTGTCTACCGCCTGCGGCTTCAAATCGTCCTCATTGCGTTGTTTGCGTTGCTGCTGCTTGCCGTCGCCGGAGTCACGGGTCTCAAGGCCGCCCTGTCGTTCATCTTCGCCGCCATGGTGCTTTGGAAACTCTTCTTCCCACTGCTCCTGACCGGCTATCCGCCCATTCCGACCGGCCTCGCCATTGTGGCCGTCCTTACGGGTGTGATTTGCTTTTCCGTGGGAGGACTGTCTCGTCGCGGGACGGCCACCTTCCTTGGGTCCATGATGGGGGTGCTCCTGACGTGCGGCCTGGCGTTCAGCTTCACCCACTGGTTCCGGCTCCACGGGGCGGTGCGCCCCTTTGCGGAAATGCTGCTCTACTCGGGCTACTACGGGCTGAACCTCACGGACATTTTCATCGCAAGCGTTTTCATCGCCTGCTCCGGGGCCGTCATGGATCTCGCCATGGACATCGCCGCCACCATGGATGAGCTCAAGCTCAAGCATCCCGACATCGGTCTGATCGAGCACATGCGCTCGGGCCTGCGTGTGGGACGGGCCGTGACCGGGACCATGACCACCACCCTGCTCCTGGCCTATTCAGGAAGTCACATCACCATGTTCATGGTCTTCCTGGCCAAGGGTCTGCCGGCGGAAAACCTGCTGAACGCACCGTTTGTGGCTGCGGAGGTCCTCAACATTCTGGTGGGGAGCTTCGGGGTGGTCACGGTCGCCCCCTTCACGGTGCTCGTTTCGGGACTGCTCTACCGCCTTGAAAAGGGAGCGCTGCGGTTGGGCGTCCCGTCGCCGGTTCGGGTGGAGCCGGCCGGGAAATGAGGGGCTCACATGGGGTGGGGTCGATGGAAGGCGGGGCTGGTCGCTTCAGGGAGCGGTCCGAAGCCGGAGGGAGTCGTCGGGAACGAATGCCTCACCCGACCTCTCCCCTGTCGCTCACCCTAGGGGGGCCGTGTGGCACCTACGCCGCCCGGACGTGAGGAGCCGGCTTTCGCAATCCCCTGACCAGGTGGATGCCGGCCAGGGCGTCCTGGATGTGGAACACCGCGCTGTCGAAATATCTCCCCACATCGGAAGGATTCTCGCTCTCGGAGCCCAAGACCAACTCGATCCCCATTTCAACCGCCTCTCGGAGGATCCAGGCGGCGGGGTAGGGCTCATCAACGACATCATAACCTGCCGTGCTCACTTCTAGAGCCGTGCCCGCCCGTTCCATCTCGACCAAGACCTGTCGGATGACGGCCTTGACCCGCGGATCGTTGCTTCGGTCCTCCACGTGGGTCCGGATCAGGTCCAGGTGACAAATCATGTCTGGCACGACGATCGGAATGGCGTCCCGGAGGCCGGCGTAGTAGCGCAAGGTCGTCTCCAGGGAATCGAGGGCGGCAAGTCGCCTACGGCTGGCTCGTGAAGCGAGGTCGACATGGCCGTCGTTATCGGAGAGGTAGTGGCAGGCGAGGGCGATGCGATCCCAGGGATGTCTTGCGACCACGGCAAGCAGATCCGGTGCAGCGTCCGGGTTCCAGCCCAGCTCCACTCCCAGGGTGATGGTGATGCAGGCGTCGTACTGGTCCCGCAGGGCACATCCGACCTGATGGAAGGCCAGTAGTTCCGGATCGCTGAACCAGGAGCCGGCGGAGCCAAGGATTCCCGCTTCAACGGGGGCGAGGAAGCCGATTTCATCGAGGCCCAGGCTGAGGGCCGCATGAATGGAATCCTCCATCCGCCTGTCGGCATCGCGGGTTCGCGGGGCATGAACATGATGGTCTCGGGTCTTGAGATGATCGAAAGAATTCAAGTTATGTTTCATCAAGTTGTTTATTACTCCATCGGTGTTCTGTGCTTTCAAACCGTCCCATAACGACAATCCACCTTTCTTACCCTGGGAGGGGTTGATGATGCATGGCAACGCCCTATTGGTGGCCTGAAAACATGCCATGCATCATCGTTGGCAGGAGATCATCTCTACGCTTAGAATAAGGCATCGAGTAGGAATAGAGCATGTCGGGAAGGTTAAAGGTGGATTACATTATGGTTACAGTAAGCTGAGATTCGGTGTCGCAACCGTATGCCGAATCGCCCCCCCTGGACGTGCACTCCGGTCCGGTCGACTCGCCGGTGGTCGTGCCTCACAAGGACGCGGAAAAGGGATCGACCGGCCTGCCACGACAAAGGCGCTCATGGAAGGCGAAAGCGCTGCTGAAAGTCCGGTCCCAGGAAACCGTGTCGATCACGCGTCGGCGTCTTGCGTCCCGGTGTGCTTGGGATTCCTTGAGTGCCAAAGCCCGTGCTTGTACCCGACCGCCGTCACTCCCGCCCAGGGCGAATCCGTTTCCCCTGATTCCTGCACCTCCGTCTTCGCGGAGGTGGCGGGGCTCATTGGCTACGGCATCGGAGCCTCGGCCGTATGTGTCCACACCAACGATCCGCATCCCGGCTTGTCGGCTGCCACCCGGAATCGTGCCGGGCCTTTACGGCTGGGGGGCGTTTGGGGGACGAGGCCGAGAAACGGGTGTAGCGCACGGGTGATGAAGGCGCTTGGGACCCGTTCAATGGAGGGCTTCCAGGTCCTGTTTCAGCGTGGGGCGCAACGAGGGGTCGAGCCGGAGTTGCGCGAGTCTTTCCCAGAGTCCATAGGGCAGGGTCTGGGGGTCGTATTCGACGACCGCCGAGCCGACAACAGGGTTGACGCGCACCTGGCGGATGCCGGGAATGGAGCTCAAGATGGCCTGCAAATCGGTCTTGGCGGCGAGGGCGATCCCCGAGCGCAGGACGCGCAGGCGGATCCGCCCGGGAATGTGGTGAACGATTTCAGTATGGGGGGCCAGGAGTAGCAGACTGTCTACAATGCCGGAGTCAAGACGGTCCATGATGTTCGTGTGCCTCGGGGAAGTATGGGCTCAATGGCCGCGGCGACGATCAGGCGGTCGCGGGAAGATCCCCCGCCAACCGGAACCGCTCGCCGAGGTCGGTCTCGATTGCGTGCTCCTTTCCATAGCAGAAGGGGGACCGTCCGTAAACCGCCGGGTTCATGCGATGCCGGACCAAGGGATGGCCGGGGCGGGACAGGGCGGTATGCACGAAGCATCAGGCGGAGTCAGGGCGGGTTGTTCGCCGCCGGAACAACGCTTGTCGAGCTCGGGTCCGCCGTACCACCCTCTTTCAGGCGCGGGCGGCGGGCCATGTCGATGCCTTTTCGGCGTCCGCCTCCGCGTGGGTGATGAGCATTGGGGGAGGGGGGAGTGGGCGTTGAGGGTCTTAGAAGAGGCTCCCGAGTCCTTGGGTTTGGAGCCGTTTTGGTTTGCCGTGGCCTGAAATGAGGCAACGCATGAAAAGTTTAATTGACAATATTAACGATGACTTGTAGCCTGCATTTTTACGTTTGGCAAAGCTGATGCGTCACACCCGATGAGGAGGTTTACAGCGCATGGCACTCCTGGATAATGGACTCAAGCTGGGCACGGGCGTTGCGATTGGACTTGGGGCCCTGATCCTCGTCCCCGCGGTCCTCCCGGTCGTGGGATCCGTGGTGAAACCGATCGCCAAGGCGGCCATCAAGGGGGGCATCCTCCTGTTTGAGAAGAGCAGAGAGCTCCTGGCCGAGACCCAGGAAGTCCTCGAAGATCTCGCCGCTGAAGCCAGGGCCGAACTAGCCGGTGAGACCGTCGGCGCCGAGGTCGTGGCCGAGGCGGCGACCGAGGCCGCAGCGGGGGAGACGGCCGCTTCATGACCGATGAGGCGATCGTCTGCCATCAGACACGCGACCGCATTCGCCTGAGGGTTCCCTCCCGTAAGGGCGACCCTGACTACTTCGCCCGCATTCAGGCCTATCTGGAGACTCTGGCGGGAGTCACCGGGGTGGAGACGTCCGCCCTCACGGGGAGCCTTCTCCTGCTTTGCCCCGGCTCGGCCTCGGTCGTGCTGGAAGCCCTCCGTGGGGGAACCCTGTTGACCCTCCGGGAAAGCCCGCGCGTACGGCGCCCGCTGGCCACCCGGACCGTCGAGGGCTTCCGGGAAGTCGACGCCTGGGTGGAGCGTTCGACCGGAGGCGAGCTGGATCTTCCCAGCCTCGCCCTCGTGGGCCTTATCGTGGCGGGCATCGGCCAGATCCTGCGCGGCAATTTCACGGCCCCCGCCTGGTATACGGCCTTCTGGTACGCGGCCAGCATCGCCCTCAAAGCGGTTCCAAAGGAGGAAAAGCAAGACCTGCTTTGATGTCTCAGACCTGCTCCCATGGTCTTCAGACCCCGCCGTCTCGCAAACCCGCATCCCCCCTCGAACGCGCCTGAAAGAAGGCTGTTTCAAGATCTTGGATCCCGTCACACGCGTCACCAACCCTCGTCACCCCCGTCACCAACTCTCGTCACAAGCGTCACCAACTCTCGTCACAAGCGTCACCAACTCTCCTCACCCCCGCCATCAACCCTCGTCACCCCCGCGGAGGCGGGGGTCCAGAAGTCATCATGTACTGGATCCCCGCCTGTGCCCGTATGACGCCGGTGGGGTGCATGCGATCTCTGTCACAGCCTGAAAGGCGCCCGCGACCCTCGATTTCTGCGGAATGACTTCCAATCGCAACCATTTTGTCACGTAAGACCCGTATCGTCACGGTCGACCACGCGATCGAATCGCGACCCGGAGCGAACCCAGGACGGTTCGCTCACATCCGCCAGGACGGAACTGTGCAGACACACAACGGGAAACCCACCTCACCGGTTCTTGCCTCAGAATCTCGAGATCTCCCAAACAAGGAGCAGCGATGGACAACCGGGCCGCCAAGGTCGACCTCCACGTGCATTCCAAGTACTCTCAGCGTCCGTCCCAGTGGATTCTCAAGAAGCTGGGATGTCCCGAAAGTTTCACGGAGCCCCTTCAGCTCTACCGCATCGCCAAGCGGCGAGGCATGAGATTTGTCACCATCACGGACCACAACTCCATCCGCGGCGCCCTTGAGATCGCTCACCTTTCGGATGTCTTCGTGAGCGAAGAGGTGACGACCTACTTTCCCGAAGACGAGTGCAAGGTCCACGTGCTGGTCTACGACATCAACGAGCCCATCCACGCAGAGATTCAGAAGCTGCGGGAAAATGTCTACGAGCTGGTGGGGTATCTCCAGGCCGAGGGCATTGTCCACTCCCTGGCCCACCCCCTCTATCCCGTCAACGGGCGGCTGACGAGCAGTCACTTGGAGCGACTGCTTTTGCTCTTCAAATGCTTTGAGCTCAACGGGGCCCGCGACGCCCGGCAGAATGAATGCCTCTCGGTCATCCTCTCCAATCTCGATCGGGAAGACATCGAGAGACTCGCCGAAAAGCACGGGATCGAGCCCACGCACCCGGAGCCCTGGATCAAGCACCTAACCGGAGGCTCAGACGATCACAGCTCGCTGGCCATCGGCGCAATGGTGACACAGGTCGATGGGGCCGCCGACATCGCCTCCTTTCTCGACGGCGTAGTTCAGGGCCGTGTCGTCATCCAGGGGCGGGCGGGGACACCGCTCACCCTAGCGCACAACCTCTATGGCATCGCCTACCAGTTCTACAAGAACCGGTTTCAGCTGGACCGCAACGGCCATCGAGATGTGTTCCTGCGATTCCTCGACCGGTTTCTCGAAGGGGATCAACCCGAAGAGGGGCTGTGGGCAAAGTTGCATTTCCTGTGGCGGCATCGGGTGCGGTCCCGGAGGCGGCCGACGCTCTCGCGAAACCTCCTGGAGCTCCTCAAGCAGCAAACCCAGTCCCTCATCGAGGGCGACCCATCCCTGCGGCGCTTCGTGGACGGCCAAGAAGCGCAGCCCGAGGAACTCGAGGGCCTGTGGTTCCGATTCGTCAACCAGGTGTCCAACCGGACCCTGCCGCTCTTCGCCGGCCCCCTCCTGGATCATCTCTCGGGGGCGAACGTGCTCAACATCTTCCAGTCCCTCGGGTCCGCCGGGGGGCTTTACTCGCTGCTGGCCCCCTACTTCGTGGCTTTTTCCATTTTCAGCAGCCAGCAGCGCTTCTGCGACCGGATGATGGTTTGGCTCCAGGACCTCAAGAGCGAGCCCGGGCTTCGCGTCTCCTACATCGAGCCGGCGGCCGTGAAGGTGGCCCATTTCACGGACACCTTCCACGAGGTGAACGGGGTGGCCAGGACCCTCCAGCAACAGGTGCGCCTCTCCCTGAAGAGCGCCAAGGACCTCACGGTGATCACGTGCGACGACCGGGTGAGCCCTGGGGGCGAGAGCGTGCGCAATTTCACCCCGGTGGGGGTCTACGAGCTGCCAGAGTATCCGGAGCAGAGGCTCCAGTACCCGCCGCTCCTCGAAATGCTCCGCTAC
>CAZGQL010000117.1:0-12529 GCA_964527905.1 uncultured Syntrophobacteraceae bacterium
GCAAGGAACTGGTCAAGCGGGCGGACGAAAGCTGGAGGCAGGCTGGGTTCGAACAAACGGACGGCCATCCCGTGGTGAACGTGTCCTGGAACGATGCCCGGGCCATGGCCGAGTGGCTTTCAAGGCAGACGGGTCTCACGTTTCGCCTGCCGACGGAGGCCGAGTGGGAATATGGGTGCCGCGCCGGCACCCAAACGGCCCGTTTCTGGGGCGATGCCCCTGGGCAGGCTTGCCGGTACGCCAATGTCGCGGACCGGGAGAACCAGAAGCGATTTCCCGACTTCGTGACCCACGACTGCAACGACGGCTATGTTTTCACCGCACCTGTCGCCCGGTACGAGCCCAACGCCTTTGGACTCTTCGACATGCTTGGAAACGTGAGCGAATGGTGTCAAGACCCTTATGTCAACGATGCTTATGCCGCCCATGCCAGGCAGAACCCACAAGCCGTGGGGAGCGGTCCCAGTCGGGTCGTCCGGGGCGGGGGCTTTCGCGGGAATCCCGATACGGTACGCTGCGCGGATCGGAGCTTCTACGGTGCCCCCCATCGTCGCGGCGGCATGGGGTTTCGCCTGGTGCTCGTGAATCGATCTCCGGGGTGATGCGGTCCCACATCTCTCCGGATCGGCCCGCTCACCGTTCATGATTGAAATTGTCAACGGCCGCGCCGCGCATTGCTGCGGTGAGGTACCCAGGAGTGCACTCATGGGGGTTGTTTCCACGAAGATCCGAAAGAGGCTCGGCAAGCCGTCTCAAGGCAAGGGGCTCTCCCTGCGGGATTTCTCCGACCTGATCAATTTTTGCGACCAAGTCGCCACCCCAGGCGGCATGGCCGCCCAGTTCAAGGGAGTGGATCCCATCCATGCGTTGTACGCCGCGGGCCAGCACATGGCCTCCATGTTTTCGGAAGCGGTGTCGAGCGCGACGGAAATGAAAGAATACTACCAGGCAATGGAGAAGGCGGAGGATCTCTACATGCCTTCGGGGCCCCCCATCAGTCCCCTGACATCCTCCTATTTCACCTTTTGGGGCTTTTTCGACCTGATTTTCGGGAAAGACCGGGAAACCATCGGCACCTGCTTCATGGATCTAGCCGATTTCCTCGGATTTTACCCTCTTCAGGTCGAGATCATGCGGTTCCTTCAGGAATCCCGCATGGGCGTTTACGAACACCTCGGTGTGAGGAAACGAAAATTCCTGGAGCTCAGGGAACTTCTCACGGGAGCGACCGTTCGCTGCATTTGCCCCGCGGGTTATCTCGGACGGAAAGGAGAGCTCTGGTACGCGCGGGTCCTTCCGCCGCCCGCGGATTCCCTGGATTACGGCGTCGTCATGACCACACCCTATATCCTCCGGGGCCACTCCAAAGAAGAATGGATCGACTTCTTCCATCGACAGGGCATCGTCGAATCGGATCCCGACCTCGGCACCAAGATGAGGGATTTGATGAAACACGGTCCGTCGCGCCATTTCTGGAACGAGTTCGTGTTCCAGGCCTACTTTAACTTCCGCAAGGAATGCATCTTCCTGCAGGGGATCCCCGATCGACCCGAGACGCTGCCACACTCAGACGTGAACTGGTGAAACGTCCCATGCCGGAGGCTCAACGAGGGCACGGGGCAAAGCCTTCCCGGCCGACGCCGGATCGGTTTGAGCTAGAGCGCGGGATTCAGAGGTCAGGCAAGGTGCGTGATCGCGACGTCACCCCAGTGGCCCCGCAGGTACTCGGGCACGAGGCGTCGGTGGCAGCGATCCGGGGTATCTTCGCCGCAGAGCAGGCAGCCCTGGTGGAAGAGCTCCTTGGGAAATTTCCCCTCGACCCGGCGATCGGACAGGAGCTTCAGAAAATCGTGCTCGTACCGGGGCCAGCCATTCTTGTCCTTCCGATAGTTCGACTTGTCGATGCCCATCCCGAAAGCGACCGTGGCCACCATGACACCGACTTCGTCCCGCACGAACCGCTCCTGGCTCCGATGCCGTTCGGCGTCGGAGAGGCCGGCGTGATACGGGGCAACTGAAAAACCCTTCGCGTGGAGGGCTTCACACAGGGCGTCCACCTGCCTTCGAGTCGCACAATAGATGATGCCCGGGTCGTTCGAATGCCTGCGGAGGAGATCGATCGCCTGATGCAGGGGGTTTTCCTTGGGGACGACCCGGATGAGAAGGTTCTCGCGGTTGAAGCTCGCCACATGCTCGCCGGATGCGTCGAAGCCGAGGGTTTCCCGGATGTCTTTCCGCACGCGCGGGGTGGCGGTCGCGGTGAGGGCGCTGCAAACGGCTTCGGGAATGCGGGATCGCACGATTGCCAATTGACGGTATGCCGGACGAAAGTCGTGACCCCACTTGGAGATGCAATGGGCTTCGTCGATGGCCAGGGCGGACACGGGGATGGAATCGAGCAGTGCGAGCATTTGAGGCCGAAGCAGCGTCTCGGGGGCCACGTAGAGCAGCTTGGCCTCCCCGCGCCGGACGCGGCCAACGTTTTGCCGGTAGGCTTCCGGAGCAAGGGAGCTGTTCAGCGGGACCGCGGGCACGCCGAGCAGGCCGAGGGCATCGATCTGGTCCTTCATGAGGGCGATGAGGGGGGAAACGACGACTGTCAGGCCGCCGAAAAGGAGAGCCGGGATCTGGTAGCAAAGGGACTTGCCGCCGCCCGTCGGCATGACGGCCAGGCAGTCCCTCCCGCCGAGGACGCTCGTGATCACCTCCTCCTGGAGCGAGATGAACCGATCGTAGCCAAAGACGGATTTCAGGATGTGCCGGGCGCGCTCGATCATTGCCCCTCTTGTGGGAACCTTTTCATCGGCGAGATATCGATGACCGTTAAAGCAGCTCCTCGATGGGCGTGCAGTCGAGGCCCAGGGCGCTTGCCACGCCCGCGTGGGTGAGTCTGCCGTGGACCACGTTCGCTCCCCCGCGGATTTCCCGGTTGTCGCGAAGGGCCTGCCGCCACCCCCGGTCGGCGATCTCCAGCGCATACGGCAGCGTCGCGTTGGTCAGGGCGAGGGTGGAGGTCCGGGGAAGGGCCCCCGGCATGTTGCTCACGGCATAATGGACGATGCCGTCCACCAGGATGGTCGGCCGGGCGTGCGTCGTCTCCCGGGAGGTCTCGAAGCACCCGCCCTGGTCGATGGCCACGTCGATCAACACCGCACCCCGCTTCATCGTCCCCAGCATGTCCCGCGTCACCAGGATCGGGGTCCTGCAGCCGGGAACGAGGACCGCCCCAACGACCACATCCGCCCGGGTGATCAGGTCCCGGACGGCTGCAGGGCTGGACATCAGAGCGAAACAATTCCCGGGCATGATGTCGCTCAGGTAGCGGAGTCGGTCCGGGTTGATGTCGAGCACGTAGACGCGCGCCCCGAGGCCGCAGGCGGCCTTGGCGGCGTTCAATCCGACGACGCCGCCCCCAAGGATGAGGACCATCCCCGGGTCCACACCGGGAACGCCTCCGAGGAGAACGCCGTGGCCGCCTTGAGCCTTTTCCAGGTACTTGGCGCCCTGCTGGATGGCCATGGCCCCCGCGACCTCGCTCATGGGCTTGAGCAGCGGCAGGGAGCCGTTCGCCTTTTGAACGGTTTCGTAGGCGATGGCAACCACGCCCCTCTCCATCATGGAGCGGGTCAATGGCTCGGAGGAGGCCAAATGAAGATAGGCGAAGTAGATCTGGCCCTCGCGGAGCCAACCGATTTCGGGAGGGTGGGGCTCCTTGACCCGAAGAATCATGGCCGCCCGCTCGAAGATGGGCTGCGGGCCGTCGACGATTTCGGCCCCGACGGCGGCATAGTCGCCGTCTTCAAATCCACTGGGCCTTCCCGCCCCGGCCTGCACCAGGACGTGGTGCCCCCTCTGGCGCATGACCTCCGCGCCGGCCGGGGTGATCGCGACCCGGTTTTCCTCCGCCTTGATTTCCGTTGGGACCCCGACGATCACGATGCGTCCTCCCTTGCAAACGCCTGCCGCAGTGGCTGCAGGTCTAGAGAAATTCCTCGATGGGCGTGTAGTCCAGGCCAAAGGCGTCGGCGACGGCCTTGAACGTGACCTTGCCCCGGACGACGTTGGCGCCCGGACGAATGTCGGGGTTTTCCCGCAGGGCTCGCTTCCATCCTTTGTTCGCGATTTCCAGGGCATACGGAAGCGTGGCGTTCGTCAGCGCCAGGGTGGATGTCTTGGGGACGGCCCCCGGCATGTTGGCCACGCAATAGTGCACCACACCCTCGACGGTGTAGATGGGGTCCGAGTGGGTGGTGGGGCGGGAGGTTTCAAAGCAGCCCCCCTGGTCGATGGCGACGTCCACGAGGACCGCGCCCTTCTTCATCGTCTTCAGCATGTCGCGGGAAATGAGCTTGGGGGCCTTGGCCCCGGGGATGAGCACGGCCCCCACCACCACGTCGGCGCGCGTGATGAGGTCGCGAACGGTGGCGGGCGTCGACATGAGCAGGAAGCAGTTGGCGGGCATCACATCGCTCAGGTAGCGCAGTCGATCAAGGTTCATGTCGAGCAGGTACACCTTGGCGCCCAGGCCGCAGGCCATCTTGGCCGCATTGGTCCCCACGATCCCGCCGCCGATGATCACCACCAACCCAGGATCCACTCCGGGAACCCCCCCCAGCAGGACGCCATGGCCGCCCTGGGCCATCTCCAGGTACTTGGCTCCCTGCTGAATGGCCATGCGCCCGGCCACTTCGCTCATGGGGGTCAGCAGGGGGAGGGAGCCGTCGGGGCGCTGAATCGTTTCATAGGCGATGTTGATGGACTTCCTTTGGATCAGCAGGTGAGTCAGGGCTTCGGCGGCCGCCAGGTGCAGGTACGTGAAGATGATCTGGTCTTCCCGGATCAGATCATATTCCGGAGGCAGCGGCTCCTTGACGTGCATGACCATCTCGGAGCGCTCGAAGATCTCCCTCGGCGTTGCCACCATTTGGGCACCGGCCGCTTCGTAGGCACTGTCCTCGAAGCCGCTGCCCGCCCCCGCGCTTCGCTCGACCAGCACAGTGTGCCCGTGTTTTTTCATGATCTCCACGCCCGCCGGGGTCATGGAGACCCGGTTTTCCTCCGCCTTGATCTCTTTTAAAATGCCGACAATCATGGTCGCGTCTCCTCTCCGGTCGTACCCCGGTTTGCCTTGCATGATCGCGTTGGCGATGCCGAGGATGGCTTCAAGGACGCTCCCGTCAGATTGGATCCGAAGGGCGGCGTCCTGAAAGCGCTCGAGCGATTCGCGGCTGTGTTTCGCGAGAGCGCGGCCGCAACAA
This sequence comes from uncultured Syntrophobacteraceae bacterium, assembly GCA_964527905.1. Taxonomy (GTDB): domain Bacteria; phylum Desulfobacterota; class Syntrophobacteria; order Syntrophobacterales; family Syntrophobacteraceae; genus CALBZH01. The sequence goes on from CAZGQL010000117.1 coordinate 5,259, forward strand.
GGTCTTCCTCGAAAAGACCGACCCTAACCGAGCCTCCTCCCAGGACCCGTCCCACCCGTGTCAAGATCATGGAAGGCAGCCATTTCGAAGCCTCGCTCGACAAAGTGACGATCAAACGTGAAGGCCGTTGTGATGGCCCGCGACTCCATGATCTCGAAACTGAGGCAATCCGTAAGGCTCACGCCTCGGGTCTTTTCGGCGTGCAGTCGCTGAACGGCCTGATGGTGCCATTTATCGTCAGCCCACACGACATCGAGAACCGGCATGATCTTTCGATCGAAGTCCCACGCCGCCTGAATGCCGACGCGACGCTGCAGCAGCGTCAGGGTTTCGAGAAGAACGTAGGAGCTTGTGAGCAGAAGCGTATTGTTTTCGGCGAAGTACTCGAAGTTCGCTTTGGCGCGAACGTGCATGTGGTCATTGTGGACAAGCAGAGCGAAGAGGGCCGAGGTGTCGGCAAAGACCATCATGATTTGAATTCCTCGTCAAGATAGCGATCATGCTCGGTGGAGATGTCATGAATCGAGGCGCTGTGTTTTCCGGCTACGGCGAGAGCCTGCCGGTACAGATCGCGTCGACCTGGCCGTTGATTGAGCAGGAACTGGTCCAAAGCCTTTCGGATGAGAGCGGCTATGGACTCGTTTCTTTCGTGTGCCATCTCCTTGAGGAGGGCGGCCTGTTCGTCCGACAACTGAATCTGCGTTCGCACCATGAGGCACTCCATGTTATCATGATGTAACCTAATGAAGCATGATAACATGGCGGATGCATGTGTCAACCACGGGAATCCACGCCACGCCGCTGGATGGGCTCGGCAAGGCCGTGCTGCATCGGGAAAGCTTGTGACCGGAACCTTTAGACCTGGAACGTCGGGAGGCTGTTTGCCCTCACTGCGCACAAGCGCTTTCGGCGTCCGCATATCCCGAGCGGAGACCCCTGTCACCGCTCAGCACCTCCCATCGTACGGGGCATTATATCACAATTGACATTGACAAGCGCTCCCCCCGTGTGGTCTTCTCGCGGATCAAAGCACAAGAGGAGTGAATGACGCGACAACTACCACAACAGGACACGACTATGAAGACGATGCAGGGTGCCTGGGGGCTTGGTCTGATGGTTTTGCTGGCTCTGGGAATGGGCGTGACGCCCCTGTTGACGGCCCAGGCTGCTGATTCAAAAGACCTCATCCTGGCCACGACGACTTCAACCGTGGACACGGGCCTTCTGGACAAGCTGCTCCCCCTCTTTGAGAAACAAACGGGCTTCCGCGTGAAGACCATCTCGGCCGGAACGGGCCAGGCCCTGGCCATGGGGGAGAAGGGGGAGGCGGACGTGCTGCTCTGTCATGCGCCTGAAGCGGAAAAGAAATTGGTGGATGCCGGGGCGGTCGTGAACTACCAGCTGGTCATGCACAATGATTTCATCCTGGTGGGGCCTGCATCGGACCCCGCCGGCGCCAAAGGAAAACCGGTTTCCGAGGTCGTGAAGGCCATCGCGGCCAAGGAGACTCTGTTCATTTCCCGTGGCGACGATTCGGGAACGCACAAGAAGGAGCTCTCCCTCTGGAAGAAGGGCGACGTGACGCCCAAGGGAGCCAGATGGTACCAGGAATCGGGACAGGGGATGGGAGCGACGCTGCTCATGGCTTCCGAGAAGCAGGCCTATACCCTAACGGACCGGGGGACCTACCTCGCCCAGAAGGCCAATCTGAAGCTCGACATCATTTCCGACGGGGATCCGGCCCTGCTCAACCTCTACCATGTGATGCAGGTGAGCCCCGAAAAGTTCAGCAAAGTCAACGCAGCCGGCGCCAAAGCGTTTGTCGACTTCATGGTGGAGCCCGAAACCCAGAAGATGATCGGCGAATTCGGCAAGGACAAGTACGGTTCCCCCCTGTTCTTCCCGGATGTCGGAAAGAAGATGTGGGCGATGCCGCGGCTTGACGAGGTCGTTCCGTGAGCGTCATTCTGGATGGCATCCGGGAAGCGGCCCATCTCATCCTGACCCTTGACCCCGATGTGGTGGACATCACCCTCCGGACGATTCAGGTTTCCTGCACGGCAACCCTGATCAGCGTCGTGATCGGGATTCCCATCGGAACCGTCCTGGCGCTGACTCGCTTCCCCGGCCGGGCCTTCCTCGTCAGTCTGGTCAATTTCGGCATGGGCCTGCCGCCGGTGGTGGTGGGCCTCGGGACCTGGCTGTGCCTTACCCGCTACGGACCCCTCGGAGCACTGGAGCTCCTTTATACGCCAAGCGCCATGGTGATCGCCCAATCGGTCATTGCCTCGCCCATCGTCTCAGGCTTCTGCATCGCGGCCATCCAAGCCGTCAGCCCAAAACTCCGTCTCCAGATGCTATCCCTGGGAACGACCCGCATCCAGTACCTCGCCCTGCTCCTCTGGGAAGCGCGACTGGGAGTCCTGGCCGCGGTCATTGCCGGGTTCGGGGGCGTGGTCAGCGAGGTGGGGGCGTCGATGATGGTGGGCGGCAATGTAAAGGGATACACGCGCGTGCTGACCACGGCGACGGTCCTGGAAGTGTCCAAGGGGAAGTTCGAGCTCGCCACGGCCCTGAGCTTGATCCTGCTCATGTTGAGCTTCCTCATCGTGGCCGTGCTGAGCGCCCTCCAGCAGGGCAGGAGAGCAGCATGACGGCGGCGATGCTCCGCGCGGAGAACCTCCGCTGGGACCAGTCGGGACGTACGATCGTCTCGGTCCCGGAACTGACCCTGACCCAGGGGGAGGTCCTGGCGCTCGTGGGCCCAAACGGCGCCGGCAAATCCAGCCTTCTTCTGATCCTGGCCCTCCTGCAGCGCCCGACCGAAGGTTCCATCTGGATCGGCAACGATCCGGTACACAACGGGAACCGCATCGCGCTGCGCCGCCGCATGGCCACGGTGTTTCAGGAGCCTCACCTGCTGGATCTCTCCGTGGAGCGCAACGTGACTTGGCCGCTGCGACTGCGCGGTGTCGGTCGCCGGGAGGCCGCCGAGCGAGCGCGTGATTGGCTCGAGCGCTTCGGCACCGCGCACCTCGCCAAACGCGCGGCACGGCGGCTGTCGGGGGGCGAAGCCCAGCGAGCCAGCCTCGCCCGGGCGTTTGCCTTGCGCCCGGACATTCTCTTTCTCGATGAACCCTTCTCCTCCCTCGATCACCCAACGCGCAAGGCGCTTCTCAAGGATCTCGGCGGCTTCCTTCGAGAAACGCGCACCACGACCTTTTTCGTGACCCACGATTTCAGCGAGATCCCCCACCTGGCGGATCGGGTGATCGTCCTCCATGAGGGAAAGCCCATCCGGGACGGCAGTGTTCGAGAAGTCTTCGGGGAGGAAGCCCTCAAATGGAGCGGCTGGGCTCCCTGGGAGGCATAGACCGCTTCACCGAGGTGCATAAGGCAAGGCCGCGCAATGGCTCATACCCGAAAAATGGAAATCGGGCCCAAAGGCCCGATTTCCTGGGGATGGGTATGACCCTGAAGCTGACGGTATCTTGTCTGACATAACCCTGTTTCGATGTCAAGAAAGCTAGAGCGCTTCTTTTCTTCCTCACGATTATTGCTCGCGATGGATCCCCCTCTGAGCCATTGGTTGGACGAAAACTCCCTGAAAGAGCGTCTCGGCTGTCGCCCGGGTGAGGGCATCCAACTGCTGGAAGCGCTCGATAAGGGTCTCGGCGAAGGGGGTGAGCACGGAGCCGCCCCCTCGCGAGCCGCCAACGCGTTTGGCGACGAGTGGTTGTCCCAAACGCTCCTCCGTGGCTTTGAGCTTTCCCCAGACGGCCCGGTAGCTCATGCCGAGCTCCTTGGCCGCCGCGTGCAGGGATCCGTGGCGCTGGACGGCAAGAAGAATCACGAGGCGCCCGGCACCGAAGACCACCTTCCCGCTCGCGTCCTCAATCCAGATTTTCGATTTGATCTTGAGATCACCCGGTTCATTCGTCGTCGGGACGCCATCTTCTTTCATCGACGAAACCACTACTCGCTCCTGTTTTCGTTCCATGAATCAGCCCCGCTCCACCTGACCGACACCTGAAAGCGCCGCCAAGGCCGCACAGGACAATGGCAGGTCTGGCACGCCGCGAGCGTGCGATAAGGGCAAGGTAGCCCCATCAGCGGCAGGCGTGAACCACATTCCCTCTGAGACCGACGAATGAAATGCCGCACCACAAGTGTTACCCGCGAGTCGCTGGGAGCTCCATCCTTCCGCAAGGCTCCTGACCACCCGGGTCAGCTCCTCCTTGACCTGGCTCCAGCTGATTTCCCAGAGGAGAACCGGAGGTACATCCAGTTCGGCTTCGTCGAAGTCAATTAGGCCCTTGAAGAACAGCAAGCTATTGAAACGAAGGCCATTCTGCCTCTCAGTCACCTGGCGGAGCAGGTCCTCCAGCGAAATTACCTTCAGGCTGAGGCAGTAAAGGTCGATGAAGTCTTTTCGACTGCCCCGGCTGGCGATGGCCATCAGCTTCATATGACCAATATCAGCGGGATGGGCGACGTTCAAGGTCGTCCGTCCAAGGAGCAGCGTTTGAACGGAATGCTGAAGAGGCATCCTCTCGCGGATGAAGTCCACTTTGACACCGTCGATCATGACCTCACAATGTCCGAGTGTTTGACTCATCACCGTGACAGACTTGCTGAAGGTGGAGATCTCGGTGAGCACATCCGCGTCATCGATACTGACCGGGAGAAAGAAATCAAGATCGAACGAGACCCTGTGACCCAGCTGAAGGGGCAGACCCGTGCCTCCCGCCAGGTACGCGGTCCGCAGGGACTGCAGTCCGGTCAATCCCAGGAGCACGGTCCATACGGCGTCGGGTATTGCCTCGCGGTGCATGATTCCACCTCCACGTCGAGAAGGATCGCCCAGAATTTCCGGGATCGTCTCGAAAGGTAACGGCTCGTGAAAACAGTCGCCCTCAGCTCGTCGCGGCTGAACGCTCGCATGAGAAAACGGCAGGCCTCCTCATCGCCGTGCTCCATCAGGCGGCTCGTGACGAAGTGCGCCGAACGGCTAACCGAAACCTCCTCGAAGGCCACATCCCAGAAAAAAGGCTTCAGATACTCCGGGAGTCGAGGCTCGCCCTCAAGTGTCTTCTCCGGGTCCACTCTGATGATCCCCCCAAGTAGGTTTGTGGCCCCAACGTGTGTGGCCTGGAGCCATCACCTTCTACCATAACCCAACCAGCCCAGGCATCAAGCGTCGTTTTCCGACGGAGCCCAGTCGATCGAATCCGAATGGTCGTATGCTGGAAATCGATCCAGGTTTCGAGGGAGTCTTCAAGATCCCCTGAACGGAGGAGGGAGGGCCCCAAGATCACACGCGGGAGATCGGGAAGAGCGCCCCACGGGAGACCTTGAGCAAGTCGCTGAACTGCATTTCGATCGTCCGGGTGTTCTTGCCGCTGCCGAAGCGCACCCGTCCGGTTGCCTTCAACTGGGCATCGAAGATCACCCGGACATCGGCGCGGATTGGAATCGGCCCCACGCCGCCGACTTCGAAGCCGAGCTGCTCTTCCACCTCCTGGGGGGAGAGGCTTCGAATCTGCTTCCGATTGACACCCAGGGCCTCCGCCAGCCGGCGATAGTCGATCCGGTCGTGGCACCGCACGGCCGCAAGCACCCAGACGGCGTCCTTGACCCGGAAGACAATGGTTTTCAACAGGTCCTCGACGAGATGCGGCGCCCACAGCTCGGCCTCCTCGATGGACACCACCGGCGGGTGCTCATGGACCTCAAAGGGCACGCCGCTTGCCTCCAACAGATCGATGATCGCCTCATGAACCATGATCCACGGACCACTTTCCGCATGCGCTCCCACGGCCGCCCCCCACAGACGGGAAGCCGCCGCCGGAGCGGGGGTTCCCGCCCCCGCCCCCGCATGCGCCGGTAGGTTGGGGCTCCGCCCCGACAAAGGACTCATGAAGGCAGCCAGGCCTCAAAGCGCTCCCAGCCGGCCGGCTGAATCCCGTATTCGCGCCCTGCGTCGAGCACTACATCCAGCAGGAAGTGACCATACCCGCGGGCGCAGCTGATCACCAACCCCGGCACATCCCCCCGGCCCAGCAATTGGGCGATCAGACAGGTCACGTCTTCCACCGGAGCCAGGGCTGCGGACGGAACCGGGTCTCGGGCAAGATCCACCTTGCTCAGTTTGCTCAGCAGCGCATAACAGGCCGGCCCGACGACGGCAAGGGTGGCATGGGCCTCCGTGACGTCCGTGAACCCCTCCCCGTTCAACGACGGAGTCTCCGCTCCCAGCACCAGGAGACGCGCCTCCGAGGGGCTCAAGCGAGCCAGGAATGCTCCGTCGGATACGACGGCCGCCCGCGGCTTTGCAGGCATTTCCAAACCGGCCGGCCGCAGGGCATCGAGACCGAGACCCTGCAGGGTCCACTTGGGAACATGGCTCAGGTCCGTCACGAAGCAGGCGTTGTGCTTCATTTCGCCCGCGTAGCTCAGGGCGATCACCCAACCGTCCTTTTCCACAATCCGCTCCGGCACCAGGCCCATCGCAATCGGTGATTGTCGCTTCAACATCGAATCATCCTTCCCGTTCCAGTTTCGGCATGCCTTTTGGGGCTCTCAATCAGCACCGGAGCCGCGCGCCCTCGGGATCGTAGAAGGGCGTGCGGACGATGGTCCCCCGCACCGTCCGGATCTCGGGGGTTCCCTTTGCGGGGAGCTTCTTGTCCGTGTAGAAATCCAACGGGCCTCCCAGCGCGGCGAGGTCCGGGTCGACCAGGGCGAGCCCGATGGACTGGCCCAGAGTGGAACTGTAGCGCGAGGACGTCACCCGCCCCTTCACGGTCCCTCCGGCCACGACGATGGAGCCGTCCGAAGGGGTTTCCGAGGGGTTTTCCATGACAAACCCCACCAGCTTCTGGCGGTGCGCCTGGTGCTCTGTGAAGCGAAGCGCCGGGACGCCGACCGTTTTCGCCTCCGTCTTCGACCGGTCCCAGGCCCAGCCGAGGCCGATGTCGTGCAGGGTCGAATGGTTGTCCGTGTCCGTTCCGAGGATGACGTGCCCCTTTTCCAGCCGAAGCACCGACTGCGCCTCGAGCCCGAAGGGACCGATCCCGAATTCCTTCCCGGCCTCCAGGATCGCCTCCTGCAACGCAGCACCGTAAGATGCCGGGACGTGGATCTCGTAGGACAGCTCTCCCACGAACCCCACCCGCATGACGTACGCTTCCACCGCGCCGCACAGCCTCATCCGCCGAAAGCCCATGTACGGCAGCGCCGCGTTGCTGCAATCCGCGTCCGTCAGCTTC
>CAZGQL010000117.1:12576-14036 GCA_964527905.1 uncultured Syntrophobacteraceae bacterium
ACCCGCCAGGTTGATGGCGGCCAAAGCGTCCGTCAGGTTCACCAGGTAGGCTTGCCAGTTTTCCTCCTTGCTGTGAAACGACAGCCATTCGCCCGTGTTGCCCGCGCGGAGGCTGCTCGTGGTGAAGTAGTAGGTGTCCTCGCAAAGCTTCGTCACCACGCCGTCGTCGATGATGATCCCCTGCTCGTTGCACATGGCCGAATATTTCAAACGCCCTTCGGTGACGGTGCTCATCTTTCCGACATACACCCGGTCGAGAAGCTTCAGCGCATCGGGTCCGAACAACTTAAATTTGCCGAGGGTCGACACGTCGATGAAACCGACCCCGTTGCGGACCCGCTCGATTTCCGCCCGGGCCGTTTCGTCCCCGAAGTATCGGGCCCGCTCCCAGACGCCCGCTAGCTTGAGGGTCCCGCCAAGGGCCTTCTGACCCTCATGCAGGGGCGTGCGCTTGGTCGAGGCATGCCGCCGTCCGGCGAGGGCGGCCAGACTCGTCGGCACCACCGGCGGCCGGACGGTGGTCGGCGGGACCTCCCCCGGGGGCAGTCCCTTGATTTCCGCCACCAGCAGGGGCAGGTTCACGCCCGAGAGAGCGCTCTGGGACGGCCCCGTCCCCACGGTGGTGTAGCGTTTCACGAGCTCCACCTGGTCGTAGCCTTCTCCCATGGCACCCGCCACCTGATCGACGGTGACGTCCTCATCGAAGCAGACAAAGCACTTGCGATTCCCCCCATGGGGTCTCAGCCGGTTGAAACCCGGCTCGGGCCCGGGAAGCGACGCCAGGACCTCACGGGCTTCCTTCAATTCCTCGGAAACCGCGAGACCGCAGTCGGCGAGCGCCTCGAGCTCGGCCACACGCCCCTGGGCCACGATGGCATGGACGTCGGCAAGCCCGAGCACGCGCCCCGCCGCATGCACGCCGGTGGGCATCCGAGCGGGCAGAAAACGTGCACCGACCGGGTCGTAGGCCATGACGGCCCCTGCCACATGAAGCAGTTGCGAGAGCGGGGACTCGCCCGCCGACGCCACCAGCAGGTCCGCGGGCAGTTTCATCGCCGCGGCCCCGGAAGCCAACGGCTTGAGGGTCACCGCACTGACCGATCGAAACCCATGGGCTTTGGCCGCCGCGCAGCCCGGGTAAAAGGCAATGCCGGCGTCCCGGACCTGCGCCGCCAGGGAGGCATCGTAGCCATGCGAGCGCGCATCGGCCACGGCCGCCACTTCCACGCCGGCCCGCGCCAGGTCGCAGGCCAGCTCCAGCATCCCGTCGTGGGCGCCGCTCAACACCGCCCGGCGGCCGGGCTTGAGCCCATAGGTGTGGACCAGCTGGTGCGCGCAGCTCCCCTGCATGATTCCGGGCAGGTCGTTGTTTTCGAAGAGCAGCGGTCGCTCGACGGCCCCCGTGGCCACGACCACGCTCCGGGTCCGGATTTCGAGATACGCTTCCCGGAAGGCATCTC
>CAZGQL010000118.1:0-5373 GCA_964527905.1 uncultured Syntrophobacteraceae bacterium
CACCAACCTTGCGTCGCTGACCGACAGCACGCCCAATGAAACGGCTTCTCTGCTCAAGATCAAGCCGGAGCACTACGGCAGGGTGATTGCGCTGAGCCCGGATCTCGCGAAAAAGTACAAGTTCGGCGACAAGTTCCACCTCGTGATCAACGGCGAAAAGCACCTCGTCGAGTTCCAAGACGTGATGGCCAAACGGCATAAGAACCGGACCGATTTTCTGCTGGCGTCACGCAAGAAGTGCGTGAGCTTTGGGGTGACCCAGGGCGTGCTGATCCCCCTCGGAGACCGTGCCGAGCAGCCCAGGAAAACCGACCGCAGGTAGGACCGGACAGACCCTGCCGCAAGGGCGGTGTCCAGTCGCGCCCGTGGTCTATCCCACAATGATAACCCCCGGATCCCTTCGCCGAGGAGCCGGGGGTTATGATCGATAAGGGTCGGCCTGTAAGGCTCTCGCTTCCAACGGCGCGGAAAGCGTCGGCCGTTCACCCGTTCGTGGATGACCGCATCCAGCCAGATTGCCGAAATGTCAAAACAATGCTTCTATGAGACCTCTTGCGTCACCTTTGGGCCCGCGGCCCCGGTTGTCCAAAGCGCCTTCAGGAAGGCTCCTTGGAGGACAGCGGGAGGGACCCGCTCGGTCGGCGCAATCGTCAAGACTTGGCTTTCGGAGCCCGTCGCATGTACTTGATCTCGGCCCCGTTGAGCTGTCCCAGTCCAACGTTGCGCTTTTCCCATTCCATGAGCTTCCAGGCCACGACCTCGACCGCCCCGAGGATTTCCCCAATGGCGTTGCGATCCTTTTTGGTCAGTTCCATCTTGCTGGTCACCATGGACATGAAGTGAAGCACATCACTCAGGGTCGAGGCGCAGTTAAAGGCCTCCTCCGGCTGTTCGATGGGACGCTGTGCGGACAGGATTTCCGCCAGGCTGTTGTAGAGCAGATCGCTGTCGCGATGGTCGATTTCTTGGTCGCTTCGTTCCAAAGTCTCGGACATGGGAGCGTTTCTCCTCTCCGGGGTTCACAGTGAGCCGAAGGGGTCGGATGCTTGGAAAGGTCCTCGTGTGAAACTCAAGGCGGACGTGGCGTCGGCCCATCCCCGTCCGCCGGCCAGTCCCTGAGTCAATCGGCTCGGAGCAGCAAAGAGTTGAGCATTTTGGCTTCCTGTGAAGTCCCCCGATCGGTTCTCGCTCACAGCGGAGCGTTGAGGGTCGCAGTCCCCGTTTCGTCCCGATAGCGCCCCAGGAGTGCCAGGTGCCCCTTCTCCTCGTCCCCGATCCTGAGGAGCACCTTTCGAGTCAGCTCGTTTCGGCTCTCAGCCGCCATGCGCAGGTAGAGATCCAGCGCCTGGGCTTCGATCATCATCGCGATGTCCAGATATCCGGACAGGGTCCCCAAATACGGCTCGTTTTCTTCCACGAAGCGGACCACGTCGATTCCCCCCTCCATGACTCCGCCCCTTGCTTCGCCCGGAGCGGAAGGCGCCTCAAGCACTCCTCCGGGAGAAACTTCGCGCAAGAGGTTTTCGAGACTCTTCATGTGGCTGTCTTCGGCCTTGATGAGGTGCGAGAGAAGCTCTTGCAGGGCCGCGTCGGACGATTGGTCCCTCATTCGCTCGTGGAATTCCCGCAGGGCGAACTCCATACCGTAGGCAAGTCCCAGGACCTCCTCCGGGCTCTCATCGCCCCGAATGAAGCGCAGGGGAAATCCGATCGGGCTGGAGGCCGTCGGCTGGTCCCAGGCCTGGATGCCCCCGACGATGTTGTACACGTCGGCGAATCCTTGGTTGAGGAGCAACTGCGCGGCCATTCGGCTGCGTCCCCCCACGGCGCAGTAGGCCACGACGGGCTTGGAGGGATCCAAGTCGCCGATGGAATCGAGCAGCTTGGGGAGCGGGATGAGCCGGGCCCCCGGCAGGTGTGCTTCTTCATATTCCAGGGGCTGGCGCACATCGAGCAGCGTGTAAGTCCCTTCGGGACGCTGACGCATGAAGGCTTCCGCCTCGTCCGGATACAAAAGCTTGGGCTCCTTGACTTGCGAGCGTGTTTCCATGACCTGTTCTCCTGAGTTGTCCTCAACCTTCGTCCATACCCTTTAGAAAAGCGGCAACTGCCTCACCCAACACCTGGTGGTTGTATCCGCCCTCGAGTATCGCGAAGCATCCGGCTCCCAGTCTTCTCGCCGCTTCACGAACCATCCGCCCCATGGCCTCGTAGTCTTCGGTGTGCAGCAAACCACCCCAATCCAGCAGATGGTTGTCAAACCCCGCCGATACACCGATGACGTCCGCCTGGGCCGTCTCGAGGTTCTTTCGGACGGAATCCAGGTAGGTGAGCCGATGCTCCGCGTCCGGATTGTGGAGGGCGGCGTAGCCTTTCTGCCTCAAGATGGAAACGTTGCCGTCTCCGTAGTGCAGATCGAAGTCCAGGACGTAAGCCGTGCGGATGATCCCTGCACGCTTCAAATGATCCAGGGCGATCGCCATGTTGTTGAAGTAGCAGAACCCCCATGAGCTGTCCGAGGAGGCGTGGTGGCCGGGCGGCCGCACCAGGGCGAAGGCAGGGGCGGCCATTCCGCTCACTGCGGCCTCGATCGCGGCCCCGGCGGCCAAGGCGGCGATCTTGTAAAGACCCTGCCGATCGACGGATTCGATATGCCTGGCGGTGTGAACGGCCTCGATGTCGTCCCAGCCGGCGATCGTGGCCTCTTCGATGGGATACCGGTCACCGATGGCCTTCAAGATGGCTTCGAGCCTGCCCGGGGACGCGGCGGGATCGCTGGTGTAAACCTCGAGAAAATCCGGATGGGTGATGACCTTCATGGGGAAGCGCCTCCTGTTGGATGACGAGCGCCTGCGTTGACATAAGACGTTGACATAAGAGGTTTCTTGCCGACCGGTTCTGACGTAAAATGAAAGAGATTTGAAAGCCCATTCAAGTTAGCCGTTGAAAGTATAAACCACAAGGGCCTCGAGAGGCGCGTGAGCCGCGCCGGCGCCCCACCGGCCCGACTGAAGCGGGTGACACCAAAACGGATGTGGAGGGCAAATGGGTGAGACCGCACCAGTCATAGATGCAAGCCAGACCATCGGAGAGATCAGGACGCTTGCGGAATCGATGCTTCAAACCCCCGAGGAGGAAAGGCCCCTGGTCTATCGGCAGCTGAATCGTTGCTTCCTTGACCTGGAAGGCCTCCCACACGTCCGGATGAACCCTCAGACCTTAGCGCTGCTCGATCGATTGAAAGTCCATCTGATCGCCCTGGCACGCCTCGACGACCCGGATCAACTGACGGACGAGCAGCACGGGCGGATGGCCCTTGAAACCGTTGACGCCCTGGGCCACCTGCTCGGTCACTGAGTGCACCGCCGCCCCAATGGGGTCCCGAATGCATCGCTGGTCCCGCGTGTTCCCCATCTCTTACTTGCGGGGGCAAACCTCGGCAGGACTCCACAGGCGTTCAAGCGCCTGGATTGCCGACAAAAGCATGCGGGGATAGCACCAGCAAGGCTGGCTGCCCTGTTTCGTGGTGCGACATTGAATGCACCATCCACGGACGGGAACACCGTGTGGAGACGAGATGGCCTTGAACCAGTGGAATCAAGCAAGTGGAAGGAACCGTAAACGGAAAGCCACTCGATTTGAATGGCCCGGGTATGGGCGATGAGCCCCTCGCGGGGGCTTACCGCCCATCCCGCATCGTCAGGGTTTGAGACTGCGCACCGCGAGAACACTCGCACCCACGCCAGGCCCTTCCTCACCGATGGCGTTCTTTCGTGCTGACCCCGAGCACAGATTGACCGACAGGGCCGAAGCGGGGTCCGGCTGCTCAGAGGTCCACACGGACAGAGCCCCACGGATGACCGGCGTGCCATACCAACCACAGGCGCTCCCGTCCTGGGTGATGGTCGCAAGCTCGGCCGGGGTCGGAAGCCGCCAATCCCCGTAGCCACCCAAGCTGAGACTTTGGCAATAGGCCGCGCCCCTGGACCAGGAAATGCCGTGCTCGCGGACTTCGGTTTCCCACATCAGGCCGTGCTTCGTGTCCGTAACCGTCCCATCCCCATTGTCAACGAAGCGTCCATCCGGACCGGCCCAAGCCGCCTTGTCCCCTTGGTCTCTTTCAGCACGCAGGGCACCTGGATGGCGCCCGCATCCCAACCGGTCGGCTGCGCCTCACGGCTCAGCATGCCAGTTTGGATCTTTTCGATCTTGCACCATTTGGGCAGGTCCGGGACATCGAGCGCAAGCGTCAGGTAGCCCTCAACGAAGGGCAGAGAAAAAGCCCCATTCGCGCCTGTGGATGCCTTGTGCTCCGAACCCGCGATCTGCACAGTCACCCCCTGGAGCGCTTTCCCGGCCCCGTCTTGAACCACGCCCCTGATGGCACGCGCTTGAACCAGCCGGAGCCCTTCTTCCGTCATCACGTAATCGTTGCCGAGATCAAGCTTCTTACCGGTCTTGTCCCTCAGGTGCGGTACCGGTTCAAGCCCGCCGGCCGTCATGACGTATTGCCTGCCGACCTCCAGGGGATTGCCCGCCTTGTCCCTAAACCGCGGCACCAGCTCGAGGCCTTTCTTGGTCATGAGATAGGTTTCCCCGACCTTGACCTTGTTCCCTTCGCGATCCTCGATCCCTCCCCCGCACCCGCCCAGCAGGGCGGCACACAACACAAACACGAGCCAGACTTGACGGTAGGCCATCGGAACCTCCATGACACAACGGTAACGGTTCGGGGACAGGACTTCTTTCAAATCAACAAAACCCGCGAATATTCAAGTACCCATAGCCAGGATCAGATCATTCTCTGACCCAATTCTCGATGGTGTCGTGAAATCGATCCCCGCACACGAGCTGGTCCATATGATCGGGCTCTCCCACTTCAAGAAGCGCATCGGGAAAGATGGGACCGCGTGCTCTCAAGCGTCCCTGATTTCAGTGATTTCGCAGACCGGATGCCTCATCTCCTCTCCCCCTGAGCTGTCGGAATCGTGGGTTTGAGGTGGATGCGACGAAAAACAGCCGCATGCCCCGGGCATGGACTGATGCGCACGATGAGGCGCTGCTGGTGGCTCGGCCTGACCAATCAGCGTTCTGGAAAGCTTCTCAAGAATGGTGCTCCCTACATAGCACAGGAGCACATCGGCCTCAAGGAATAGCACTTTGCCGTCTCCCGCTGGATTGCACGCGGCGGCCATCCGCCAACTCGCTCACGGGGCTTTTTCCGCTGGTTTTCGAACGCCGAGACCACGTTTCGACCCGATGGGGATAGGCACGCCCCCTGGTCCTCACCCTTTGTACTCGATCCCGAGCAGACTGACGTCGTCTTTGAGCTCAGCCCTCCCGCCGAAATCCATCACGTCATTCACGAGCTCC
>CAZGQL010000118.1:5385-13941 GCA_964527905.1 uncultured Syntrophobacteraceae bacterium
ATCATGGTCTCCAGCGGCACGGCCCGAAGCTCACTCAGCTTTCCATGAAGCCGCCGGGCCCCATAGAAAGCCCCTTGTGGATCATGATGCTCCGTAAAGCCATCGGTGTAGAGCAAAATGCGGTCCCCCGGGTGCAGCGCCACGGTGCCTTCCTCAAACGGAGCGACGCCCCCGAGACCGATGACCGGCCCGCCCTCGGCAAGAAGCTCGATCCCTCCGTCATGACGCAATAGAACCGGGGGCGGATGACCGGCGTTGGTGTAGGCGCAGGTTCCCTTTCGGTGATCCAGAACGAGGTAGGCGATGGTGAAGAAGTTGTTGAACCGTTCGAATGGATAATCACGATCCAGGGCGGAACAGACCTCTCCCGGAGACGGGATGTGATTGAAAGGTTGAGACGGCTGCAACGCCTGGGACACGGACACGGCCACCAGGGAGGATGGCACCCCGTGGCCACTCACATCCAGCATGTAAGCCCCCAGATGTCGGTCTCCGACACTGAAGACGTTGAAGATGTCTCCGCCGATGAGCTGGCAGGGAAGGAACCTCCAGGCGATTTCGAGAGATGCCACGGCCGGCAGCCGTTGAGGAAGAAGGCTCAGCTGAATCCCCGCCGCCGCCTTGAGATCCTCGTCGATTCGCCTCTGTTTCTCGATGAGTTCAAGCTTTTGGATCTCGCTTTCCGTCACGTCGTCCACGATGACGAGGATCATCTCCTGCCCGTGGAAGACGATGTAGCTTGTGGTGTATTCGAAATGCTTGGTGACTCGTTCGCCATGGATGTAAAAGTCGCGCACGAGCTTCTGTTTGTGCCGAGGGACTTTCTCGGTGAACGCGGCTAGGATGGATCGACGCAGCACGCACTCATGACATCGGGATGAACCGCCGCACTGCACGTTTTCATCAACGGCGAACACACAACCGAGCGCATTGCCGCATCGTTCCCCGGAAAGGCTTTCGTCGGGCCTGTCGAAGAGCATCTGGAGAGAACGGTTGAACTGTTCGATGCGCATGGACCGGTCAACAATCAGCACCGCGGCGTTGATGTTGTCGATCAGAGCATTGAGAAATTCGTTGGATTCCTTGAGATCGTTCAGCTGTAGGGCCATGGACGCGGGCTCCCCCGACCCCCCTTATCGCTCGGGAACGAGGTGCGCCGCCGCCTGCAGGACATGATCGGCGATGGCCAACGATGAGGTCGCCGCCGGCGATGGGGCGTTGAGCACGTGTACGGTCCGGTCGTTCCGGAGGATATGAAAATCATCCAGGAGGCGACCGTCTGCCGCGAGAGCCTGGGCACGGACTCCGGCGCCGCCCGGGAGGAGATCATCCGGGGTGATGTCGGGGATGAGGCGCTGGAGGGCCCGGACAAACAACTGTTTGGAGTAGGACCGTGCGATCTCGTGGAATCCCGGTTTCCAGTACTTGAGAGCCAGACGCCAAAATCCAGGATATCCAAGCGTTTCGGCCAGATCTGGAATGGATATGGTGGATTTCGTGTAGCCTTCGCGAGCATAGGCCAGCACTGCATTGGGGCCGGCCTCGACCTTGCCGTCGATCATCCGGGTGAAGTGGACCCCGAGAAACGGAAACCGAGGATCGGGAACCGGGTAGATGAGGTTGCGCACGAGTTCCGAGCGGCTTGGCCGGATCTGGTAGTACTCCCCTCGAAACGGGACGATCCGGCAGCCCGGCTCCACACCACAAAGCCGCGCCACGCGGTCCGAATGGAGCCCGGCACAGTTGATCAAACCCCGTGTTTCGATGGCATCGTTGGAGGTCCGAGCAGCCGCTTGCCGCGAACGCCCCCCCTCCCCCAGCTCCAGTCGCAATCCCCCCGAGCTCCTCCGCACCCCAACCAAGATCTGCCCGAGAAGCACCTCGCCACCGAGCTCTTCGAACGCATCGCGGTACGCCTGTGCCACGACTCGGAAATCCACAATTCCCGTCGTCGGCACGGCCATGGCAAGGACACAGGAGACATGGGGTTCCAGTTCTCGAACCTCCTCGGGGCCGAGAAGCCTCATTCCAGGAACGCCATTGGCCGTTCCGCGGCGGTGGAGCTCCCGAAGCGGAGCGATCTCCTCCTCGCGCGTCGCCACCACCACCTTGCCACAGCGCTCGTAAGGCACCCCACGCCGCTCGCAGAACGCCACCAGCTTTTCCGCTCCCGTCACACACAACTGCGCCTTGAGGGACCCCGGTCGGTAGTAGATCCCCGAGTGGATCACCCCGCTGTTGTGACCCGTCTGGTGACCCGCAACGGCCGGTTCCTTTTCCAAAACGACCACGCGCAGCCCCGGTCGGTGGCTCAGCAACCGCATTCCCGTCGCGAGCCCCACAATCCCAGCCCCAACCACGGCCACATCGTAGGATGCCTGCATGTCCGCCGCCTTTCTCCTAGGAATCGCCTCAAACCAACTCCCGCCGCCCCGCTGACGCCGATGCGCTTGATCCGAGTGGAACCGTACCAAGGTTAACAGGGAGAATCAAGCACATCTCGGCGGATGAGACTCCACGCGGCACGGTCCCGGCTGGGCCAACGCCCCCCCGGCGTGGAACGCAAACGCCGCTTGAAACCCGCTCCCCCACGCCGGGGCTGAGAAACGGGCACGTCCTCGCGCACCCGACGAACGAGACCACCGGCTCCCCCACACGCCGCCCACCGACGCCGTCGACCAAATTCTCCACTCAAGAACCTCCATCATCCTGTCGAGTATTCATTACAGTCACCCAGCAGAGCCTTGACGTACCCGGGTGATCACGGGTGCGAGGCGTCCCCAGGGATGATCCTCTTCACCCCGACAAGCAGACATTACCAACAACCAGCAAGAGTAGATCTCAATGCAGCAGGGGCTCGCAAGCATGGATAGGCGGCATTTTACCAGGGTTCAGGTGCGATCCGCAGCGGTCGTGAAGAGTCGATTTATCGAAATCAACGGCGAAGTCCAAGATCTGAGCATCAATGGAATCCGGTTGAAATCCAATCAGAAATTTGATTTAGGGAAAGAAGTGCAAGTACGCATATCTTTCTCGACCGATTCATCTCAATTATGGATTAATTTATTTGGTATTGTCATAAGACACGAATCCAACGGAATGGCAATTCAGTTTTCTAATATTCCATTAGATAGCTATGTTCATCTAAGAAATATGATTTGTTGCTTTCTCGATGATCAATATAAGGTAATTGGTGAATCTTTTATCCATATGACAGAAGGATGCGCAAAAGGACCCTATCCACAATTGGAATTCGAGAAATCTTTCAGTGTCCGAATCGACGAACAACTAGTGCCTCAGTGAAGGCAGTTATTCTTCAACGCCGTGCGGAAGGGGACCGAATGGACGCTCGACGACGGATTCCGGTCCAGCACGACATGGGAAAGAGCGTCGAGGCGACTTGACCGGGCTGGACAACGCCACCGACCCGGCACAAGAAGGGGATCCGTCCCCCTCCTGCCGGCGAACCCTCAGCAAGGAGGGCCTTACCGATGAACCCAAGACCATCGGACAACGGATTGAACCGAAAAGTCATGTGCGTCCATTACGGCGCGTGCCTCGACGTCGCGATCCGGGAGAGCTGGAAAGGATTCACCTGCGAGCACTGTTCGGACTATGCGCACGTAGAAATGGACCCTCTGGAGTGGCTCGAGGATGGCATCCGATGCCGCGCCTTGGGATTCGCCGTCCTTCATGAGGAAGCCTACAACGCCTCGCCCATGCGGAGCTGGGTTGACGCGGTGGAAAGGCTCACTCAAGCCGGTGCATGATCGAGCGCGAACGCCGGATTGCCCGCCAGGATTCGTGGCCGCCCGGCCTTTTCCAAATGCACCGGTCTCTTCCCCGGGTAGGAAAGGATCGAACCCGACGCCCCCTGTGGGGGCCTGATCCCACACCGATTGCCGTGCCGTGATCCGAAGCCGACCGGACAGATGCCCCCTCACCACGATCCTTGCATGTCTTTTCTAACCCCCATCGTTTCATGTGACTGATTTCCCTATCTTCGGTCCCGTGGATTTCGTCGTGAAATCGTGACGGTTTTGTGAGCTTCACGCGAGGATCCCAAGACACCGTTTGCATCCTGGCTCGAGATGTCCTATAGATTCTTGTGACACCTTCCCGGACCGGAACGCTTGGTCGATCCGGACCGGGTGTCCACGCGTTCTAAATCCCGCACCGAAACTCGAGCGGCATCGGATCGTCTTGCCGTGGTTGATGGGAAGTTGCCCGGGGCATGAGGGCAGGCCTCATGCTCTGGACCGGAACCGTCCGTTGCAGGGGAGGAGCCAAGAAATGAAGCAATTGCGCAGAATCGCCATGTTTGCGTGGGTGGTCGGTTTGTTGCTGGTCCCGGTCATGGCTGGGGCTGGAGAGACCCTGGATGCCGTGAAGGCCCGGGGGACGCTGTCGGTGGGTGTGAACGGGGCCCTGTTTGGATTCGGCATGCCCGATGAGAAGGGGGTGTGGAGGGGGCTCGACGTGGACACCGCGCGGGCGGTTGCCGCAGCGATTTTTGGAGACCCGGACAAAGTGAAGTACGTCACCTTGACCACACAAACCCGCTTCACGGCCCTGCAGTCCAAAGAGGTGGATATCCTGTGCCGCAACGCCACGCGCACGCTCACGCGGGAAACCGACCTGGGGCTCAATTTCGTCTCCGCCAACTACTACGACGGCCAGGGCTTCCTGATTCCCAAGAAGCTCAACATCAAGAGCGCCAAAGAACTGAGCGGCGCCAGTGTGTGCGTGCTTCCGGGGACCACCACGGAGCAGAACGTGGCCGACTATTTCCGCGCCAACAAGATGACCATGAAGCCCGTGGTCATCGAGCAGAACACGGAGCTCAACCAGGCGTTCTTTGGGGGGCGCTGTGACGTGCTGACCTCGGACGCCTCCCAGCTGGCGGGGATTCGCGCCGTCGCCCCGAATCCCGAAGACTATGTGATCCTGCCCGAAATCATTTCGAAGGAGCCCTTGTGCCCGGTGGTGCGTCACGGGGATGACCAGTGGCGCGACATCGTCGATTTCTGCGTCCTGGCCATGGTCGCGGCGGAGGACATGGGCATCGATTCCAAGAACGTGGATGAAATGCTCAAGAGCACGGACCCCAACATCCAGCGGTTCCTGGGGGTGACTCCGGGCAATGGCAAGGCCTTGGGTCTGGATGAGAAGTGGGCTTATAACATCGTGAAGATGGTGGGCAACTATGGTGAGGTCTTCGAGCGCAACGTGGGCGAGAAGACCAAGCTCGGGCTTAAGAGAGGACTCAACGCCCAGTGGAAGGACGGCGGGCTGATGTACGCTCCGCCTTTCAAATGATTCCTCGCCCGAACGGCGTCGATCGGGTGGGGATTCTCCCGCCTGCCATCCTGTGATGGACGATCAGTCGCCGTGAGCATGGGGCCTGACGGAAGGCGTACGCGACGGGCGGGGATCAATCCCCGCCCCTACCGCGAATGCCTGGCCGGCGATGTGAAGGCGGGTCGAGCCCGCGTTTCAGGGCTTCGGCAATTGTATCGTGAATGCGTTTGGGGATGGAGGCCGCGGGGGATGCGTCTGGCTTCGAAGGTTGCTGCAACGCTTGCGTGAACCCTGCCACCGCCATTCTCGCGCAGTCAGGAGTCCCGTTTTTTCGATGACTTCTGCCCCTCCACCTTTTCGGGGGTGATGGAGGTGGAGGGTTTTGTTAAAGCCTCTTCGACTGTTCAGTGTCCGTCGTGCGTCGTTTGGGGAAGGGACTGGCGTCATTGGTGAATGCATCACAACCTGAAGTGGTGGAAGAGCCCGGACGGGTGCCTTTCTGGCATGACCCGGCCAAGAGGGGAATGGTTTATCAGGCCGCGGCCTTGGCTGTGGTGCTGATGGCCGGCTATTGGGTCTTTTCCAACACTCAGGCCAACCTCCAAAAGCAGTCCATCGCCACCGGGTTCAGCTTCCTCGAGCGGGAGGCGGGCTTCGAAATCGGAGAGCCCCTCATCAGCTACTCGGCCGCGGACACGTATGCCAGGGCCCTCCTGGTCGGCGTACTGAACACCCTAAAGGTGGCGTTCATCGGGAACCTACTGACGGTCCTGCTGGGGATTCTCGTGGGGGTGGCCAGGCTTTCGACCAACTGGCTGGTTTCGCGGCTTGCCGCGACCTACATCGAAGTGTTGCAAAACATCCCCGTCCTTCTTCAGCTGTTTTTCTGGTATTCCATCTTCCATGAGGTGCTGCCCTACCCCCGGGAGTCCATTGAAATCGCGGGAAGCATTTTCTTCAACAACCGGGGCTTCTACTTTCCGATCCCGGTGCCTCATCCGGCCCATGCCACCATGGGCATCGCGCTGCTGGTCGCCCTCGCAGGGGGCTTCCTCCTCAGGCGATGGGCCCGAAAGCGCCAGGAACGGACCGGGCAGACCTTCCCGGCGTGGTCGGTGTCGACGGGTCTGATGCTGGGGCTGCCTTTTTTGGCGTGGCTCGCCGGGGGGGCGCCGACGGAACTGGAGATCCCCCGACTCCAGGGATTCAATTTCCAGGGAGGTCTCAACATCAGCCCTGAATTCGGCGCTCTGCTGCTCGGACTGGTGCTGTACACGTCGGCCTTCGTAGCGGAAATCGTGCGGGCGGGCATTCAAGCGATTTCAAAAGGACAGACGGAGGCCGCCATGAGCCTCGGTCTGAAGCCCAATCTGGTCCTGACCCTGATCATCCTCCCCCAGGCCCTCCGCGTGATCATTCCGCCGCTCACGAGCCAACTGCTGAATCTCACCAAGAACAGCTCCCTGGCCATCGCCATCGGATACCCCGATTTCGTGGCCGTGGCGAACACGACCATCAACCAGACGGGCCAGGCCATCGAGGGGGTGGCGCTGATCATGGCGGTTTATCTCGTGTTCAGCCTCCTGACTTCGGCGTTCATGAACTGGTATAATAAAAAAATGGCTCTGGTAGAGCGATAAAGCATGAGCACTTCCTCGCAGCCCTCGAGCACCGTCGACATCCGCCCGCCGGTCACCAGTGTCGGCATCCTGGGATGGGTGCGCAAGAACCTGTTCAACAGTCCCCTCAATTCGGTTCTTACCATCGTGGTGCTGCTTTTTCTGGCCAAAGTGGTCCCGGCCCTTTTCCGGTGGGCGTTCGTGGACAGCCTCTGGTCGTCCACGGGAACCGAATGCAAGGCGGTATCCGGCGCCTGCTGGTCCGTCGTGACCCGAAACGTACGGTTCATCCTCTTCGGGTTCTATCCCTACGACCAGCAGTGGCGTCCCCTGTGCTGCGCCCTGTTGATCGTCGGGCTGTTCCTTTACTCCAGCAACCCGAAGCGGTGGAGCAGAGGGCTGGCCGTCACCTGGGGGGTCAGCCTGGTGGCCATGGGGGTCCTCATGCCTGGAGGGGTCCTGGGGCTTGAGCCGGTGGAGCCGGGTAAATGGAGCGGGATTTCCTTGACTCTCCTGCTCTCCCTGTTCGGTCTGACCGCGGCTTACCCGCTCGGGGTGATCCTGGCCCTCGGTCGCCGCTCGAAGCTCCCGGCCATCCGCATCATGAGCGTGCTCTACATCGAGCTGATCCGGGGAGTCCCTCTCATCAGCATGCTGTTCATGGCCTCGGTCATGTTTCCACTCTTTTTGCCGGAAGGGATCACGGTCAATAAGATCCTGCGGGCCCAGGCGGCCATCATCCTGTTCACCGCGGCCTACATCGCCGAAGTCGTGCGCGGCGGACTCCAGGCCATTCCCCGGGGGCAGTACGAAGCCGCTGAATCCCTGGGGCTGGACTACTACCAAAAGATGCGGCTGATCATCCTGCCCCAGGCCCTGAAGATCGTCATACCCCCGACGGTGAGCATCCTGATCTCGGCCTTCAAGGACACCTCGCTGGTGGTGATCATCGGGCTGTTCGACCTGCTCAAGACGACGCAGGTGACCCTGTCCAATCCCGAATGGATGGGCTTCAGTACGGAGGCGTTTCTGTTCATTGCGATCCTGTACTTCCTCGGGTGTTTCTCCATGGCCAACTTCAGCAGGCGCCTCGAGAAGGTGCTGGCGAGGTGAGGCGCGCGTGCCTCCCCGGGCGCTGGATCGATAAACCGGCATGACTTCAGAAGGAAGATGTATCCTGTGATGAGTGATTCAACCGAAATCAGGCCCGACACCCAGACGATCATCCATATCGCCGGCCTGCACAAGTGGTTCGGGGACTTCCATGTCCTCAAGGACATCCATCTTGACGTGGCCCGGGGCGAGCGAATTGTCATCTGCGGCCCCTCGGGGTCCGGGAAATCCACGCTGATCCGCTGCATCAACCGGCTCGAGGAGCACCAGCGGGGCAAGACTGTCGTGGACAACATCGAACTCACCAACGACATCAAGAACATTGAAAAAATCCGTGCGGAGGTTGGAATGGTGTTCCAGCATTTCAACCTGTTCCCGCACCTGTCCATCTTGGAAAACCTCACGCTCGGGCCCATCTGGGTGCGCAAGGTCCCCAAGGCCGAAGCCGAGCAGACCGCCATGTATTTTCTCGAAAAGGTGCACATCGCCGACCAGGCCAGGAAATACCCGGGCCAGCTTTCCG
>CAZGQL010000119.1:0-9368 GCA_964527905.1 uncultured Syntrophobacteraceae bacterium
ACAACTACCTGCTCCACCTGCTAAAGCTCGCCTAAATTTCATGCGATTGCCCTGGACAAGCCGCCGCAAAAGAAAAGGGCCCAGCCCTCGCGGACCAAGCCCTGAAATCGCCTGGAGGCGGCAACCAGACTCGAACTGGTGAATAACGGTTTTGCAGACCGCTCCCTTACCACTTGGGTATGCCGCCTCGTTGGAAAGTGCCTTCTACATATTGAATTCCCCCCGTATTGTCAAGGGCAAGTTCCCAAGGCACGATCCGGCCGGCGCCCTCGTGCTGCTGAATGGGGACTCTCGTTCATCGGGGTTTCCACGGAAAACCGGCGGCCTCGCATCGCGGTCCTAACGGAAAGCCCCCAAGCCGGCATAGCGGGCGGCGCTTCCGAGCTCCTCCTCGATCCGCAAGAGCTGATTGTACTTGGCAACGCGGTCCGTCCGGGAGAGAGATCCGGTCTTGATCTGGCCCGCGTTGGTCGCCACGGCGAGGTCGGCAATGAAGGTGTCTTCGGTTTCTCCGGATCGGTGCGAGATCACGGCGGTGTAGCCTGCCCGGTGCGCCATGTTGACGGCCTCGATGGTTTCCGTCACGGTCCCGATTTGATTCAGCTTGATGAGAATGGAGTTGGCCACCCCCTTGGCGATTCCCTCCGCAAGAATCTTCGTGTTGGTGACGAACACATCGTCACCCACGATCTGGATCTTGTCGCCCAGTTTCTTGGTGAGCGCCGCCCAGCCGTCCCAGTCACCCTCTGCCATTCCGTCCTCGAGAGAAATCAATGGATACCGTTTGGCCAGGGATTCGTAATACTGAATGAGCTCCTTTGAGCTCTTCTTCGGCTTCTTTTCGGCCGCCAGCAGATAATTGCCGTTTTCGAAGAACTCGCTCGCCGCGGCGTCCAAGGCGATGAAGATGTCTTCTCCAGCTTTGTATCCGGCGGCTTTGATGGCCTTCATCAACACTTCCATGGCCTCTTCGTTGGAGCCGAGATTGGGCGCGAAGCCGCCCTCGTCCCCGACGGCCGTGTTCAACCCCTTGGTTTTCAAAACTTTTTTCAAGCTGTGAAAGACTTCGGCACCCATGCGCAGGGCTTCCCGAAACGAGGGCGCCCCCGCCGGGACGATCATGAATTCCTGGATGTCCAGGTTGTTGTCGGCGTGGGCTCCACCGTTGAGGACGTTCATGAGAGGCACGGGCAGGGTGCATGCCGAAACCCCCCCGAGGTATCGGAAGAGCGGAAGCTCGGCCTCGCTCGCCGAAGCCTTTGCGGTCGCCATGCTCACCGCCAGGATGGCGTTCGCGCCCAACTTGGATTTGTTCTCCGTCCCATCCAGTTCGATCAGGTAGCGGTCCAGACCCACTTGGTCCTGGGCGTCAAAGCCGAGCAACTTCGGGCCGATCTCGTCATTGATGTGCTCGACGGCTTTGAGGACGCCTTTGCCCAGAAAGCGGCTTGTGTCCCCGTCCCGCAGCTCAAGGGCTTCTCGGGACCCGGTTGAAGCCCCGGAGGGCACCGCGGCCATGCCCGAGTACCCCGAATCCAGAAAGACCTCGGCTTCCACGGTTGGGTTCCCCCGCGAATCGAGGATTTCCCTGGCGACCACATCGATGATTTCTCCCATGGTGCTCCCCTCCCCCTCTGATGGTGTTCTTTGGTTGCGGCCTCGCTGTAGTCGATTCGCCGACGCGTTCCATCCAAAGTCTGTGTTGACCCGAAAGCCTGTGTGCTATTACATTACGAGGTTCGTCGCGGCTTATCAACAGAAAGAAAGGATGACAGATGGGAACGACACTGACAGCAGGTGACCTGCGCAAGGGATTGAAACTGGAAATCGACGGCGACCCATACATCATCGTGGATTTCGAATTCTCCAAACCCGGCAAGGGACAAGCGCTTTACCGCTGCCGACTCCGAAACATGATCAGCGGAGCGCAGTTCGACCGCACCTACCGCTCGGGGGACAAGTTCCAGTCGGCGGACCTGGAAGAACAGGCGATGCAGTACCTGTACAGCCAGGGGGATCGTTACCACTTCATGAACACGACCAACTACGAACAGTTTGAGTTGAGCGCCGATCAAGTGGGCGACGCCAAGAATTTCCTGACGGAAAATTTGGTTGTCAGCATGCTGCTCTTCCAGGGTAAGCCGATCGGCATCACGCTTCCCAATTTCGTGGAGCTCCGGGTCATCCAGGCCGACCCCGGAATCAAAGGCGATACGGCGGCCGGCGCGACCAAACCCGTCACCATGGAAACGGGCTATACCGTTCAGGTGCCTCTGTTTATCGAGGAAGGTGAGATGCTCAAGCTTGACACCCGCACCGGCGCCTACGTCGAACGGGTGAAAGGCTAAAGCCCGTGAACGATACGGAGCGGCTCAAGACCCTGCGGTCGAGTCTCGAGCTGCGAAGTCGGGTCATCCGTGCGATTCGGGGCTATTTCGAAGGGGAGGGTTTTCTCGAAGTTCAAACGCCGGTCCTCACGCGATCGCCGGCGCCCGAGCCACATATCGACGCTGTCTCCACCAGCTGCGGGCGGTTTCTGATCACCAGTCCGGAGCTCCACATGAAACGGCTGCTCGCGGCGGGCTTTGAGCGGATCTTCCAGATCGGTCCGGTTTTTCGGGAGGGCGAGCGTGGACGGCTCCATCTTCCCGAATTCACCTTGCTCGAATGGTATCGTCTCGGCGCCGACTATCGCAAGCTTCAGGAGGATTGCGTCCACCTGATCCGGTTCGTCTGCCGAGCGATTGGACAGCCCCATCCGTTTCCATACCACGAACGAACCCTCGATGCCGAAAGACCTTGGGAGTGGATCACCGTCCGGGAGGCCTTCCGCCGATATGCCGGTTGGGAGCCCGGTCCTCAGGCGGACCCGGACCGTTTCGACCTGGACCTTGTCGGGAAAGTCGAGCCCAATCTCGGGCACCCCGCTCCAAGCATTCTCTACGATTATCCCGCTGATCAGGCCGCACTCGCTCGGCTGAAACCCGGTGATCCGACCGTGGCCGAACGGTTTGAGCTCTACTGGGCCGGGATAGAGCTGGCCAACGGATTCAGCGAGCTCACAGACCCCGTTGAGCAGCGGGAGCGCTTCGCCCGAACCCTCGAGCAGCGGCGGCGGGCCGGGCAGAAGGTCACTCCCATGCCGGAGTCGTTCCTGGATGCCCTTGCAAAACTCCCTGACTGTGCCGGGATCGCTCTCGGGGTGGACCGGCTGGTCATGATCCTCGGCGGTCAACAACGAATCGAGGCAGTGGTTGCGTTTCCACCCGAGATCGGCAACCCCTGATCCCATCGGAAACACGGGAGCGCAAACCCCACGACAGACCTAACCGTTTCGCTCCCCTTGGCTGGTTTCAAGAACCGTCGCCCGCCCCCTCCTCATGGCTTCCCCCCATGGCCTGCCCGGTCGAAAAAGGCCATGCCGACAAACGTGACGAACGAACCCTGCGTGTCCACCGTGGCGTAGGTGTGGTGCAGCATCCGTCCAACCGCCCGGCCCTCAAGGATCTTCGCCAGCATGTAAAGGGGAGCCACGCCGCAGACTTTTCGACGATTGCCCTCTCGCTCGATGCGGCGCATCATGCCGACCGCGTCGCAGCGCTCGAGGTCTTCGATCAGGGTCCGATCGGCCCCGAGATGCTCGGTGATGGTGGCAAGGTTCGGTTCGAACGGATCGCCGTATCGCGGTCCAACATGCGCCAGGTCGACGCTTGCCAGAAAGCCCACGGGGCGTCCGTGCTCATCCGCCAGGCGCCGCAGCAGAGCGGCCGTCTCGTCGATGTAGGGACGCTCCACCCTCCATTCCTCGTGGGAAAAGGAGCAGAGAAGCGGCACGATCCGAGCCTCCGGTCGACAGTGGGCCATAAAGATCGCCTGGAATTCGATGGAATGCTCCCGCGCATGGTTGAATTCACCGACGTTCAGGTTGCGGCTCGCCCGTTGGGCCAGCTTCTCGGCGAATTCGCGGTCACAGGGGACCGTGCCCAAGGGAGTTTCGAAGTCCTTTGCCGTGAGGGCAAACAGATTGGGCACCGGTTCGTGCCCGGTGCCAAGGATCACCCAGGTATCGGGTGAGAGGGAATCGGCGAGGACCTTGTAGGCATGGGCAAACGTAGGCCCCCCGGCCTGCAGGTCGATGTGGGGTGCCACCAGGCCGAGGAGCTTCCGTGAGGGGTCTGTAGCCCGGCCGGCCCCCAGGGGACCGGGACCCCCGCGCTCCTCGGAAAAGAAGCCCCCGAGCATGCGCCGAAGGTCGTCCGCGCGGTCCGGATAACTTCTGCCATTCAGTTGCATGCGGCGGACTGGGTCAGCCTGAAAATGCGCGATCCTTTCCCGAACGTGCTGCTCGAACCGCTCGTTCTCCAGATAGAGGCCGGCATCCAGCGCCTGAACGATTTCGTCGAGCTTTTCCGTAAACAGCAATTCGCCCGTG
Organism: uncultured Syntrophobacteraceae bacterium; assembly: GCA_964527905.1. Classification (GTDB taxonomy): domain Bacteria; phylum Desulfobacterota; class Syntrophobacteria; order Syntrophobacterales; family Syntrophobacteraceae; genus CALBZH01. The sequence continues at coordinate 4,433 of CAZGQL010000119.1, forward strand.
GCGCGGGTGAACACCTCCTGCAGGTCCCGGCGCGAGTGGCGGCCGTCCATGTGCATCAACAGAATTGTCAACGACTTGGACATCATCAGGGGGGTGTCACTGAATCCCGCTCGATCGCGCAGCAGAACCAGATCATGATTTTCGTGCCTGAAAGGGACTGCTTCAAGCCCGTAGCGCAGTTTGGGGAATTCCATGCTGGATCACCTCACTTCATTGGGCCCACGCTTTTCTCCAAGATAATTCAATCTTACAATTATAGAAAGCGATCCTTGGAGGAAGGCACAGGGTGACTTTCGCACCCTAACGGCGCACGATGGGTCGAGGAATCATTCGGGACTCAGCGGGCCAGGCCGGCTTGACCACCGGGGGCGGGATTGTGCTTGACTGTGCGCCGATTCGGTGGGAAAAGGTTCGCTGAAAAGAAATCAAATACTTCTCGTTGCATCGTATATCTCATTGTTTTCTTTTGTTTTTATCGTGCGCTTCGAAGGATGAACATTGCCTCCATGAGCTTCCCGCGCCTTGCTTGGTCTCTCATTTTGCTGCTTTCCAGTTGTGCGAGCCTTGGAGTCCGCCAGGACGGTCTCCGCGAATACCTGCGCATGCCGCCGGAGCGCCTGAACCTCGCACGCGCCGAAGCCTATTACGATTATTTGAGCGCGCAGATCGATTTGAGGGCCAATCAGATCGACTCGGCGGTGGAGGCCTACAGTCGAGCCCTCAAGCGTGACCCCCGGAATCCCTTGTTGCTGACGGAGCTAGCCTCCCTTTACGTGCGTCAGGGTAAGATCGAAAACGCGCTTCGTCTGGCCCTGGAAGCCACCACCAGCGACCCCTCCAACGATCAGGCCTTCATGCTTCTGGGCCAGATCTATGCGGGCACAGGGCAGACGGGCCAGGCCATCAATGCCTACGAGCGCGTCATTGCCATCGATCCAAAGAATGAAAACGCGTACTTGTTGCTTGGGGCGTTGTACGCCCAGGAAGGGCGCTTTGGGAAGGCGATGGAAGTCTTTGACGGGCTCAAGGCCCTGCTTCCCGACAATCCCGTTGCCCTCTATTACAAGGCCCGCGTGTTTCTCGACATCAAGTTCTATAAGCAGGCGGAGGGCATCTACCGGGAGGTCCTTTCTCTAGACCCCACGTTTGAGAGTGCGCTGCTGGATTTGGCCTACATTTACGAGGTGACCGACCGGAACCGGGAAGCAGAAAAGGCCTACCAGCGTATTCTTGCCATTAATCCCGCCAATGTTCAGGCCAGGACCCGTCTGGGCAATCTGCACATGCGCGAGGGAAGGTCGGGGGAGGCCATTCAGGATTTCGAGCAGTTGCTGCATCTGAACCGCAAGGACATTGAGAGTCGCCTCAAGATCGGGATCATCCGGTTGCAACAGAAGGATTACGAACGGGCCATCAGCGAGTTCACCCATCTGCTGAAAGAGCAGCCCCAGTACGATCAGGCCCTCTACTATCTCGCCTCCACTTATGATGACAAGGAGGACTCCGAGCAGGCCATTTTGAGCTTTCGGTTGATTTCCCCGAGCAGTCCCCTGTGGATGACCGCTCAGATTCGCCTCGCCCTGATCTTTTCAAAAAAGAAGGATTACGAGAGCGGGATTCGTGTGCTCAAGGAGGCTGCGGCTCGGCAGCCCGATGCACCCGACCCTTACCTTTATCTCGCGGCCATGTACGAGGAGCAGAAGCAGTACGACGAGGCCTTGAAGATGTTGGAAAAGGGTCTCGATCTGGTCCCTAACGATGCGGACCTGCTGTTTCGCAAGGGTGTGGTCCTCGAAAAGCTCGACCGAAAAAAGGAAGCCATCGAGGCCATGCGGCGGATCCTGGCCATCGAGCCCAGGAATGCGAACGCACTCAACTTCATTGGATACACTTATGCGGAGATGGGCATCAATCTGAACGAGGCCAAGCAGCTCATCAAGGCCGCCCTCGAGGAGGAGCCGGAAGACGGCTACATCATGGACAGCCTTGCTTGGGTGTACTACAAGCAGGGACATTTCAAGAAGGCCCTTGAGATCATTTTGGAGGCCATCCGGCTGGTTCCACGCGACCCGATCATTCACGAGCACCTGGGGGACATTTACAAGGCCTTGGGCAGGCGACAAAAGGCCGTGGAAGCCTACGAGAAGGCGATCGAATTCCAACACACGGAACCGGAGAAGATCCGTTCGAAGATCGAGGTGCTGCGATGGTGAGCCGCCGAATCCTCGCGGTCCTCGCGTGCGTGACGGTGGTCTTGCTGTCGGGGTGCTCGGGGCTGAAGATCAGGAAAGGCCCGGTTGCAGTATGGTCCGAAACCGAGTTGGCCAAACTCCGGGAGCGATCCGAGCATTGGCGCGGCTATCAGGCGATGGTGCACGTCACGGCGGAAACAGAAAAGGGACGCCTGCAACGGGTCAAGACGCTGGTGTTAGCCGTACCGCCTGATCGTTTTCGCCTCGAAGCGATGAGTCCCTTCGGCAGTACTTTGGGACTCTTGCTGGTGGAGCCTGCAGGGGCAAGTCTTTGGGTTCCCTCCCAGCAGGCCCTTGTAACAGCTGATCGAGCGGAGTCGCTTGTCAAGCAGGTGCTCGGCGTGCCCCTGCCCGTTGAGGCGTTTGCCTACGGTCTTGCAGCGGCGGTACCCCCGGATCAGCTCAAAGCGGCGGCCCCTGAGGCAGGCAAGGACGGTCTCGTGCTGGAAGCCCGGGAGCCCCTGCATGGCTGGTCCTTTTCCTGGTATTTTTCAAAGGTTCCGTTTGCTCTGCAACGCCTCGAGGTCCGGGATGGCAACCACCACTATACAGTCACGTATGACCCTCCTGTGCCGGTCGAGCAGGAGGCGGTGCCGAATCGGATCAGTGTGAGCTCTGCCGAGGGGTCCATAGAGGTGAAGGTCAATGAGATCAAGAGCGCTCCCGCTTTGCAGGAAGCGGCTTTTCGCGTGAAGTTCCCGGAGGGACTGCGAAGGATCGAGTTGGGGCCGGGACCATGGAAGGGCAAGGATCTATAGGGCGCCGTTTTCTCGTCGACGGCATGCTTGGCAAGCTGGCCCGCTGGCTGCGCATGCTGGGATTCGACGCCCCGTGCCATCCGCTGAGCGCGGCGGATCTTGCCGCCTGTGAGGAGGAAGGGCGCATTGCCGTGACCCGCAATCGGCGCTGGTGTAGACACCGGAGGGTCCTCTGCCTGACGGCCAATGCCCCTTCGGAGCAATTGCGGGAGATCTTGCTCCAGTTGGCAATTCAGCCCGACGAGATCGATTTTCTGAGTCGTTGCGCGGTGTGCAATCGCCGGCTCGAGACCGTGCCCCGTCAAGAGGTACAGGGCTTGGTGCCGGATTATGTGTTTGAAACCACTCAGGAGTTTTCACGCTGTGCGGGGTGTGGCAGGATTTATTGGTATGGCAGCCATCCGGAGCGTATGCTGGAGCGCTTTCGTAACCTAGTGGCAGGAACCAAGCTCGAGGGATGGGCCCCCTAGAGCGCGAGGGCTCATGGGAGGAGCCTCGTATCCCAGGATCGTGGAAATCCGGGCTGATCGTTTCCAGGCGGGGGGATTACGATCCAACGCAAAGGACAGGAGGAACGAATGAAAGGCATTGTGGGGAAGGTGTTGCGAATCGCCAAGAGTCTGGGCACTTATGGACTCCAATACGGCTATACGGCCCTTCATGCCCTGATGCGTCTCATCAAGGTTCAGAGCCATCAGTGGAAAAAATGTGGGATCCAGAAACGGGTTCAGAAAGCTTACAGTGGACTTGGGGCCGAAATCTACGCCTTGCACAAGCAGGGAACGGGGGATTGGCAGGGCATGCCGGCCGTGCAGCAGCAGTTGAGGCACGTGGAGGAAGTGGAGTCGGGGGTTTTTCGGGTCGACCAGGCAATCGAGGAGATCAACGCCGCTTACCAACGCAAGAAGCAAGAAATTCAGGAAACCTACGCCGAGAAGCGGGCCCGAATCATGGCCGTGGACGAGGAAAGCGAAGGGCTTTAGGGCGTTTTTGAGTCCGTCGCGCAATCGGACTGGTCCCCCTGGATCTTTTCGAGGGCGTGGGGAAGGGCCGGCAGGATTGCCTCCAGGTTCTCCATGGCGCCTTTGGGGCTGCCGGGGAGATTCACGATGAGCGTCGAGGCCCGGATCCCGACCACGGCCCTCGAAATCATTGCGTGGGGGGTTTGGCGCAAGCTTGCAGCGCGCATGGCTTCCGCCATTCCTGGGACGAGCCGGTCGCACACGACGGCCGTCGCCTCGGGGGTGACATCGCGAGGGCTGACCCCGGTGCCGCCGGTGGTCAGGATCAGGCCGACCCGTCGCTCATCGGCGCAGTGTTTGAGTTGGGCTGTGATCTCTGGGATTTCGTCGGGGACGATCGCCTGATACGCCACTTCAAACCCCAAAGCCGTGAGCCGCTCGGCAAGTGGGCCCCCGGAACGGTCTTCCCGCTCGCCCCTCGAGCCCCGGTCGCTTACGGTGATGATCGCGACCGTCTTGTTGCACGGTCGCAGCGGAGGAAGCTGCATGGTCATGGGTCCTATTTGGGACCGTGCTTTTTGGTCTCCCGCAGGGCGGCCTGGGCCACCGCCGAAGGAACGGTTTTGCTCTTCGCCAGGGGTTTGAGGTCTTTTTGCATGAGGGTCGGAACCAGCCTGGTGGCGATGGGGACCGGTGTCTTGGGGTTGGTCGCCAGGGCCAGCCGTACCTGATAAAGTTTCATCCATTCCCGATTGCCCGCAATCTTGCGCAGTACTTCCTCGTCGATGCTCCTTGAAGCCGCCAACATCGTCACTTCTCCCTCCGAAATGCGAGGATTGCTGATGATGGCATGCTGAATGATTTTACTCGGGTCACGGATGAGCACGGCCCTCGCCTCCTTGTCCCCCTTCATGGCGAGTTTCACCTTTTCGACCATCTTCATCTTCATGATGGTCACGGCGAC
>CAZGQL010000119.1:9378-13817 GCA_964527905.1 uncultured Syntrophobacteraceae bacterium
TTCCCTTCGGTCCTCCTCCTCGTCATCCGGTCCTCCCGTGCGCTCGTCGCGCATGCGCATGGCGTCCGTGAGGAGGATCTCCGTGGGCTTGTCGATGGTCGGAGTTCCCGTAAAGGTCCCAACGACGGCCTTGAAGGACCCGCGCGTCCAGTCAACCAAGGTGTAAAATGCCTCCTCGCCCTGCAGCACATCGGTTTCCGCATGCACGACACGGCCTCCGGAAACCGCCATCATGCCGCGATTGGAATCCGATTCAAGGTCGATGAGATAATCGAGGCCGCTCGAACAGACGAATTGAATCAGGTCGGTCACGAGAATGGCCGCGATGCGACCCCCGAAGCCTTCAGGCTCTTGTCTTTCCGGAGCGCTCGAGACCGCAGCCACCGGGGCAAGGTCCCTGACCCGAATTGCCTCGATCAACAGGAATTCCCAAGGACGATTGACCGATGTGGGGATGACCTCATCCGCGGCAAGGGGGGTGGCGTCAAAATCGAAGGTCCCCTTATCCCATTGCAGAATTGACAGGATCGCCTGTTCGCCGATGAGGTCTCCAAGGGTGGCATGGACCACGGCCCCGGCCTTCACCGCAATGGCGCCGGATCCCCTTTCGCCTTTCACTCGGATGAGAAGGTCTTGCTTGGCGAGGCAGGCCAGCTGGATGAGATACTCCAGGGGGGCCTGCTCAACCGTTCCCTCGAAACCGCTCGGAGGGGATTGGATTCCATGCATGGTTGTGCTCATGCTCCCGGCGTCGCTCTCCTCACGATCTCTGGGGGCGGGATCGGTGCAGACTGCTGCATGGAGAGGGATGGCCTGTCCCGGTGACGTGCGCAGGTACGGCGAAAAGGGCGGGGGAAGCCATCTCGAGGGCGTCCCCCGCGGTGGACCGTCCGTACCCTCACTTTTCTTCCTGCTTTGCCGCCTCGATGATCTTTTCTTGCAGTGGTCCGGGCACTTCCTCGAAATGAGAAAACTTCATGGTGAACATTCCGCGTCCCGCTGTCATGGCGCGAAGGTCTGGGGCGTACTTGAGGACCTCGGCCTGGGGAACGTTCGCGCGCACGATCTGTTTGCGACCCTTGGAGTCCATGCCCAGGACTCGTCCCCGCCTGGAGTTCAAGTCGCCGATCACATCCCCCATGCAGTCGTCCGGAACCACGATTTCCATGAGCATGATGGGCTCGAGCAGGGTCGGCTTGGCTTCCAGCACGGCCTTCTTGAAAGCCATGGAACCGGCAATCTTGAAGGCCATTTCCGAAGAGTCGACCGTGTGGAACGAGCCGTCGACCAAGTCGACCTTGAAGTCCACCGTCTGATACCCTGCCACGGCGCCCTCCATGGCGGCTTCCGCGATGCCCTTCTCCACGGCGGGGATGTACTGCTTCGGAATGACGCCGCCCACGATCTTGTCGAAGAACTGGAAACCGGAACCGCGCGGGAGCGGTTCCATCTCGATCCAGCAGTCGCCGTACTGTCCGCGGCCCCCTGACTGCTTCTTGTACTTGCCTTGAACGCGGGCCTTTCCCTTGATGGTCTCCTTGTAGGCCACCTTGGGCAGCCGCAGGTTGACTTCGACGCCGAACTTGCGCTTCAACTTCTCGACAGTGGCCTCGATGTGGATCTCTCCCATGCCCGACAGAATCATTTCCTTGGTTTCGTCGTTGCGTTCCAGCTTGAGGGTCAGGTCTTCTTCCATCAGGCGTGAGAGCGATGAGAAGATCTTGTCCTCGTCCCCCTTGCTCTTAGGCTCCACGGCAAGCGAGTAAACCGCCGGAGGCAGCTCGACGGTCGGAAACACGATGGGGTCTTTCTCGGAGCAAAGCGTGTCCTGCGTGGTGGTTTCCTTCAGCTTGGCCACAGCCACGATGTCTCCCGGTCCCGCTCCCTGGACCGGCTCCTGGTTCTTTCCTTTGAGGCGCAGGAGCTGGCCGAAGCGCTCCTTGGCCCCCTTGGTCGAATTGTAAATGTTGGCATCCGGAACAAGGCTTCCGGAATAGATTCGCATCACCGACAGGCGACCGGCGTAAGGGTCGCTGACGGTTTTGATGACGAGGGCGCTGAAGGGCGCCGACGGATCAGGGTCGCGCGACACCTCAGCATTCCCGGCCGGGTTCTGTCCCTTGATGGGGCCCCGATCCAGAGGTGACGGGAAATAGTCCACAATCAAGTCCAGCAGGGGCTGGACCCCGATGTTCTGGGTCCCAGACCCGCAAGTGATAGGAACGAGCTTGCGCGAAACAACGGCATGCCGCATGCCCTCGAGAAGCTCCGTCTCCGTCAGCTCTCCTTCCTCGAGGTATTTTTCGAGGAGCTCGTCCTTGGATTCGGCCACCTTTTCTACCAGCTCCTCGCGGTACTTCCCGATCACTTCATCCAAGTCCGCCGGGGGTGCGGTCACCTCGAACTTGCCACTGTCCCCCTGGGAGTACACGTAGGCTTTTCCCGTGAGGATATGGACCACCCCCTTGAAACCTTCGGCGGCACCGATCGGAACCGTCACGGGGATGCATTGCTTTCCGAATGCCCCCTGAATCTCCGCAACGCGCGCGGCGAAGTCGGCCCGCTCGCGATCCATCTTGCTCACGAAAAACAAGCGGGGCTGTCCGAATTCATCGGCGAACTCCATGACCTTCTCCGTCTGCACGCGGACACCGTCTACGGCATCCGCCAAAACCAGAACGGCGTCGGCCCCCTGCATGGACGTCTTGGTCTCGGCTATGAAATTGAAATCCCCCGGAGTGTCGATCACCGTCAGCTGGTGCTTGTTCCAGGAAAACGTGTTGAAGGCCGTGCTGATCGTGAGTTTTCGCTTCACTTCTTCAGGCTCGTAATCCATCACGGAGGTGTTCTCATCGACTTTTCCCAAGCGTGTCGTGCTCCCCGCATCGAACAGCATGGCCTCGGCCAAGGACGTCTTTCCCGCGCCGCCGTGGGCGATGATTGCGAAGGTTCGAACCTTTTGAACATCCTCTTTCATCTCGTTTCCTTTCTGGGATCGGCACGACCGCCGGGGTCATGCCAAGGGGATCGTTCTGGGGTACCGCTCGATCCCGACGGCGCGATGCGCCCGGAAGTTGAGGCAAGCCCGGCGCGCAGGGGAGACGCCTGAAGACCTGAATCCGACGAGCGATACCTGTCACGGTTGAAACGATGCACACTTCTCGGCCCCCTCGAATCCGGCGTTGTGCCGAACATGAAGGGTCGGGAAGGGCAATCCTCTGAAATTCCAAGAAAAATAAGAAAGTGTAAAATAGGACAATCCGAAAGCCAAAGTCAAGGGCTTTTCTTGGCCTCCCGCGTGCTCGAGAGAATTCCGGAGGCAAGGGCCCCCTCCCGGGGCGGTGGTTTTCCATGACCATGAAGGAATGCATCGGTTATGATCGCACAAGGCACAGCCGGGAGGGCCTGATCATGGACGCGAAACACAAAGCACCAACGCTTACGAGGGGGGGACCGGACCGGGATGCCCGGAAGATCCCCGCGGGTCACAAGGGACCGTCCTCGCATCTTGTTCTGCTGACGGCCGTGGCGCTTGGGGTACTCGTGGGCCAGTTCATTTTGTTTTCGGAAGCCCAGCTGCCCGAGGCGCTTCGTTACCCGCACCATATCGCCGCCGCCCTGATCATTCTGATCCTTCTCTACCTTGCCGTCTCAGGTTTCGTGAACCGTAGCCTGAAGGTCAAACTGACGGTTGGGTTCATCATGGTCGCCAACATCCCGATCACGTTTCTCGCGGCCTTGGACCAGCGGGTCGCTTATGAGGCCTTGACGCTCCACACGCGCCGGGCCCTGATGGGGGCGGCTTCCCAAACGGCTTCGAGCCTCGATGCGTTCATCGAGACCTCGCTGGACACCATTCGAACCGAGTCCCTGGTCCCGATCCTGGCCGAGTTCCTGTCCATGCCGCCCGAAACACGTCGAGGCAGCAGGGAAGAGCGCGAAGTGGAGGGGACTCTTGACGCCTTTCGTCGACGGGACAGCGTGAACATTTCCTCCTATGCGCTCTTGGACCGGAATGGGGTGAGCGTCGTGGACACGTACGCCACCGACGTGGGGGCCGACAAGTCGGACCGGGAGTATTTCTCAATACCCCTCGTGTCCGGGAATCCCCACGCCTCGCCGGTTTTCATCTCGCCCGTCACGGGGCTTCCGTCCGTCTATTTCAGCAGCCCCGTGAGGGACGCGACCGGACGAGTCCTGGGAGTCCTTCGGTCGCGCTACAGCTTCAAGGTGCTTCAAGACATCGTTTTCCGAGAGACCGGACGCCTGGGCGGGAATTCCTACGCCAGTCTATTTGACGAGCATCTCATCCGGCTTGCCGACGGCGGGTCCCCACAAGCGGCTCTTGAGCCTATACGTCAGATGAGCTCCCAGGAATTGCAAGCTCTGCATTCTCAGAGGCGTCTCAGGGACCTTCCCGAGGACGAGGCGGGAGCCTA
>CAZGQL010000120.1:0-7871 GCA_964527905.1 uncultured Syntrophobacteraceae bacterium
TGTTGGTTCCGCTGAAAATTGATTGCCGCGCACGGCCTAACCGTGGACAAGGAGGGCGGATGCATAAGTACGAAATCATGATGCTAGGCGGCAATGAACCAAACAGATAACCGCAAAACCAACTTGCAGGCACGATGAAAATCCTTCTTGCATGTTGATTGCCGGGTATCCCCTTGTTGGTATACTCCAAGATGCTAGCTGTAGGAAGGAAAGAGGGAATAGAAATGCCTGAGATTTGCCGATTCTACGGTATTATAATATTCATGAATTATAATGATCATGATCCTCCCCACTTCCATGCAAGATATGAAGATCAGGAGGTTACAATTGAGATCAAGATCGGAATTGTCAAGGGTGAAATGTCAAAGAGAGCACTCCGTATGCTTTTTGAATGGTCTGAGATCTACCAGGAGGATCTGATGGATAACTGGCGGCTAGCTCAAGAACGGAAACCGTTACGAAAAATCTTACCACTTCCATAGGGGTTTAATATGTTTTTGCGTGTGACGCATGTACTTTATTTGAAAGACTACCAGCTGAGGCTGGAATTTAATGATGGGAAGATAAAAGAACTGGATCTAAGAGATGAGCTCTACGGTGAGATCTTCGAGCCATTGAAGGACCCGGAGCAATTCAGGAAAGTCTATGTCAATCGAGATACGGGCACAATTGAATGGCCCAACGGTGCCGACTTTGCCCCTGAATTCCTCTACGAGACAGGACGGGAAGTAAGAAAAAGCGCATAGAGGGCGCTCACACACAGGGGGGTGCGAATCCATCGTCTTTGCAGCATGTCCCCCGTGGGAATCCAGTGGCGTTTGAATGCATGGATCCCCGCCGGAAGCCTGCGGGGATGATCTCGGAGGCGGATGCTCACCGGATGGTGTGACGCTGCATTGGGAAGGCGTCCGCAGCGCCACAGCGCTGGAGACGAGCCCACACGGGGGGTGGTTTGAATCGGGGGTCTGTGCGCCTCCCTGGGGAATGGAGGGACGGAGCGCCGTGAATCGGTCGATTGTGTGGGAAACGGATTTCACCCGGGCCCTTGAGCGCGCGGGGACCGAAGGCAAGCCCGTTCTGTTGGATTTTTTCAATCCCGAATGAGGCGGCTGCCGCCGGATGGATGCGGATACGTATCCAACGACCGAGGTGGTGGCCTTTTTCGAGCGGGAGCTGGTGCCGCTGCGGGTTCCCCACGACCACCAGCCCCTGGCGGAGGAGCTGCAGGTCGTGAGGACCCCCTGTATCCTGCTGCTCGATGCGGCGGGCCGGGAGCACCACCGGGAAACCGGGTTCCTCGGTCCCGAGGACCTGCTGGCGGCCGTGGGGCTCGGCATGGCGAAGATGCGGCTGAACGCCGGGGACCTGGAGTCTGCCGCCGCGCTCCTGAACCGGCTTCTGGAAGACCACCCGTCGACCGGGGCGGTCCCGGAGGCCCTTTTTCTCCAGGGGCAGTGCCTGTACCGACTCCGGAATGATCCAGGTGAGCTCAAGGCCGCGTACCTTCGCTTGAGCGAACGGTTTCCGCAAAGCGAGTGGACCCGACGGGCGTTCAAGTATCGTCTCCTCTGAGAGCCCGTAGGGGAATGGATTCCACCCGGCGGCTCGGACTCCCGCCACGGGCGCTGAGACTTTGCCAACGTTTCGACAACGCCGCACCCAACCGCCCTTGCGGTCGGGGGGACCTGCCAAAGAGAGCTGCATTATGCCGCGAGACATTCCTCTGGGCAATGGACGACTCCTCGTGTGCTTTGACGGGGACTACCGCATCCGGGATCTTTACTTTCCGCACGTGGGCCAGGAAAACCATCTGAGCGGCAACGCCTGCCGGTTTGGGGTCTTTGCCGCGCCCCAATTTTCCTGGGTCGGCGGGGAGTGGGCCAAAGAGCTGCTCTACGAGGAGGATGCGCTGGTCACGCGCGTGGACCTGGTCCACCGCGACCTCGGGCTGATCCTCACCTGCGCCGATGCGGTGGACTTTCATGAAAACATCTATGTGAGGGAAATCACGGTTGAAAACCTCCAGCCCGAGGCGCGCCGCATCCGGCTCTTTTTCACACACGATTTCAACATCTCGGGAAACAGCATCGGCGATACGGCGGCCTTCGATCCCGTCAGCTCCGGTGTCGTTCATTACAAGGGGGCCCGGTACTTCCTGGCGAACGGGATGACGGACCCCTCCGGGGGGCTCGCGCAGTATGCCGTCGGGGTCAAGCATGTCGCCGGGATGGAGGGGACCTTCCGGGACGCCGAGGACGGGCTGCTCTCGGGAAACCCCATCGCCCAGGGGTCCGTCGACTCGGTGATCGGGCTTGATCTCGACCTGGAGGGGCATGGCTCCGGCTTGGCCTACTACTGGATTTGCGCGGGGGAGAATTGGGAGGAGGTCCGTCGGCTGGACGCATTGGTCAAGCACAAGCATCCCCGGGCGCTCCTCAAGCGCACGGGCGATTACTGGAGGCTGTGGGTGCGCAAGGAGCCCCTCCCGGACGGATTTCTCCCCGAAAGGATCCAGGCCCACTATCGGCGCAGCCTGCTGATCCTGAGCACGCAGATCGACTGGAACGGGGGGATCCTTGCGGGAAACGATTCGGACGTGATCCAGTACAACCGCGACACCTATTCGTACATTTGGCCCCGGGACGGGGCGCTCGTGGCCAACGCGTTGGACCTGGCCGGCTACCCGGAACATGCCCGCAGGTTCTACGGGTTCGCCGCCTCGGTCCTCGGGGAAGAGGGCTATTTCCTGCACAAGTACAACCCGGACGGGAGCCTGGCTTCCTCGTGGCACCCCTGGGTGGACGGGATGGAAAAGCAGCTCCCGATCCAGGAGGATGAAACCGCCCTGGTGGTCTGGGCCCTCTGGCAGCATTTCGTGCTGTATCGCGACATCGATTTCATCAAGCCCCTCTACCGCTCGCTCATCAAGCGGGCAGGCGATTTCATGGTCGCCTACCGGGACGCGGAGACCGGTCTCCCCGGGCCGTCCTACGATTTGTGGGAGGAGCGGCGTGGAATCCTGAGCTTCACGGTGGCGACGGTCTTCGGCGGGCTGACGGCGGCATCGCTGTTTTGCGAGGTGTTTGGCGAGGAGGAGCGGGCACGGGTCTACCGGAAGGCCGCCTCCGAAATCCGTGACGGGGCGTCCAAGCATCTGTGGCGCGAGGAGCTGGGGCGGTTCTGCCGCATGATCGCGCGCGGTCCGGACGGGGCCCTGCGGATCGACGGGGCCTGCGATTCGAGCTTTTGGGGCCTGTTTGCTTTTGGGGTGTACCGACCGGACGACCCACGGATCGCCGCCACCATGGCCGCACTCCGCGAGCGACTCTGGGTGGGCGGGGTCACGGGGGGCATGGCCCGCTATGAAAACGACGACTACCACCGGGTCAGCCGGGAGGTGACGGGAAATCCGTGGTTCATTGCCACCCTGTGGCTGGCCGATTATCTCATCCACCGGGCGGAAACCCGCGAGCAGTTGAGCGAAGTCGAGCGGATCCTGCTCTGGGCGTGTGACCACACCCTGCCGTCCGGGGCTATGGCGGAACAGATTCACCCGTTTACCGGAGCGCCCCTCTCGGTTTCACCCCTGACCTGGAGCCACGCGACCTTTGTGACCATCACCCAGCGCTATGCCGCCCGTGTGGCGGAAATCGAAACGGGAAAACCCTACCCCAGGCATGAGGACTGGATCGGGCGGATGTTCGCCGAAACCTGCAGCGCCATCCACGGGTCCTGCAGGGTCAAGTGAGGCATGGGTGCGCGCAGGGCGGTCTCATTCCTCCGCCTTGCGGTGCCACCAGTGGTCATGCCCTTCGAACCACCACGCGGCCGAATCCGTCTCGAGGATTTTCGAGGCCAGGTCCCTGGCCACCTGCGTTTCCAGTCTCTTGAGGGCGAACTCGATCCACCGCATGGCGTAGCCGTTGCCGAGGTCGTGCTGCTCCTTGAGCTCCAGGATGAGATCCAGCTGGTCGGCGTCGTGGGTCAACCGGGCTTCCAGGGTCGCGCGCCCCTTGTACTCCTCCATCAGGGCGCGGTACTCCTCGCCGAACGGGAGCGTTTCGGCCAGATCGACGATGGCGCCGTCCTCGTCGGCCTTGACGTACTGCTTGTTCACGTAGTTGAGGTCCCCCGTTCGGGCCTCGGGAACGTCGTGGAAGAGGCACAGGGTGAGGACCTTGAGCAGGTCGGCCCCCGGGGTGAGCCTGGCCAGGGAGTACCCGATGAGGGTCATCCGGAAGGTGTGATCGGCGACGGATTCTCCCCCGGAGCCGAGGAACTGGTACCCGGAGCGGGGCGTTTTCTTGAGCATGCCCAATTCGAAAAAAAAGTGAATCATGTGCCGGAAAGATGCGTCCGAAGTGGGGGCTGATGTCGCCCTCGCTTCAGGCGTGTCGTCTGGAGGACGCTGGGTCACGGTGATTTCTTGCACCTCGCGTTAGATGATTCGCATCCAAGAAGGGACTGCCTCAGAGCTCGCCTGTAGCCCACCGCCGCCGTTGTCGCCAAAGTGGGAATCCCGTTCTTTCGATGAGCTCTGGGCCCCCGCCTTCGCGGGGGTGACGATATTGGGAAGTTTTGCCACAGCTTCCCAAAGGGGAAGGATCGGAACTGACGCGTTTCACTCGCCACGTCCTGATTCCCGGGGCCGGTCCCCTGCAGTTTCTCGCCATCGCCCCGACGCCCGTCGATGGGTTTGGCTGTCGCAGGCAAGGGCTTGTGGCCCTGTCCGCAACCCTGATCGGCGTTTCGGCGCTGGGGCTGGCGCGTCGAGTCCTCGGCGGAACCCTGCTCCAGACCCACCGCTGCAATACAACGGAACCCCTCCCAACGTCAACGCGGCACGCACTCGAAGAAAAATGAAGTCCCTCCGTTGACAGGCGTCGGCAATTTCCATACAATCGCTCTTCTATCTCGCGAGAATTCTTCGAGTAAAACAAACTTTCGGGGCCGCAAACCGCGCCAGTCCTTTGGGACCGACCCCGGGGCGGGCCCCAGCGTGGCCGAGGGTGAACAATGAAGCTCAAAGGTGCCCAGATCTTTTTTGAATGCCTGAAGAAGGAAGGCGTGGAGGTCATTTTCGGCTTTCCCGGCGGGGTGGTGCTCGACATTTACCATGAAATGCCCAAGTCCGGCATCCGGCACATCCTGGTCCGCCACGAGCAGGGTGCGGCCCACATGGCCGACGGGTATGCCCGGGCCACGGGACGGGTCGGGGTCTGCCTGGTGACCTCGGGACCCGGGGCCACCAACACGGTCACTGGGGTGGCCACCGCCTACATGGATTCCATTCCCATGGTGATTTTCACCGGTCAGGTCCCCACGGCGCTGATCGGAAACGACGCCTTCCAGGAAGTCGACATCGTGGGCATCACCCGTCCCTGCACGAAGCACAACTATCTCGTCAAGGATGTCAACGACCTGGCGCGGGTCATCAAGGAGGCCTTTTACCTGGCGCGCACGGGCCGGCCCGGACCCGTGCTCGTGGATCTGCCCAAGGACGTGATCCAGGCCCAGACGGAGTTCCGCTACCCCAAGAAGGTCGAGCTCCAGGGGTACCGGCCCACGTACGAGGCGCACCTGGGCCAGATCAAGCGGGCCTACCAGTTGATCAAGAAGGCCAAAGCACCGGTGATATACGCCGGGGGAGGAGTCATTCTCTCGGGTGCCTCGGACCGGCTCCTGACGCTGGCCGAAACCCTGAAAACGCCCGTCACGACGACTCTGATGGGCATCGGGGCCTTTCCGGCCGTGGTGGTCGACGCCGAGGGCAAACGTCAGCCTCACCCCCTTTGGCTGGGCATGCTGGGCATGCACGGGACCTATCAGGCCAACATGGCGGTCCAGCACTCGGATCTGTTGGTGGCGATCGGCGCGCGCTTCGATGACCGCGTCACGGGAAAGATCAGTGAGTTCGCCCCCAAGGCCAAGATCGTCCACATCGACATCGACCCGACGAGCATCAGTAAGAACGTCCCCGTGGACATCCCCATCGTGGGCGACTGCAAGGATGCCCTGGACAAGTTGATCGAACAGACGCGGTCGGATCCCATCGAGGGTCTGGAGGCGCTGCGCGAACCCTGGCTGACGCAGATCCATCAGTGGGCTGCCGGCCACCGGCTCTCCTACATGATGGAGGGCGAGGTCATCAAACCCCAGTTTGTGGTGGAGAAGCTCTACGAGTTGTGCACGCCCAACGCCATCATCACCACCGAGGTCGGGCAGAACCAGATGTGGGCGGCGCAGTATTTTCAGCTGAGCCAGCCGAGGTCGTTCCTGACCTCGGGCGGTTTGGGGACCATGGGCTATGGTCTTCCGGCGGCCATCGGGGCCCAAGTGGCATTCCCCGATCGACTGGTGATCGACATCGCCGGCGACGGAAGCATCCAGATGAACATCCAGGAGCTCATCACGGCCGTGTGCAACAATCTGCCCGTCAAGGTGGCCATCCTGAACAACCGCTATTTGGGCATGGTGCGGCAGTGGCAAGAGCTTTTCTATGAACGGTCCTACTGCTCGACCTGCATGGAGGCGGCGCCGGATTTCGTGAAGCTTGCCGAGGCCTACGGGGCGGTGGGGCTGCGGGCGAGCAGGCCGGAGGAGGTCGAGCCGGTCATCCGCGAGGCGTTTTCCGTGCCGAAGCCCGTCCTGATGGATTTTGTGGTGGCTCGGGAAGAGGGGGTCTACCCGATGGTGCCCGCTGGCAACGACATCTCAGAACTGTTGTTGGTGTGAGCCATGGAAAAAAACGACAAGCAACGACATACAATCGGCGTGCTGGTGGAAAACCAGCCTGGGGTGCTCTCGCGCGTGGCGGGTCTGTTCAGCGGCAGGGGCTTCAACATCGACTGTCTGACGGTGGCGGAGACCAATGAGCCGGGGGTTTCGCGCATCACCCTGGTCACCCAGGGCGACCAGCACATCATGGAGCAGATCATCAAGCAGCTGAACAAGCTGATCAACGTCATCAAGGTCTATGATTTTCGCGAGACGGAGTTCGTGGACCGCGAAATGGCTCTGATCAAGGTCAAGGCCGAGGCTCAGACGCGCGCGGAGGTGCTGCGCATCTCGGACATCTTTAGGGCCAAGATCGTGGACGTGAGCCCCCATTACTACACCATCGAGGTCACGGGAAACGAGACGAAGATTTCGGCGATCCTCGAGCTGTTGGACCAGATCGGGATCGTGGAATTGGCGCGCACGGGAAAAGCCGCCCTCGCACGGGCGAAAAAACACTGACCATCGGGGAAGCGGGTGCGCGGGATCTGGAGCGTTCGAGCACTCAGGGAGGTTTTGCATGCGGATGTATTATGAAGCGGACGCGGATGCCAACGCGCTCCGAGGCAGGAAGGTGGCGGTCATCGGGTACGGCAGCCAGGGACACGCCCAGGCCCAGAACTTGCGGGACAGCGGAATCGAAGTGGTCGTCGGCCAGCGGCCAGGCTCCCCCAACTACGAGAAGGCCGTCGAGGATGGCTTTCAGCCGGTTTCCGCCCGGGAGGCGGCTCAAACCTGCGACGTGATCCAGATTCTCACCCCGGATCACACCCAGGCCCGCATCTATGCCGAGGACGTCGCGCCCTCCATGAAGGCCGGGAAGACCCTGCTGTTCTCCCACGGGTTCAACATCCACTACGGGCAGATCGTTCCACCGCCGGAGGTCGACGTCGTGATGGTGGCTCCCAAGGGGCCGGGGCACCTGGTTCGGAGCGAGTATGTCCGGGGGGCCGGCGTGCCCGCCCTGGTCGCCATCCACCAGGATGGGTCCGGCCAGGCCCTGCAGACCGCCCTGGCCTACGCTCGGGGCATCGGCGCCACGCGGGCGGGCGTGATCGAAACCACCTTCAAGGAAGAGACCGAAACGGACCTGT
>CAZGQL010000120.1:7952-13782 GCA_964527905.1 uncultured Syntrophobacteraceae bacterium
GGAAATCGCTTTCTTTGAGTGCATGCACGAGCTCAAGCTGATCGTGGACCTCATCTACCGGGGCGGCTTGGCCTACATGCGCTATTCCATCAGCGACACGGCGGAATACGGGGATCTCACGCGCGGCAAGCGGATCGTCACCGAGGAGACCCGCAAGGAAATGAAGAAGATCCTCGGGGAAATCCAGAGCGGTGCCTTCGCCCGGGAATGGATTCTGGAAAATCAGGCGGGCCGGCCCATGTTCCGCGCGATGCGGGAGCATGAACGGCGGCTGCTCGTGGAGGAAGTGGGCGCCCGGCTCCGGGACATGATGCCGTTCCTCGACGCCAAGAAGATGATCTGAGCGAGGAAGGACTCGAGGCTTGAGCCCCGTCGATTTCAGACAAAAAGCTCGTCATATCCCGGTTGCGCGGGAGGGGATCCCCTACATCGCGGCTGCAGCGTTTGCGACCCTGGTGATGGCCGTCCTCGGGGCGGCCGTCGTTGCGGTCCCGCTCCTGGGGGTGACCCTACTCGTTTGGCATTTCTTTCGGGATCCGGAGCGAATGATCGTCGCCCTGCCGCAGGACGTGCTGTCGCCCGCGGACGGGAAGGTGATCGTCGTCGAGAAGGTCGAGGGAACGCGGTTCCTCCAAACGCCGTGCCTCAAGATCAGCATTTTCATGTCGGTCTTCGACGTCCACGTCAACCGCATCCCATGCTCCGGCGTGGTCCAGGGTATCGCCTACGACAAGGGGCTGTTCCTGGCGGCCAACCTCGCCAAGGCCAGCAGGGACAATGAGAAGTCCTGGACATGGATCCGCACGGATTCCGGACACGACTTGGTCATGACGCAGGTGGCGGGATTGATCGCGCGGCGGATTGTCTGCTGGCCGCGCGAGGGGGATCGGGTGGAGCAGGGGGAGCGTTTCGGCATGATCCGATTCGGGTCTCGAATGGATGTCTATGTGCCTGTCAATGCCGAGATCCGGGTGTCCGTCGGGGATCGGGCCTACGGGGGTGAGACGGTGTTATGCCGGCTGAGATAAAGAAGCGGCGCTTTCGACGAAAGAAATGGCGCAAGTGGGAAGAAGGGGAGGTGCCGCTCGGAGCCTACATCGTCCCCAACCTGTTCACCACCGCGAACCTGTTCAGCGGCTTTTTCGGACTCGTGAGCTCCATCAACGGCCAGTACCAGAAGGCCGCCCTGGCGATCCTCATCTCTTGCGTGTTCGATATCCTCGACGGCAAGGTCGCCCGGCTCACGCGGGCGACGAGCCGTTTCGGCGTCGAATACGACTCCCTTGCGGACTTGGTCGCCTTCGGCGTGGGCCCTGGGATCCTCATGTACTTGTGGGGTCTCAAGCAGTACGGCCGCCTGGGCTGGCTGGCCGCCTTCGTTTTCGTGGCGTGCGGGGCGCTGAGGCTGGCACGTTTCAACGTCCAGGTGGAAGTCACCAGCAAGAAGTTTTTCACGGGGCTTCCGATCCCCGGCGGCGCGACCATGGTGGCCACCACCGTGCTGTTTCTTCAAAGTTGGGGACCGGTTTCCCCCTCTTTTGTCAACCCGTCGCTCCTGATCATGACGTACCTTCTCGGCTTCCTGATGGTCAGCACCATCCCGTTTTTCAGTTTCAAGGAAGTGGAAGTCCTGAAGGCCAAGCCGGTTCCGGTGCTTTTCGGCGTCATCGTCCTCGTGACGGTGGTGGCCATCGAGCCGGAAGCGATGCTGTTCGCCATGCAGGTGGTGTACGTGCTCTCAGGGCCCGTAGGCTACCTGTGGCGCCGCTCGCGTGGGGAGCCACCCCGGCCGGCACCGGAGCCGATCGAAAAACCTCAAGCGGAAAAGACCGAGCAATCCTCATCATAAGGTGAACCTTCATGTCCATGACCATCAGTCAAAAGATCCTGGCCCGGCACGCGGATCGTTCGGAAGTGCTGCCGGGGGAGCTCATCGAAGTGCGGGTGGATTTCGCCCTGGGTAACGACATCACCGCGCCGCTGGCCATCGAGGCCTTCCGGCAGGCCGGCGCGACGCGTGTGTTCGACCCGGAACGCATCGCCCTGATCCCGGACCATTTTACTCCCAACAAGGATATTGCCTCCGCCATGCAGGTCAAGCTCATGCGGGAGTTTTGCCGGGAGCTGGGGATCGTTCACTTTTACGAGGTGGGACGGATGGGAGTCGAGCATGCCCTCCTGCCGGAAAAGGGCCTGGTGCTGCCCGGTGACGTGGTGGTGGGAGCGGACAGCCACACGTGCACCTACGGGGCCCTGGGGGCGTTTGCAACGGGGGTTGGCAGCACGGACCTCGCGGCCGCCATGATCACCGGCAGAATCTGGTTCAAGGTGCCCCCGTCCATCAAGTTTGTGTTCCGCGGAAAGCGCGGACCGTGGGTGGGGGGAAAGGACCTGATTCTTTACACGATCGGGCAGATCGGGGTCGATGGGGCCCGCTACCGCGCCATGGAGTTCACCGGGGAGGTGATCGACGCCCTTCCGATGGCGGATCGGTTCACCATGTCCAACATGGCGATCGAGGCGGGGGCCAAGGTCGGCCTGATCGCTCCGGACGCCATCACGGAAGCGTACGTCAAGGACCGCGCCCAGCGGCCCTACACGTTTTTCCAGAGTGATCCCGACGCCTCCTACGAGGCCGTCTACGACTGGGATGTCTCCGGATTTCAGCCCATGGTGGCCCTGCCCCACTCTCCGGGGAATGTGCGCCCGGTGACGGAGCTCCCCAGGATCGAGATCCAGCAGGCGGTCATTGGCTCCTGCACGAACGGTCGGCTCGAGGACCTGCGTGAAGCCGCACGCGTGCTGAAGGGGAAAAAGGTCGCCTCCCACGTCCGCTGTCTGATCATCCCGGCCACCCAGCGCATCTATGAGGACGCCATGAACGAGGGGCTCTTCAAGATCTTTCTGGATGCCGAAGCGGCCGTGAGCACTCCCACGTGCGGACCCTGCCTGGGTGGGCACATGGGGATCCTGGCGGCGGGTGAGCGCGCCGTGGCCACGACCAACCGGAATTTCGTCGGACGCATGGGACATCCCGAAAGCGAGGTCTACCTGAGCAACCCGGCCGTGGCTGCGGCCTCGGCCGTGGCCGGACGCATCGTTCACCCGGATGAGCTGTGAGATCCTGCGAGGAACTGAAAATGAAGATGCGAGGAACAGCCTGGAAATTCGGCGAGGACGTGGACACGGACGCCATCATCCCCGCCCGATATCTCAATACGTCGGACCCCGCGGCCCTGGCGGCCCATTGCATGGAGGACGCGGACGCCGATTTTGTCAAGAAGGTCAAGCGGGGCGACCTGATCGTGGCGGGGAAAAACTTCGGCTGCGGGTCGTCGCGCGAGCACGCGCCGATCGCCATCAAAGCCGCGGGCGTGAGCTGCGTGATCGCGAGCAGCTTTGCGCGGATCTTCTACCGCAACGCCTTCAACATGGGCCTCCCGATCCTCGAGTGTCCGGAGGCGGCCGCCGACATCCAAACGGGGGACGAGGTCGAAGTGAGCTTGGATGAGGGGCTGATCGTGAACCACACCCGGGGCCGGACCTACCGGGCCCAGCAGGTTCCCCCGTTCATGCAGCAGCTGCTCGAGGCGGGCGGACTGATTCCCTATGTGCGCCGCCAAATGAACTCAAGCGGCAAGGGATAAACCCGAAGACTTTTTTGGCCTGGGTTTCCCGTGGGGCCCAGGGGTGAGAGAGAGTGAGTGACGGATGAGCCCGAAGAAGCATTATCGCATTGCGGTCCTCCCCGGTGACGGGACGGGGCCGGAGGTGGTCCGGGAAGCCCTGAAGGTCCTGGACGCCGTCTCCCGTTTGGAGGGATTCACCACCGAGCAAGTCCATTACGACCTGGGAGGCGATCGCTATCTGCGGACAGGCGAAGTCCTGCCCCAAAGCGCCCTCGACGAATTGAGAACCTTCGATTCCATCCTGCTGGGCGCCATCGGGCACCCCGATGTCAAGCCCGGGATCCTCGAGAAGGGGTTGCTTCTAGAGTTGCGGTTCCAGCTGGATCAATACGTCAATTTGCGTCCGGTGATCTTGTACCCGGGTGTCGACACGCCCTTGAAGGACAAGGGGCCCGAAGACATCAACTTCGTGGTGGTTCGGGAGAACACGGAAGGGCTCTATGCCGGGTCCGGGGGATTCCTCCGCAAGGGGTCGGCGCACGAGGTGGCGGTCCAAGAATCCGTCAACACACGTATGGGTGTTGAGCGCTGCATCCGGTTCGCCTTCGACTTCTGTCGCCGGCGCAATCAGCGCAAGAAGCTCACCCTGTGCGGGAAGACCAACGTGCTCACCTTTGCCTTCGACCTGTGGGAGCGCGTGTTCTACGAGGTTGCCAAGGAGTATCCGGACATCGAGACGGACTACGCCCACGTGGACGCCACCTGCATGTGGATGGTCAAGAACCCCGAATGGTTCGACGTCATCGTGACGGACAACATGTTCGGAGACATCATCACGGACCTGGGAGCCATGATCCAGGGCGGGATGGGGATTGCCGCGGGGGGCAACATCAACCCCAAGGGGGTTTCCATGTTCGAGCCCATCGGCGGCTCCGCGCCCAAATACACGGGCAAGAACATCATCAACCCGCTGGCCGCCATCGGGGCCGCCCAGATGATGCTCGACCATCTCGGAGAGATCGCAGCGGCCGAAAAAATCGAACAAGCGATCCGGCATGTGGTGGCCCATCACGTGAGGAATCTATCGGCTGGCCAGATGGGGTATTCGACGAGCGAAGTGGGCGACCTGGTTGCCAACGCCGTCGTCAAGGCGTAAGGTGAGCATTTAAGGTGTTGCAGGCGAGCTGGGGCGGGGCTGGTCCCGCCCACGCTCGAATCGAAGGACGGGCTTTGAAGGGAGAAGGCTGAAAGGGCAATGGGACAGAAATCGTACAGGGTGGCAGTCGTGGGGGCTACGGGCGCCGTGGGGAACCTCATGGTTCAGGTGCTCGAGGAGCGGGGTTTTCCGGTGTCCGATCTGACACTGCTCGCCTCCGCCCGGTCGAAGGGAAAGACGCTGGAGTACAAAGGGCAGAATCTTCCCGTCCAGGAGTTGACGGAGAACTCCTTCAAAGGGATTCGGCTGGCCCTGTTTTCGGCGGGAGGGTCCGTGAGCAAGAAATTCGCCCCGATCGCGGTCGAGAGCGGCTGTGTCGTGGTCGACAACTCGAGCGCCTTCCGGATGGACCCGAGCGTGCCGCTGGTGGTGCCCGAGGTGAACCCCCATGCCATCACGTCGCCTCCGGGGATCATCGCGAACCCGAATTGCTCGACCATCCAGATGGTGGTGGCGCTCAAACCCATCCAGGACGCCGTGGGCATCCGACGGATCGTCGTGACGACTTTCCAGGCCGTGTCAGGGACCGGGAAGCGGGCCATCGAGGAGCTGCGGCAGCAGGTTTCGGCTATGGTCACGGGCCAAGCCCTCGAACGAGCGGTTTACCCGCATCAGATCGCTTTCAACTGTTTTCCTCACATCGGCGCGTTCCTGGATAACGGGTTCAGCGAGGAGGAGATGAAGATGGTCAACGAGACCGTCAAAATCTTCGAAGACCCCGAGATCCGGGTGTGCGCGACGACCGTTCGCATTCCGGTCTATTTTGGGCATTCGGAATCGGTGAACGTCGAAACGAGAAAGCCCATCACGGTCGAGCGCGTGCGGGAGCTCCTGTCCACGGCGCCGGGCGTGCGTGTGGTGGACGATCCGGCCAAGGCCGTTTATCCGCTTCCCATCGATGCGGCCGGTCAGGACGATACCCTCGTGGGTCGAATCCGCAGGGACCCCTCAGTGGAAAATGGGCTGGCCATGTGGGTGGTGGCCG
>CAZGQL010000121.1:0-13739 GCA_964527905.1 uncultured Syntrophobacteraceae bacterium
TGCTTCCGGTCCTTCTTGATGTTTTCACGGATGCGGTCGAACACGACGATGGTGTCGTTTAGAGAGTAGCCGGCGATGGTGAGGAGGGCCGCCAGGATTTCCAGGGTGAACTCCTTGTCCGTCACGACGAAGGCCCCGATGGTGATCACCACATCGTGAATGAGCGCCAGAACGGCGGCCAGCGCGAAGGGAAGCTTCAAAACCCAGCACAGGCCCAGTGTGATGAGGATGGCGCACAGGATCAAGTAGACCACATTCACCCCGAGCGCTTCCAGCAGGTAGACCCCTACGAGCAGCACGCCCACCATGATGGCGCTGATCCCCCACTTCATCTCGAACCGCCCGGAAATGTAAATGGCGATGAACAAGAGGGAGTAGTAGATCGCGAACAAGGCCTTCTGGCGCAAATCCGCCCCCACCTTGGGGCCGACCATCTCGGCGCGGCGCACGGTCGCCGGACCCGTGCTCGGATTGTTCTGGAAGGCTTCCTGAACCTTTCGGGACAGGTCCTCCATTTCGGAAGAGCTGATGTCCGTCCGGATGAGGTACTCGTTGTCCGACGCGGCTCCCACTTGTTGAATGGCGCTCTGATCCATGTCGAGGGATTTGAGGGCCACCCGGATGTCCCCGGGGATGGTGGCCTTGTCGAACTTGATCTGGATGAGGGTGCCCCCGGCGAAGTCCACGCCGAGGTTGAGCCCGCCGCGAGCCACCATCAGGGCGAGACTTGCCAAGATGAGCACCACCGAGACCGCGACCGCCTTAACGCGCATCGCGACAAAATCGATATTGATATCAGGCCTGATCAGCTCCATGCCTCGACCCTTCTCCCTTCGCGAATTAGATGCTGAGCGTCTTCACGCGCCCCTGCGTGAGCAGATAGTCGAAAACCACTCGGGTGGCCGTGATCGCCGTGAACATGCTTGTCACGATACCGATGGTCAGGGTCACCGCAAACCCCCTCACCGGGCCGGTTCCAAACTGAAAGAGCACGACGGCGGCGATGAGGGTGGTGATGTTGGAGTCGAGGATCGTGAGGGTCGCCCGCTCATAGCCCGTTTCCACGGCGGACCGGGGTGTCTTGCCCAGCCGCAACTCCTCCCGGATCCGCTCGAAGATGAGCACGTTGGCATCCACCGCCATGCCGACACTGAGGATGATGCCCGCGATGCCCGGCAGGGTGAGCGTGGCCTTGAAGGCCGCCAGACAGGCCAAGATCAGGGGAATGTTCAAGAGAAGCGCCGCGTTGGCGATGAGGCCTGACAACCGGTAGTAGAGTACCATGAAGGCGAGGGTCACTACGGCACCCAAAACGGAGGCCAGAAGACCCTGCTGAATGGAGTCGTTTCCGAGGGAGGGGCCCACGGTCCGCTGTTCCAGGATTTTGACCGGGGCCGGCAGGGCGCCCGCGCGCAGCACGATGGCGAGGTCCCGGGCTTCTTCCATGGTGAAATGGCCGGTGATGCTGGCCTTGCCTCCCGCAATCTTTTCCTTGATTTCGGGGGAGCTGTACACCGTGCCGTCCAGAACGATCGCCAAACGACGCTTCACATTCTCACCGCTGATGCGCTCAAACTGGCGTGCGCCCTGGGCGTCGAATTCCAGCGAGACATACGGCTGATTCATTTCCCCAATGTGCACTTCTGCATTGGTGATGGACGCCCCGGTCATGAGCGTACGATCCTTCAGGTAAATCTCGCGTTCCGCGCTTCGTCCCGCCTGGGGATCGAGAGAGCGGACCGGGTAGGCCTTGACGCCCATGGGGGCCCTGCCTTCCTTGATCTGCTGCGGCGACACGTCATCGGCCACGAGCTTGAATTCCAGCAAGGCGGTCTTGCCGATGAGGGCGATGGCTCCCTGTGGGTCTTTCACTCCCGGCAACTGCACGAGGATCCGATCCTCACCCTGGGGCCGAATGTCGGGCTCCGTCACCCCGTACTGGTCGATACGGTTGCGGATGGTTTCGAGGGCCTGGTCCGCCGCCATCTTCCTGGTGTGCTTGATCTGGGCCTCGGTGAAGGTATAGGTGGCCGTAACCCCCTCTCCGGTCGTCTCCACTCCGAGCAGCTTCAGATTCGTGAAGGTTTTTTCCATCACCCGGGAGACATCGGTCTGGGCCTCAGGCCCGGCAAGCTGGACCTGGATATCCCATTCGCGGACCCGTTCCACCTTGAGAAACGGGACCTTCTGTTCCCGCAGCGTCTCCTTGATATCCTCGACCGTCCGCTCCGCCTGATTCTGCACGGCCTTATCCGTCTGAACCTCGAGCATCAGGTGCATGCCGCCCTGCAAATCGAGCCCCAGATGTAAACGGTCCTTGGGAAGGAGCTTTTCCCACCAAGGAGGCAGCTTGGGGCTCACGGAAGGGATCAGGAAAATCAGTCCCGCAAGGACGATTCCCGCCACCAAGAGCGCGCGCCATTTCAGGTTTGTCAAATCACATCCTCCCTGCACTCTGAAGAAACGCCCGTCCCGAGCCGACCCGCATCGACGATTCCAAACCCTGCCCCTAGCCGCGCCACGCGACTTCCCGGGACCATTGCACTAAGGCACTCTGGGGGCCTCAACCGATCGCGGCATGAACAAGAAGGCTCCGTACCATGGGCACGGCCACGGAGCCTGGACTTTCCGGGCTGGAACGGTGATGGGCGACCGGTTAATCCACCGGCTCCCCGCGGGACACGACGGCGACCACGTAGGGTCTCTGGATCTTGACACGGACCTTTTCAGCGATCTCGAGCGTGATGACCGTATCCGTCAATCCGGTGATCTTCCCCTGAAGCCCCCCTTGGGTCACGACGACATCGCCGCGCTGAAGGCTGCTCAACATCTCTTTATGCTCTTTTTGCTTCTTTTGCTGGGGCCGAATGAGCAAAAAGTAAAAAATGACGACCATGATCAGCAAGGGTGCGAAGGCGGCAATCCCCCCCGGCTGTCCCCCTCCGTCCTGTCCACCCGCACCCATTGCGTATGCCAGACTCAGCCACTCCATGCAGAAACCTCCAGTTGGATTCAAAACACCGGTCCCCGGTCACATCCGATCGTTCACGGCCTGAAGCGCGGCCATTCCGGCAAGAATGCGACGCGCGGGCAGTGATGGCATTCCCGACAGGAAACAAGTCGATACTTAAACGATATTTTCCCTGGATTGTCAACGATCGATCACTTGCCGTTCCGGGGGGGTTCAGTTATGCATATTTTGTAATACCATCCTCATCCGAATCAGGAGAACGCCTTGGAGCTCCACCTGCCGTCCCTCGTCACACAGGTCCAATCCAACTGCAACCTCTCGGACGCCCTTTACGGCGGGGTTTATTCCCTGTGCAGCCTGCTCCTGCGCATGCGTGATCTTTTCAAATGGGAACAAGGATTGAATCCCTGGCAGGAGCCCGACCCGCCCGAACTGCTGCAATGGATCGAGCAGCGGGAAGATGCCTGGCTATCCGTCGAGTCCGCACCCTTTGGCTCCCTGGAGATCGCCGACCGCCGTTTTTCTCCCTTCGAGTCGGAGGTCATCAACGAAATCCTGCGCCCACATGGGCTCGTCTATGGGGCGGGATACGGCACGGGGATGAAACCGACGTTCCTCCTCGGGGAGCTCGAGGAACAGAAATCCGTTGCGGGGCTGCGGATCGACATGGTGGGCCGTGAACTGGCCCGGGACCTGTTCACCAGTCCTGCCATGCGACAGGGAGACCATGTGTTGGCGCGCCTTCAGCCTATGCGGACGTTCCTCTGGGACCAAATCCTCGAAATGCGCCCGTCGGCCAAGGACGGCCTTGCCTTCGGTCTCGCCCGGCATGGACTCGACCTTCAGACCCTTCGCAGCAAGCCGGCGGGGATCGGCGCGGATCTCACCCGTGTGGCGCGGGCCGAGCTTGACTCCTGGATCCACCATGAGGTCGGGGAAGCGGCCCTGGACGCCTTCAATGGCCACACCTGGCACACGATTGTGTCCACCTATGCCGGCTCGGCCGTTGAGATCTTCGCGCGGGTGGTTCGGGACCTTCTGGCGGACACCCATGAACGAGGTCTGCTGGGGTACGTGATCGCGCATCGCGTCGATTCGACTCTTGGCTTTTACGTCGCGTTCCAACGGCCTTTCATGCGGCTTCTTTTTCCCGAGATCCGAGCGGTTTTCGCAGGCTTCCGGGAATCGCGCAATTGGGATCGGGTCGACGAAGCCCGGCGTCAGGGACACCAGCGGGGCAAGCGTTACGCGGAGGCCTTGCTCGAAATCCAGGAGGAAAGCTCACGGAGAGGAACGGATTGGGGGATGACTCAGATCAAGAAGCAACTCATCGAGCCGTTGGGAATCCCCATGGAGGGACCCGATTCTGCGGGAGACCCCTGACCGGAACCGCTGGGATGAAACCAGGCTCCCTTGAATGGTCCGCAGCTTCCGATCACTTGAAAGAACCGAGAGCCGACTCCAAGGACGGATGAATGGGCAGGAAGGTCGCGAATCCCGACATGTCGAACACTTCCCGCACGTAATCCCTCAGCGCGCACAGGCACAATTGCCCGTTCTGCTTCTTGAGTTCCTTGGCCGCCTTGAGCAGGACGCGCAAACCCGCGCTCGAAATATAGTCCAACCCGCCGAAATCGAGCACCAGCCGACTGTTTCCCTGACCGACCGCGGCGAGCAGCTGCTTTTCGAAGTGGTCCGAGTTCGTGGAGTCCAACCGCCCTTCGACGGCGAGCACGACAACGTCACCCTGACGCTTCTCGGTCACGAGCATGAGGATTACTCCTATGGGCAGTGAGCATGGGGTCGGAGCCGGGGCGGCGAGACCCTATCCGAGACTCCTCGGGAGCTTGGGCTTCACCGTCGACGACCGATGGTTCGGAGCATACAAAGCGCTTGTCAGTTCGTCAACAAACATGTAATGCTGCCTCACCTGCCGCTTTGCATCGCGCGGCAGGCGGGACGCTCGCCGGAACCTGCATGCCATTGACTCATTAGAGGGTTGTGGCCGGTGATGAACCTCACACCTTTCCAAAATCCCTGGCCGGCGATGTAGGAACGAGGCATATTTCCTCGCCCAGCGCCCCGTGGAAGGCTAGCTCAACGGCATTCATGTGCACGGCCGCCGACGATTCGTGGACCACTTGCCTCAAAGCCTTCTCAGCGACCCGAACCCGGCAGCCCATCCCGAGGCACCAGGCCCATGATCACCCAGCGATCGCTCTTTTATTGGGTCCGGACCAGCAACCTCAAGCTCCAAACCCTCCTGCTCGTCATCATCGGAGTCAATATCGCCGCCCGGGTGTTCCCGCTGGAAATGCAGAAGCGCATCGTCAACCTGGCCATCGGTCTTGGCAAGGTGGACCTGCTGTTCCTCTATTGCGGCCTATATCTTGCCGCCGTCGTTCTGGCCGGGGGCCTCAAGTTCGCCATCAACGTCCTGCAAACCAAGCTCGGCCAGGAAACCTTGGCCCGCATCCGCAAGGAGCTTTACGCCCACATCCTGACCCTGCCCCTCGGCTTTTTCAGAAAGGCTTCCTCGGGAATGGTCGTCTCCTCGCTTGTCACCGAAGTCGTCGCGGCCGGAGAGCTCGTGGGGCAGGCCGTGGCCGTCCCACTCAACAACATCCTGACTCTGATCGCCTTCGCCACGTACATGTTCTATTTGAACCCGCTGCTCGCCGCCCTCAGTTTCGTGATCTATCCGTTTATCCTGTTTTCCATCCCGGCGATGCAGCGCCGGGCCAATGCGGCAAACAAGGCGCGGGTCGACGCCACGCGGGTTATCAGCGGCAAGATCGGCGAGACCGTATCCGGAATCCACGAAATCCATTCCAACGCCGGTTACCGCATCGAGAACCGCCGCTTCGGGCACTACGCCGATCAACTCATGCGGATTCGCATCACCTGGAACATCTACCGCAACGCCATCAAGGTTCTGAATAATCTCTTTCAGAATATGGGGCCGTTCGTTTTGTTCATTGTGGGCGGTTACCTGGCCATCCACGGCCGCTTTGACCTGGGGGCCCTGGTGGCATTCCTGTCCGCCTACGAAAAGCTCTATGATCCTTGGAGGGAGCTCCTTGAATTCTACCAAGTTTATCAAGATGCCAAGGTCAGCTACAAACGGTTGATGGAGTACTTTGACGTCGCCCCGGAATTCGCGCTCGAACCGACCGAGCGTCCGCCGCACCTGCTGCGTGGCGACATTCAGGTGAGGGACCTCACCTTCAGCGTGGGAGGCGGCATTCAGCTCCTCAAGCAGGTCAACTTCGAGCTGAAGCATGGCGAGCACATGGCGCTGGTCGGATCCTCGGGAAGCGGCAAAAGCACGCTGGCCCTTTGCGTCGCGCAGCTCCAGAAATACACCGCCGGGAGCATCAAGATCGACGGTCGGGAAGTTTCCGAGCTCACCAAGCGGGACATCGCCGAAAACGTCGGGATGGTCGCCCAAACGCCCTACATTTTCGATGGGACGATCCAGGATAACTTGAGCTACTCCTGCCAGGCCCTCATCGAGGGGGAAGGCCCGGAGGGGAAAGCCCCCAAGAGGCTGCCCACCCTCGATGAGATGATCCAAGCCATCCAACAGGTGGGTCTGTTCGTGGACGTCTTGCGTTTCGGGCTCAACACGGTCCTGCCGGTCCAACAGGACGATGAACTGGCCGCCAAGATTGTTCGGATTCGACGCAAGTTCCAGGAGGAGTTTGGCGACACCCTGGCGGAGTCGGTCGAGTTCCTGGACGAGAACCGCTACCTGTACTTCGCCAGTGTGGCCACCAACATCACGTTCGGTACTCCCAACCGTGAGGAATTCCAAAAGGACCGGCTGCATGAGAGCCGCTACTTCCTCGACTTCCTCGAAGAGAGCGGGCTCAAGGCTCCCCTGCTGGAGTTGGGCCGAGAGCTGGTGGTTCAGTTCGTCGACATTTTGGAGCACCTGCCTCCCGAGGAGGTCCTGTTCGAGGAGAGCCCCATCGCAGCGGATGAGCTGGAGGAATACCGGGACATCGCTCCCGTTGTCGGCGGGAAGGACGTCCAGGAGCTATCCTTCGACCACCAGTCCAAGCTCTTGCGGATCGCGCTGCGCTATAGCCCTGGAACCCATACCATGGTGTCACTTCCCCCCGAATTGGAGCGCGCGATTGTCGACGCCAGGCAGTCCTTCATCGACCGGGTGCGGCGGGATCATCCGGACGCCATCGCCTTCTATCTGGCCAGCGAATACATCCACTCCCAGACGATTCTGAGCAATATCCTTTATGGAAAGCCTCGCGCGGATCAACCCGGAGCGGTGGAGCGCATCAACCAGAGCATCGTCCACTTGCTCATCGAGGAAGATCTACTCGAGCGTATCGTGGAAATCGGCATGGAATTCAAGGTCGGTACCCGGGGGGATAGACTTTCGGGCGGTCAGCGCCAAAAGCTCGCCATTGCGCGCACCTTGCTCAAGGACCCTCCCATCGTCATCCTCGATGAAGCCACGGCAGCCCTGGACAACGCCTCCCAAAAACGCATCCAGAACCTTGTCGAAACCCAATGGAGGGGACGCACCACGGTCCTCGCCGTGGTGCATCGCTTGGACATCGTCCAGGGCTATGATAAGATCGCGGTCATGAAGGCCGGGAAAATCGTCGAGATGGGATCGTACTCCGACCTCATGGCCAGGAAGGGGCTCCTCTATGAACTCGTCCACGGAACCAAGGCAGGGTTCTGAGTACAAGGACAACCTCGAGCTTGTCATGCAAATTCCCATCTTCACGGGGCTCCCGATCGAACCGCTGAAGGTGCTCACCTACTTTTGCCGCCGGGTGACCTTCCTGCCGGGAGACCTCATGTTTCGGGAAGAGGAAGTCGACCCCAACGCCTATTTCATCCTCTCGGGAACGGCCGACTTGACCCACGAGGGATCAAAGGAGGCCGTCACGCAATTCGGTGAAATGGAGTTCGTCGGGGCCCTCTCGCTTTTCTGCGACCGCAAGCGCCTGTTCACCCTCAAAGCCCGCACCAAAGTCACCTGCCTGGTGATTTCGAGGGAGAAGTTTCAGAAAACCCTGGACCAGTTTCCCGGGATCGCACGCCCGGTGTTCGAAGCCCTGGCCAAGCTCGTTTGCCGCTGGGAAGCCCGACTGATCAGCGAGCACGCCATGCGATGCCCCGAATGCCGGGGCGCCATCGGCCCCACCGTGGTCTGACCTGTGGAGCGGTCCGGAATGCGATCGTCGATCCTACGGGGCTGCGATCCCTCCGTGGAGCACCCATGAAGAATCTCCGCGTGCCCGCGCGAGCGGAATTCCTCGAAAGCATTCGGGCGTATGTCGTCCAGACGGCCGCGGCGGCGGGAGCCCCGGAGGGTCTCCTCTTTCGCATCGAACTGGCGATCGAGGAAGCCCTGACCAACATCATCAAGTACGCCTACCCGGGTGAAGCGGGCGAAATCGAGGTTTCGTGCAGCGTCGCCTCCCCCGGCAGCCTCAACGTCGACATCCGCGACTGGGGCACCCCCTTCGATCCCCTCCACTGCCAGGTTCCCGACCTGAGCCAGGACTTCGCGGAGCGTCCCATCGGAGGGCTCGGGGTCTTCTTGATGCGCCGGATCGCCGACCGGATCGTCTACTGCCCCCTCCCGGACGGAAACCGTCTCACATTGACCTTCACCCTGCCCTGATGTGCCCGGTGAGCCCTCCACCGGCGTCCCCCCAGGTGTTTTCTTGTCGTCCCCGCACGTGCGCTTTCGTCGCCCCCGCGAAGGCGGGGACCCAGAGGATTTCCACCGGCCGGGTGATTCCCGGTCATGGCCCACCAGACTGTTGACGTTTCCCCTCCCTGCTTTCATCCAGCGCCTTCCGAACACAGACGGCGAGGTCCTGGAGCGTGACGGGTTTCATGAGGAGCGCGGTGATGCCGGCCCTTTGGGCCGTCTCGCGGCTGATCTGTTCGCTGAAGCCCGTGCAGATGAGAATCGGGAGACCGGGCTTGAGCCGGATGAGCTCGCCCGCGAGTTTGAGGCCCGTCATTTCCGGCATGGTCATGTCAGTGATGACCAAATCGAATGATTCCGTTTCGGATCGTTCGATGAACGTCTCCAGGGCCTCCAGGCTGCGAGTGCGGCAGACGGTTTCATAGCCCAGGCTTTGGAGCATCCGCTGCATGGCGGCGGCAAGCCCCGGCTCATCGTCCACCACCAGGATGCGCTCCCGGCCCCCGGGTAAGGCCGAATAATCGATGGGCTCATCCGCCCTGATCGGTTCCACCGCCGGGAACAATACCGTGAAGGTTGCACCCTCGCCAAGCCTGCTCTCGACCCCGATGTGCCCCCCGCATCCGTGCACGATCGCCTGCACGACGGCAAGGCCCAGTCCCGTTCCGACTCCCTGTTCTTTGGTGGTGAAGAAGGGGTCGAAAATCCGATCCAGAATGTCGGGCGGGATCCCCGGTCCCGTATCTCGGACCGTGAGCTTCACGTAGGGACCGGGCTGCAGACCGGGCACTTCAGCGCAGGCCGCCCGGTCGAGGATCTCGTCCACGACCGTGACTTCCAGAATCCCCCCGTTGTCTTGCATGGCCTGAGCCGCGTTGGTACAGAGGTTCATGAGGACCTGATGGATCTGTGTCGGATCCCCGAGAACCAAACCTCGACCGCCAAGGCTCTGACGGATGTCTACGGTCGACGGGAGAGTGGCCCGGAGCATTTTCAGCACTTCCTTAAAAAGATCGTGCACTTGGATCGGCTTAATCTCCTTCTCACTGCGCCGGCTGAACGCCAGAATCTGCTGCACGAGTTCCTTGGCGCGGTTGGCCGCAACGAGCACCTGAGTCAATGGCTCGACCACATCGGAGTTGTCCGGGCTCGACCAGCGGGCGATCTCGGTGTAACCGATGATGATTCCGAGGATGTTGTTGAAGTCGTGGGCGATGCCTCCAGCCAGCGTCCCCAGGGCTTCCATTTTCTGGGCCTGCCGCAGTTGGGCTTCCGCGCGCCGCCGCTCCTCCTCCGCCCGTTTGAGTTCCGTAATGTCGAGAATGGAGCCGATGATGCCGGCGACATGCCCGTCCCGATCCAGAAACGTGGCCTTGTGAAAAATGACTTCGTGCCGGTCTCCCCCTACCGATTCCACCTGTCCCTGGTAGCTCTGGGTTCCCGGCTTCCGGAACAACTCCTCGTCCGCCGAGGCATATCGGGCCGCCAAGTCCGGGGGGGCGACCTCATGGACACGTTTCCCGATGATCTTTTCCCGGCACACTCCGTAGAAACGTTCAAACGCCCGGTTGCATCCCAGATAACGGCCTTCTACGTCCTTGAAGAAAACCGGGAGGGGCATGGCATCCATCAGGGTCTGCATGAACGAGGCGTTTTCGACGAGCACGGATTCGGTCCGCTTCCGGTCCGTGATATCCATGACCACACCGCACATGCGGACGCAACGACCGTTTGCATCCTGGAACACGCGTCCTTGACCGGAGATCCAGTGCACGGAGCCATCGGGCCAGATCACCCGGTATTCGTGCCGGTAGGGCTCCCCCGTCGCCCGCGACCGGGCCACCTTCGCCTCCAGCTCCTCCAGGTCTTCCGGATGGATCCAACGGCGAAAGGTCTGATACCGTCCGTCGAACGCACCGGGCTCCATCCCGAAAAGCCTGGCGTGCCCGTCAGACCACACTATCTCCCCGGTGATCAGGTCCCAGTCCCACAGCCCCATCTCCCCCGCCTCGAGGGCGAGCAGGAGACGCTCCTCGCTGCGCTGCGCCCGCTCGACCGCCTGCTCGGCCTCGAGCAGCTTGCTCTCGAGCTTTCGCACCAACACCTGGGCATATTCCTCCAGGAGAACCGCTTCACATTCCATGGGCTCACGGGCATTCGGTGGAAGCTCAACCTCTGCCCGATCGAGGAGTTCACGAATCCGGGCGATGAACTCCTCGGGCTCGGCGGGCTTGAGGATGAAAGCATCCGCGCCAAGGTCGAGGGCCAGGCGTTCGTCCTTGGGCTCCGTGTAGGTGGCCGTGTACACGACGAAGGGAATGGACTTGAGCCGCTCATCCGTTTTCCAGTTGCGAAGCAGCGTAAATCCGTCCATCACCGGCATGAGCAGATCCGAGATGATCAGATCGGGGGGATTCCGGCGGGCTTTGAGGAGGGCCTCCGCTCCGTGGCGCGCCGACTCGACCTCGTAGCCGTTCCCCGTCAGCAACCTTTCCAGCAGATAGAGGTTCTCCTTATTGTCGTCCACGACCATGACCCGCATCTTCATGACTCCTCTCCCCTGCCCGATGTGGAGAGGAAACGGCTGATGTCCGCCACGAAGGTGTGCGGATTGATCGGTTTTTCGAGATACCCGTCGCAGCCGGCCTCCAGGGACTTCTCCCGGTCCCCCACCATGGCGTAGGAAGTCACGGCGATGATCGGAATTCCCTCCAGGCCGCGATGACGCCGCAACTCCCTGGCGACGGCATACCCATCCATCCCAGGGAGCTGAATGTCCAGCAGCACGAGATCCACTTGTTCCCTCAAGGCCAGTTCGATCCCCGTGAGGCCCTCCCAGGCGTGGAGCACCTCGAACCCGCTCTTTTCCAGCAGGAATGTAGCCATGTAACGGTTTTGCTCGTTGTCCTCGATCAGCAGGACCCTGGGTGCCATGCGCGACGCGCTCCTTCCCGGGGCAGGATCAGCGTGAAGACACTCCCCTTGCCCCATTCGCTCTCCACCTCGATTGCGGCCCCGAGCAAATCCGCCAGCCGTTTGCAGATCGCCAGCCCGAGACCTGTCCCCTCATGGCGCCGCGCGAGACCCGTGTCCACCTGCCGGAACGGCTGAAACACGAGATCCAGGTCCCGAGGCTGGATCCCAATCCCCGTGTCCCTCACCTGAATCCGCACGCACGGCATCGAATCCGCCCCGACAAGAGGTTCAGCGGTCAGTCTCACCCCACCGAACTCGGTGAACTTGATCGCGTTGTTCAACAAATTGATCACGATCTGCTGGACCCGGCGCGGATCGCTCACCACCTCCCCCAATTCCGGTGACAGATCGGCCGTCAGGGCCAATCCCTTCTTTTCGGCCAGGGGACGCACGGAAGCCGTCGCCCGCTCGAGGCTTTCGCGCAGATCAAAGGCCTCCCAACTCACCTCCAATTGGCCGGCCTCGATCTTCGAGATGTCGAGCACATCGTTGATGAGGGCGAGCAGATGACGGGCGCTGGTCTGTACCATGCCGAGCTGTTTGGTCTGCTCCTCGCTCAAGGGCCCCGCCAGTCCCTGCAGGAGGATGCCCGTAAAACCGATGATCGAGTTCAGAGGCGTGCGCAGCTCGTGGGACATGGTGGCCAGGAAGGCCGACTTGATCCGGTCCGCCGCCTCGGCACGATCCCTCGCCTGCTCGAGCTCCCGGGTGCGCTCGGCCACCCGCTCCTCGAGCTCGTCCCGCGCCCGCCGCAGCGCCTCTTCGGCTTCTTTGCGCTCAGTGATGTCCTCGCTGAAAATCACGATCCCGCCGACTTGACCGGATGCATCGAGCCATGGTCGTACTTCCCAACGAAGCCAATGAACAGTTCCGTCCGCGCGCTCGAACCGGTCGCCGTCCGCGGCCACCACCTCTCCGGAGAGAGCCCGGCGGTGCACCGCTTTCCAGGATTCACCGATCTCGGGAAAGATCTCGTAGTGGGAGCGCCCCGCGATGTCTTCCTCCCCAAGGTGGTAGTCGCTTCGCCACCTGCGACTCGCGCTCATGTACCGCATGTCGCGGTCGAACATGGCTAGGGCCACGGGAGCATGCTCGATGAAAAGCCTGAGGCGTGCCTCGCTCTCGGCCAGGGCCCGTGTGCGCTCAGCAACCTTGCGCTCCAGTTCGTCACGGGCTTCCCGGAGCAGGAGCTCCGCCTGGCGACGGCCCAGCAGGTCCCGATGGATGGCGATCAACGCCAGCGCGACGAAGACAACGGCCAGAAAACCCGAAGCCCCGATCACCGAAAGCGTGAAGTGTGCCTCGGCCCTCGTGATCCGCTCATGCTCCGCCAAGACCTCCCGCTCCACATGCTCCATCCCTGCCACAAGGCGTCGGATCTCGTCCTGGAAGTTCTTGCCGCGCAGGCTGGCCGTCTCGTCCCGAGCGGCGGCAAGCCCGTCCGACCGCCGCAGTTCGACCCCCCGCACGCCTCTGGCCAGCCGGGCGAAGACCAGCGGCTCAAGAAGTTCGAGCGACTCCCTTTGAGCCGAAGAAGAGCCTGTCAATTCCCTCAATCGGTGCAGGATCTCCCCGATGCGCGTGGCGGCGGAATCGAATGGCTCCAGGAACGCTTCCTCGCCGGTCAGGATGAACCCACGCTGTCCCGACTCGGCTTCAGCCGTCGTTGAGAGCACCTTGGCGAGCAGCGACAGGATCTCCTGGGAGCGCCTGGCATCCTCGGAGGTCTTGATGACATGGACGGCGCTGCGGTAGGAAACGACGCTGACGGCCCCCATGAGGAGAAGTGCCGACGCGAAGCCTCCGACGATCTTTTTTTCGATCTGAAACCGCATCCTTGTGATCCTCCCATGGAGGGGATCGCCGGGAGCTGCCCTTTCCCACCCCCCGGAACCTCAAATCAAGTGGCATTCGTTGTAGAGGCAGCGGGAAGAGGAGTTCGAAGGGTGGGAGCAAAACGTCCGGTCGAATCCGGGGAGAACATGCGTGGCAATATACACAGAAAATGGGGGAGAGAGAAGATGGAAGGGCATTGGCTTCAGGGCGATCGCACGTCATAATGCTGGACCTTCAGAATGAAGTGTGCCAAGATAC
>CAZGQL010000122.1:0-1594 GCA_964527905.1 uncultured Syntrophobacteraceae bacterium
TCCTTGGCTCACAGATTACTGGAAATCCGTGTCCAAGAAAACCGGGGCCGGTATACAAGTTAGAAAAGATGCTAAGTGTAAAGTAATAGGCATAAAGTCTGAGCACGAACATATTATATATGAGATACCGCCATTGATTTCAAAATCGAGATGGGATTTGCTACAGGAGCGGTTGAGCAGTGGAAGGCATGAACGTGCAGGTCGTCCACTAACTGGAGCAGATAGATTCATTTTGAGAGATCTTATGAAATGCGGCCATTGTGGGGGCAAGGTTATTCCACGTGCGGTTAAATATGAAAAGTAAGTAGAGCGTTTGTATTATGTGTGTTATTGGCGTGATAGTTCCAAGAAACATTGTCAAGAAGCAAATAAAAAGCCTTGTATTATTCCATACTTGCCAGCTAGCCTAATTGATGGATATGTTTACAGTTATATTATCGCAAAGCTCGCTGAAAACCCAGAAGAGAATTATGATCCAGTAGTTGCAGCGAAAAATCTTGAGGGACGTGAACGCGAATTGAACATGCGTGTCTCTCAGTGGAAGTCGGCGTTAGTTGGAAAGCGGAAAGCGATAGGTAACTTGGATAGGATGTTGGAGATGGACGATTTCGATCCCGTCGGGTACAATGCAAGGCGCAGTCAATTCCTAGTTCAGATCAGGGAGATAGAGCAACACATAAATGATGCGCATCAGGAGATCTATAGACTCAAGGAGTTAGCACAGGAACAGGAAAAGTATCAAGATTTCGTTAGGTCAGATCGGATGAGGGAAATTCATGTCAAGTTGGTAGAATTATTGAAGGAAGAACAGCATCGTTTAGTTAAGGGGTTGTTGGATGGTCCGATAGTGGTCGCGCAGCCAGAACCTGATGCAAAAGTAGACAAAAATGCACATTTTTCAGTTGGGAAGTGGTTGGAGTTTCGAGTTAAGCGTAACTATTTAGTGTTAAAAGATGTTTTGGGATTGAGCGTAGGTGATACTGATTTTTTACAGCTAAATAAATTTTAATTATGGTTACGACCATGGCGGCCCTCATGGGGACCCTGCCCATCGCCCTGGGGATCGGGGCGGGAGCCGAAGCCAGGCGCCCCCTGGGGCTAGCGGTCGTCGGGGGCCTGGTTCTGTCGCAGTTCCTCACACTCTACATCACTCCGGTGGTCTACGTGTACATGGATGCGCTCCAGGATTCGCTCCGGCGACTCTTCGGGGTCGAGAGGGTCCAGCGAGCCGGGTCGTCTCCTGCCGTCGCCGCGGTCCTGGAGCCGAGCGGTCGCTCCTCCCCCAGACCTTCGTCTCCCGGTGAGCCGACCGTTGCCACGGTCGTCGCGTCCAACAGCAAACGGGGGGTCCCATGATTCGGATGGAGAGAGGGTGCAAGCCGTCCTGACCTATGAGGTTTCCATTCCCGGTGGAACCGTGGCCTGCCGGGCGCATCTGCCGAACCGGGCTCCCGCGCCCGTCGTCGTGTGCTGCCACGGGCTCTTGAGTCACAAAGACAGCCGGAAGTATGTCGCGGCGGCGGAGCGGATGGCCGCCTGCGGCCTGGCCGCGGTTCGCTTCGATTTTTCGGGCTGCGGAGAAAGCCCCGGACGG
>CAZGQL010000122.1:1680-6626 GCA_964527905.1 uncultured Syntrophobacteraceae bacterium
CTCTTCGGCTCGAGTATGGGGGGCTACCTTGCGCTGCTGTTTGCCGCCGGGGGAAGCGTCCCCGTCGAAGCGCTGGTGTGCTGGGCGACCCCGTTCAGCCTCGAGCGGGTGCAAGCGGCGGTGGAGCAGTCGGGAGAACTGGCGCAGCGCCTGGAGGGCTTCGAGGGTTTCGGGACGCCCATGACGCTCGAGGGGCTGCCGCCGATCGGGCGGGTGCTGGTGGTCCACGGTCAGCAGGACGAGCGGGTTCCCTGGAGGGATGCAGTGGCCATCTATCGTCGGCTTGGCGAGCCGCGACGACTGATGCTGCTGGAAGGCGCGGATCATCGACTGACGGACCCCGGGGACCGGCGGCTGGCGCTGGAGGCCACCCTGGATTGGCTGGCGGAGTATCTACCGCAACCGTGCAGCGCCCGGCATGGGATTTCGCGCCGAGACCGGGCGTCAGCCGGAGCCGGATTCGATCATGAATGACCATCTCGCCTGGGCGTTTCTGCTGACGGCGCTGGCCGGTCTTTCCACGGGCATCGGCAGTGCCATCGCCTTTCTCTCCAAGCGGACCAACAAGACCTTTCTTTCGGTGGCCCTCGGGTTTTCAGCCGGCGTCATGGTCTACGTGTCGTTCGTGGAAATCCTGCGCAAGGCTCAGGAAAAGCTGAGCGAGGAGCTTGGGGCAACCCAGGGGGCCTGGATGACCGTGGGGGCGTTCCTGGGGGGCATGGTCGTGATCGCCATCGTGGACCGCCTGGTGCCTTCCTACGAGAACCCCCACGAGGCTCGGAGCATGAGCTGCCTGGACGATCCCATCGACGGCAAGCTCGAGCGCATGGGACGATTCGCCGCCCTAGCCATCGCCATCCACAACTTCCCCGAGGGATTGGCCACGTTCGTGGCGGCGCTGACGGACCTGACCATCGGGGTTCCGATCGCCATCGCCATCGCCCTGCACAACATCCCCGAGGGGATTTCCGTCTCGGTGCCCATCTACTTCGCCACGGGGAGCAAGGCCAAGGCCTTCTGGCTCTCCTTCCTCTCCGGCATGGCCGAGCCCCTCGGGGCCCTGATCGGCTACAGCGTTTTCCGGACGTTTTTTTCGCCCCTGGTGTTCGGGATCCTCTTCGCCTCGGTGGCCGGCGTCATGGTGTTCATTTCCATCGACGAGCTTTTCCCCACCGCAAAGGAGTACGGGCAGGGCCATGCGGCCGTCTACGGCCTGATGGCGGGAATGGGAGTGATGGCCCTGAGCCTGTTGCTCTTTCTGTAGCTGCCAGGCCGACGGGTGGCAAGGATGGCATGGCGGTCAGTTGTCCGCGACCCAAAAACGACCCAACTCGATTTCGATCTCCTGGAAGGGCTCGGCGCGCACCCTGTCATCCTCCCCGTAGGTTTCCAGGAGAAGCCATTTGCCGGACTCGAGCCTGAAGACGTCAAGGGTTCTGGCGGCGGGATCGACGATCCAGACGTGTAGAACCCCGCTGGCGGCATAGATTCGCATCTTCTTTACCCTGTCCACGCGAATCGTGGTCGGCGAGAGGATTTCACAGACCCAGTCCGGCGTCACGACGAAGCGGTGCTCTTCGGGTGCCGTGATCAGCCTTTCTTTCCTCCATCCCGCAAGGTCGGGCACGAGGACATTCCCTCCCAGATGGACTTCCGGCTCGTGATAGATGATCCATCCACCAGGACCCCCACGACCGAATCGGTACGGCGGAATGAGCTCCCCTCCCAGGGAGGCTGCGGCATCGATGTGCCTCCTGGAGGGGCGCGGTGTCGTAAACAGCTCCCCGTCAATGATTTCTCCGACCATGTTCTCCGGAAGAGCGGCTAGATCTTCCACGGTGGCTCTCTTCTTCATCGGATCCGCCATCGACGTTCCTCCTCACTTGGTTTCAGTCCCTGGGCGGGCTAGGGCAGCGCGCACCCTCGCCACTCCGCGTGGCGCACCGCTTCCTGCAGGTCCTCGCCCATGATCCAGGCCAGCAGGGTCCAGGCCCGCAGATAGTCCCGGCGGGCCCGGGCCAGGTTGACCTTGGCCGTCAGGACGTCGGTTTCGGCGTCGTCCACTTCGAGCTTCGTCTTCACCCCGGCCCGGTAGCCGGCCTCGGCCATGGCCAGGAGCCGCTCCGTCTGGGTGATGGTCGCCTCGAGCCCCTTGATGATCTGGATGGATTCGTCCACGTTGTTGATGGCCTCCCGGGCCTGGAGGGCAATCTGGTCGAGGAGCCGTTTCATCTCGAGCTCGGTGGTTGCCAGCCTGCTTTGGGCCTGCATCACCTGCCCCTTGGTCTTCAATCCGTCGAAGATCGGGAATGACAGGTAAATGCCGGCGTCCCAGTGGTTTCCGGGCGTATTGCCGTCGATCGCTCCCAGCGCGGCCCGGCCGCCGTTGGCCTTGAAATCGAAGCGGGGGCGCGCGTTGCCCTTGGCCACCGTGATAATTTCCTTGAAAACGCCGACCCGGCTTTCATAATAGGCGACTTCCGGTCGGTTGTCGCGCGCTCTCGCCAGGACGTCCGGCAGGGGAAAGGGTTTTTTAAGGGAGCACTGCAGAGGGCCCTCGACCTG
Source organism: uncultured Syntrophobacteraceae bacterium (assembly GCA_964527905.1). GTDB lineage: Bacteria > Desulfobacterota > Syntrophobacteria > Syntrophobacterales > Syntrophobacteraceae > CALBZH01. Next base: position 4,246 of record CAZGQL010000122.1, read on the forward strand.
AAAATCCTCGTCGATTCCCATGTAGTAACGGAGGCGGTCGGTTGCCAGCCGGATGTCGTTTTCCGCCCGGGTCAGGGCGGGCTGGGCGTTGGTCAGGGCCACGCGGGCGGCCAGAACGTCGTAGTCCGTCGCGACTTCCGCCTGCCGCCTGCGGGTGGCTTCATCCAGGTGACGCTGTTTCTGGGCCACGTTGTCGCGGGCAACCCGCTCGAGCTCCAGGGTGAACAGGAGGTCGTAGTAGGCGGTTGCGGCTTCACGAAGCGCGAGCTGCCGCGCCTCGCGGTACTGGTGCTCCGCCGCCTCCCGGTCATACTTGGCGGCCCGGATCGCCGCCCCGATCTGCCCCCAGGTGAACAGGGCCTGGGTGAGGTTCAGGTTGCCGTTGTAGTCCGTGTGGGTGAGCTCCTTGGGCGAGAGAAAAGTGACGTTGTCGCGGAGCCGGACGGCGGCCGCGTCCAGCTTGAGCTGGGGCAGCGCGGCCGCCCGTTCCTCGACATAACGGCCTTCCGACTGCTTCTTGCCCTCGGCGGCGATGAGCACGTCACGGCTGTAGTCGAGGGTGAGCTGGAGGGCCTCCTCGAGCGGAATGACCCGCTGGGCGAGGGCCGACGCTCCGAAGAAGGGTCCCATCCAGACGATCAGGAAAACGAGCAGGGCGCGCAAGGACATGGAAGATCCCTCAATCCAGACGAAATCAGGTGGCTCGACGTTTGAAGACCCTCGATAGGTCGTCGAAGAGCGTGTACACAACGGGCACGACCACGAGGGTGAGCAGGGTGGAGGTCACGAGTCCCCCGATGACGGCCCGTGCCATGGGGGCTCGCATTTCGGCTCCCGGGCCCAGGGCCAGGGCCAGGGGCAGCATCCCGAAGATCATGGCCAGGGTGGTCATGATGATGGGCCGAAGACGGGTGCGGCCGGCTTCGATGAGGGCGTCCCGGCGCTCGAGACCCCGTCTTTGGAGCACCTTGGCGTAGTCCACCAGCAGGATGGCGTTCTTGGTGACCAGGCCCATGAGCATGATGAGGCCGATCAGCGACATGATGTTCAGCGTGTCACCCGTGAGAAACAGCATCACCACCACGCCCACCAGCGAAAGCGGCAGGGACATCATGATGGACAGCGGGGCGAGGAAGCTTTCGAACTGGGCGGCCAGGATGAGATAGATGAGAATCACCGCCAGGAAGAGGGACTCGAAAATGTAGCGGAACGTCTCGGCCATGTCCTCGGCTTCGCCGCTCCAAGAAATCACGTACCCCGGTGGAAGCTGGATGCCGGCCACCCGCGCGCGGATCGCTTCGATGGCATCGCCCAGCGGGATTCCCACGGGACTGGCCGACAGGGTCACCTTGCGCCGGAGGTCCAGTCGCTGGATGCGCGCCGGGGAAAGATCCATCTGGAATTGGGCGACGTCGCCCAGGGGCACGAGGGCGCGGCGTCCGTCCTGCCGGGGCGAGAGCAGGGTGAGGCGGGCCAGCTGCCCGGGATTGCGGCGGTAGTGGTCGGGAAGGCGGACGCGGACATCATAGGAATCGCCGTCCTCGTCCTCGTAGGTCGTCGCCGCCTTGCCGCCCACCAGGGGGCCGAGGGTATCCACGACCTGGCCGGTCGACACGCCCACGTCGACGGCCCTCGCCCGGTCCACGATCAGGCGCACTTCATTCTTTTCCTGGTCGAGGCTGGACTGGACATCGGTCACTCCGGGCACTTCGGCCATGATCCGCTTGATTCGGTCTCCGTAGTCCTTCAGGACATCGAGGTCGTCTCCCCGGAGATTCATGTTGATGGGGGCCCCCTCGTGCATGCTGCCGGCCATGCGGACACTCGGAATGATCCCGGGGATGTCCTGGAGGCCCGATCGCGCGAGGGCTTCCAGCTGCTCCTGGGTCAAACGGCGCTCGCTCTTGTCCTTGAGCTTCACGTAAATCTGGCCTTCCCGCACGGTCCCCGCCTCGCCCGCTCCCACCGTCGCGTAGGTGAGGGCGACTCCGGGAAGCGGGTGGAGCACCCCGAGGATGGCTTCCGTCCGTCCGCGGCTCTCCTCGATCCCAGCATCGGGGGCCGCCGTGAAGTTCACCTGGAATTCCCCCCGGTCATAGGTCGGCATGAAGGAGCTCCCGAGCTTCGGTGCCAGGAAAAGCGCCCCCACGAACGCCGCCGTCCCCATGCCCAGGATGGTCTTGCGGTGGTCCAGGGCCCAGGAGATGACCCGCCGGTATTCGTCGGAGACCTTGTCGAAGAGCTGATTGAAGCGATCCAGGATTCGGAAGAGCCAGTTTCGGCGACCGGCCGAGCCCGGGTGGTGCGCCCCTTCCACATCCGGATCCACCCACCGGGAGGAGAGCATCGGGTCCAGGGTGAAGGAGACGAACAGGGACACG
>CAZGQL010000122.1:6636-13147 GCA_964527905.1 uncultured Syntrophobacteraceae bacterium
AAAGGTCACCACGATCCCGAACTGGAAGAAGAACCGTCCCACGATGCCCTTCATGAAGGCCACCGGAACGAACACCGCCACGATGGTGAAGGTGGTGGCCATGACCGCCAGTCCGATTTCGGAAGTGCCTTCGATGGAGGCGCGCACGTGGTCCTTGCCCTGCTGCAGGTGCCGGACGATGTTTTCCCGCACCACGATGGCGTCGTCGATGAGCAGGCCGATGGCGAGGGAGAGACCCATCAGGGTCATGACGTTCAGGGTGAAGCCCAGGGCCATCATGACGATGAAGGAGCTGATGACGCTGATGGGCAGCGTCAGGCCGGTGATCACGGTCGAGCGCCAGGAGTTGAGGAAGCAGAACACGATGAGGATCGTGAGGATGCCGCCGATCACGAGGGTCATCTCCACGTCGTGCACGGACTCGCGGATGAACTGGGAGCCGTCCCGCACCACCTCGATGCGGGCCCCGTCGGGTATTTCCTTTGCCAGCGTCGGCAGGAGGGCCTTCACCCCATCGGCCACGGCGACCGTGTTGGCCCCGGACTGCTTGAGGACGTTGAGGGCGACGGCGGGGGCGCCGTTCACCAGGGCCAGGGACCGCTGCTCCTCGATCCCGTCCTGGATCCGGGCGATTTCCTTGAGGCGCACGGGGTGGGCGCCGCGCCAGGCCACGACCATGTCAGGGTACCCGGATACCTCCCGGGGCTTGCCGGCGATGCGGATGGGAAGCTCATGGCCCTCCCGGGTGAGGCGTCCCAGCGGGGTGTTGACGTTTTCCTTGAAAAGCCCCGCCACCACCTCGTCGACCCCGATCTCGAGGGATTCCAGACGCCGCGGATCGAGCCAGACGTTCACTTCCCGCTTGGCCCGGCCCACCAGGTCGACCCGCCCCACGCCCGGGGCATTTTCAATGCGCCGCTTCACGCGCTTTTCGACCAGGGTCGTGAGCTCGCGGGCGCCCAGGGTGTCCGACCGCACGGCCAGCGAGATCACCGGGGCGGCGGAAAAATCCAGCTTCTGGATCACCGGCTCCTCGCAATCCCTCGGGAGATCGGCCCGGATGGCGCTCACTTTGGCCCGCGCGTCCTGGGCCGCCTCGTCGATGCGCGTTTCGAGGGTGAACTCCACGATGATCAGCGACACGTCCTCCTGGGAGGTCGAGGAGATGTGCTTCACCCCTTGGATCGGGTTGATGGCCTCCTCGATCTTTCGGGTCACCTCCCGCTCGACGGACTCCGGCGAGGCCCCCCGGTAGGTCGTCGTGATGCTGAGGACCGGATCTCCACGTCGGGGTATTCATCGATGTTCAGGTGCCGGTACGAAAAAATGCCCAGGATCACCAGGGTCAGCATCATCACCGTCGCGAAGACGGGCCGCCGGATGGAAAGCTCCGAGAGAACCATCAGCTCGCCCCTTCCTTCCGGGAGGGGGCCTGGGGCGCCAAGGAAGCGGGCTTGGCAGGCTGCCCGGCCCCTGGATCGTCGACGATCCGGACCCGCTCCCCCTCGCGCACATTGAACCCGCCGCGGATCACCACGCGCTCGGCTCCCTCGAGCCCTTTTCGGATCTCCACCAGCCCATCCTCGACGAAACCCGTGGTGACGGGGCGGGACCGGACGACGTCGCCGCCTTCGACCACGAGGACGCTCGCGGCCTCCCGTTCCAGGTTCCAGGCCAGGAGGGCCTCACGAGGAAGCACGAGGGCCGAGGGCCGCTCCTCGACGAGCACCTGGCCGTGGGCGTAGAGCCCCCCCCGGAGCAGTCCGTCCGGGTTGGCGACTTCGGCCAGGATTCTTCCGGATCGATCCCCCGCATTGACCATGGGGTTCACGCGCTTGATGTGGCCCTTGAAGCTCCGGTTGGGGATGCCGTCCACGGTGAAGGTCAGCAGCTGGCCCTCGCCCACGTGGATCAGATCCGTGGCCGGGACGTTGGCCGTGAAATCCAGAATGCGGTTGTCCACCAGCGTGAACAGAGGCGTTCCCTTGTCCACGAAATCCCCCACGTCGACCCGGCGCTGGGAGACAATGGCCTCGATCGGGGCGTCCACCGTGGTTTTCCTGAGCACGTGCCGCGCGGCTTCCGCCTGGGCCTCCGCCTGGCCGACCTGGGCCTGAGCGAGGCTCACCCGGGCGGCCGCGGCCTCCAGGGCTGTCTGGCGCTCATCCATTTCCTGGCCGGTGATGAGTCCGCCCTCCTTGAGCTTCTGGGCGCGGGTCAGCTCCCGACAGGCCCGGTTGAGGCCGACCTGGGCCTCCATGAGCTGGGCCTTCGCCATCTTGGTCCCCGCCTCGATGCGGTTGAGCTCGATCTTGAAGTCCGTCGGGTCCACCTCGAGCAGAAGGTCTCCGGGCTTCACCTGGTCCCATTCCTTGACCAGCACCCGCTGCACCCGTCCGACAACCTCGCTCTTCAAATCCGTCGACGTCTTGGGCGACAGACTGCCGTAAACGTCGACGCTCCGTTGAACCGTCCGGCGCTCGGGGGAGACGACCTGGACGGTCACCAGGGGCGGTCCGCCCTTCGCGTGCACGGTCTCGCCGCGACCGGGCTTTCGGGACAAACCCCATGCCCCGGCCAGTCCGATGACGAGCAGCAGGGCGACCACGATGCGCTTCATGATTTGGCTCCATCGGAGGAAACGGGGCGCGCGTGCCGTGCTCCGTCGAAGAGAATGTCGATGATCTGTCTGAAATCGCCCGAGGTGAAATCGGCCTTGTGCGGCTCCCAGACGAGGACGTAGCTCATGGCCTGGACGAATCCCCCCAGGAGCAACAGCACGAGGGGTTTATTCGCTTCCCGCAATTGCCCCTGTAGGACCTGCAAGTCCAGCTTTTCCAGGATGACTTGGTCGAAATGCTGGTCGATACGGTGGAAATCGTAAGGCGGAGCGGCGCCCTTAGGACCGAAGAACATGGAGCTGACGAGGCGGAGCAGGTCGAGGTTCTCCCGGAACAGGGCATGGAGATCGGCCAGGAGGCCGGCGAGCTGATCGCGGACGTTCCCGGGGCGGCTCGCCGACTGGGTCAGGACCCAACAGAAGGTCTCCACGGCGAGGTCCATCAGGTGGATGTAGAGATCCTCCTTGCTCTTGAAATAGTAGTAGAGCGTGGGCTTCGTCACGCCGGCCGCTTCGACGATTTCGCGCACGGAGGTGCCCGCGTAGCCCTTGTCGGCGAACAGGGCGGCGGCGGCGAAGAGGATGCGCTCGCGGTTTTCCTGCTCTTCCGGGGCACAGGGGGGTGTGGCCCGGGCGAACAGGGAGCGTACGGGGAGTGGCGGGCTCACAGGCATGCAGGGGTTGGTCATCCAGTTTATCCTTTCCCGAACGAGGTTGCCGTTCTATACCGACCGGTACGTATACGGAAAGGGCGCGGGTTCGTCAAGTCCCTTCTCGCGAGGGGCTCCGCTGTCCCAAAGCGCAAACCAGCAACATGCAGGATCGGCTCGGCGGGCGGGCTGGTTTGAAGAACCATGCCAGGGAGGCCGGTGGCTTGCACCGGAAGAGACCGGCGGACGGGAGTCGCAGGGAGGGGGCCGGGAGCGTGCGCCTCTGAGGGGTCCCCGGCAATTCCGGTCGGGCTCAGCGGGCGCCGGCGCGCTCCGCCAGCGACTTGACCGCGGCCAGGTAAGTCGTCATGCCGTGCAGGAATAGATCGTTGTGATTCGCTCCGGGGATCTTGAGAAGAGTCTTGTCGAGGGCGGCGCTGGCTGCGTAGAGGGCTTCGGCGTCAGAAAACGGGATGATGTGGTCGAACTCGGCGTGAATGATGAGGGTGGGCTTGCGAAAGCTCCGGATCTTGTCGACGTTTCTAAACCCCGCATCCTCCCGGAACCCGATGGCGTCGGGGTCGATCCCGAGCAGGCGCAGGAGGGGCGCAGCGTAAGCGAAGCCGCTTTCCACGATGAGCCCGTCGACCGCGTCAGGTTCACCGGCGGCGAGCTCCAGGACCGACGCGCTCCCCAACGACCTTCCCATGAGGATCAGGGCGCCGGAATGGCCCCGCTCGGCCAGCCATGCGCGTGCGAATCGGAGGATGGCCCGACTGTCGGCCATCATGGCCGTGACCGTGGGATATCCGGAGGAGCGGCCGTAACCCCGATAGTCCACGGGGAGGAAGTTGAGACTCATTCGGTTGTAGACGGGTCCCATGTCATCATAGTCAGCGACGATTTCCCCGTTGCCGTGAAAGAACAACAGGGTCGGGGCCGCCTTGGAAACACCATGGAAGCGCGCACCGATCCGAACGCCTTCTTCCACCTCAATCAGAAGGTCTTCGGAGGAAGTGGAGCGGGTCGCCTCCACCCATTCGGATCGAGGGTGAAACAATCGCTCGAGCACCGACGGGTGGTCGAGGGGGCCGTAGTCGATCGGGACGGAGTGGGCCATCGCATGGCTCCCAGGTCATGTGTTGTTGCCCGCGGGGGAACGCCCTGGGCTCAAAGGACTCCCCTGTCCTTGAGCATGCGGGTGGTCGTGACTTCGGTGTGCCTCACGTAAAGCGCCGTGGTGCTGCTCAGGGCGTGGCCAAGAAGGTCCCGCACCATGGAAAGGGGTACCCCTGCCTCGAGCAGTTCCATGGCCCGCGTGTGGCGCAGGATGTGCGGGCGGGAAAGCTCCCGCGGGATCTGAGCCTCATGGGCCCGCCGGTAGAACTCGCGGCGAAAATTCCCCGGATCCAGGGCGAACACCTTGCCGCGCATCATGGGGAACTCCTCGAGATAGCGTCGGACCTCATGCACCAGCTCGCCGGGCACGGGAATGGAGCGGAGGACTTGCCGCCCGGTTGCCTCGTCCACGACCGTGATGTGCACGTGCGGTTCGCGGAAATCGATGTCCGATAGGTCGTCGATGTCGAGCACTTCCCCGAGACGCGCTCCCGTGTGGCGAAGAAAGAGAAACGCCAGCCAGTAGCGCCCTCTGACCCGGCGGATAAAGGGCGTGGGCGCATTGTCCTTCCAAACTCGAAAGGCTTCAGTGAGTCGTTCCAGCTGGGCTGCATCCAGGGACCCGAAACGATGTTCGCTCACCGAACGGCGTTCAACCTGAATGACGATCCGTCTTCGCATCGCGTGCTCCTCCCGTTGCGCTCATAATCTATAATAGTGTGCAAGGGCGGCTCCTGTCTACTGGCAGTCCGGGCCGAACTGGAGGCGTTCGTCTTGAAGGGGATGAGTTCCTGATTCCCAAAAACTTCGTTTTCCTCTAAAAGGGGGCTCGTCACGCGAGCTTTTTCTTGTCCGTTTGAGCCGCACCATGGAGAGGGAAGATGGCCTTCACCCTGTTTCCAAAGTCCGTCAAGTTCTTCGAGCTGTTCATCCGACAAAGCCAGAAGCTGGTCGAATCGTCCACGATCCTGAGCGATATTTTCGAGTACTATACGGACGTTGAAGAGAAATGCGTGCAGATCCACATCATCGAGGAAGAGGCGGACACCATTTCCCGCGAGATCGCCAGGCAGCTTTCCCTGACCTTCATCACTCCCATCGATCGGGAGGACATCCATGGAATCAACATTGCCCAGGAAGAAATACAGAACCTTATAGATGCCATATCGACAAGAATCGGTTTGTATGGATTTGCCAGTATACGCAAGACTGCAAAAAACTTGATTTCCAATATTAAGGCAATGATTGAAGAAACATCTAAAATGGTGATTTATTTGAGAGATAGAAAAGACGTTACAGAAAGCTACTCAGTTGTTAAGCTGCTCAAGGATGATTGCGAGACTCTATTGTCTATGGCTCTTGCAGAAATATATGATTCACGGCTCTCGAGTCCAGAGGAGTGTATTGATATTATAGATATGATTAAGTGGACCCAGATATACGATCGGATTGAAGAATGTGTTTATCGAGTTGGGAGACTTGCAAATATCATCGAAGGGATTACGCTAAAGAATGCATGATCCTATTATGATCGCCCTGATCATCGTCCTTGTCGCCTTGGTGTTTGATTTCACCAACGGAGCCCATGACAGCGCCAATGCCATCGCGACGGTCGTTTCCACCAAGGTCTTGTCTCCCAAGATGGCTGTCTTGATGGCCGCACTGCTCAATTTCGCGGGAGCCCTGGCGGGGACCAGCGTGGCGCATACCATTGGGAGCGGGATCATTCATCCGGATATGGTCAAGGGGTCTCAGGCGTTAGTCCTGGCGGCCCTCGTCGGGGCGATTTTTTGGAACGGGCTGACCTGGTACCTGGGACTCCCGTCGTCGTCCTCGCACGCCCTCATCGGCGGTTTGATGGGTTCAGCCCTCGCCCATGGAGGTTGGGCGACGCTGAATTTCGGATCGATTCTGAGAAAGGTCGTCTTGCCGCTGTTCCTCTCCCCCATGGCGGGATTCGTCGGGGGCTACCTGCTCATGCTGATGCTTGCCTGGCTTTGCCGCGGGGCGCACCCGCGAAAAGCCAACACCGCCTTTCGACGGCTTCAGATCGTCTCCTCGGCCTTCATGGCCACGAGCCACGGCCTCAACGACGCCCAGAAGACCATGGGGATCATCACCC
>CAZGQL010000122.1:13164-13680 GCA_964527905.1 uncultured Syntrophobacteraceae bacterium
ATCACCCTGGCCCTGTTCATTTTTCACCTGATTCCGACCCTGGAAGTGCCCCTTTGGGTGAAGATGGCCTCCGCCTCGGTCATGGGACTCGGGACCGCCACCGGGGGCTGGAAGATCGTGAAAACCATGGGGCACAAGATTTTCAAAATGGAGCCGTTTCATGGGTTCACGGCGGAGACGTCCGCCGCTCTCGTCATTGTGACCGCCTCCAGCGTGGGGGCTCCCATCAGCACCACGCACACCATCTCGTCGACCATCCTCGGCGTGGGGGCTTCCAAACGGCTGTCGGCCGTTCGCTGGGGTGTGGCGGGAAACATGGTCGTCGCCTGGGTGCTCACGCTCCCCATGGCCGCCCTCGTGGGTTGGGGCACCTATGTCCTGCTCCGGGTGGTCGGGTTCAGTGACTGAGGGACGCCCCCGCCCCCCCCGGTCCGTCCGGACTCCTCCCGCTCTATTTTACACGAAAACACATTTTTTCGTGTATTGACAGTGCCGCTTCCCGAATCTAACTTCCAG
>CAZGQL010000123.1:0-9271 GCA_964527905.1 uncultured Syntrophobacteraceae bacterium
AAGAGTTGCCCGTTTTGACAGCACCAGCCACCTTGAGGAGGCCGGGGGACGCAGTTGGCTCTCGCCGTGCGGCGGTCCCGGAAAAACAGGCCTCCCTGGGACAGACATTGCTCCTTCGAAGCGACCTCGAAAACGTCCCCGTCTCCGCGGCAGCAATAGCCCCCGGACAACCGGTCAGGGGGAGGTTCGGCGCCGGACAAAGGGGCTGTCCATTGGATAACGCTCGCGACAGGGACTCGCTGCACTCGTGATGGGGGCCGTCCTTTTTGGGAAATCAGCTGGAATCCCTCATCCACCACGACCGTCTCTCCGGTTGAGCCGGTGAAGCGCACGGTGCCTTTGACGACGGTCAAGACCGTTGTGGAGCCGCGAGAGCTGACGTTGAAGAACGTCCCGGTGGTCTCAACGGTCTCCCCGGATTCCATCTCCACGGCAACTTTGGCGCCCCGTGCATTCACGGCTATTTGGCCATAACGGAGGTAGGCGATGATTCGTGTAATGGATTCGAAAATGCCCGGATCCGTGTCTTCATCGACATAGATGGTCACTCCTCGATTCAGTTCAATGCGAGTCTTGACACCGCTGTCGGTCCTGACCTTGTCGCCCGAAAAAAACGGGTGCTGTTCGGAAACGGGTCGGTCGTTGATGAACACCGCTGCGGGTCCCACGATCCTGGCGACATAACCGATGGGCTCCGTCCGCTGGACCTGCGAAGCCCCTGCCTGACTTCCAGGCGGTACGCAAGCTGCGGAAGGCAGGAGGATCATGACGCAAGCCAGACAGCACCATGCTGTCAACCTTTCATCTCGATTCGATGCGATCCTCGACATGGCTCCCCCTTCTTCCTTGAGTGGCCTCCTCCACGCCTCCAATCCGGTCTATCACAGGCTTGGATCCTTTCAGCGCCATGGAGGATGCCCACGGGAAGATGAAAGAATTCTGCGAAAAGGCGGTCTCAAGCCGGTGTTGAACGGCTCAGGCCTCGTCCAGAAGAAATGACGTCTGAAAACTCGAACCTCGGGCGATGACGGATCCCGATCCCACCCAAGTGTTTGCCGATTATTTCTCCGGGCCGTGGTGTATCCCGCTCGATCTTCCTATGGTGTCTCTTGAACGGTCTGCACGGGATGTCGACCGATTGAGCGCGTTTCACGTTTTTCGTACGGTCGCCGGGTGAGCTTCAGGCTGACGGGGGTGCGGCACAGTATCGATCCAGGGGCGAGCTCAGAGATGAGCGGATCTCGTCGTCTGCGTTCACGGCATAATTCGCACGAGTGGATGGGCGGACTTTAGGAAGACAACTCGCGTGAATACTGGGGGTCCATCCGTCACTGCGTTCACATCAAAGGGAATGGGCTTGGAGTCACCATACGTTCCTTGGGACGGGGCGTCAATGAAGATATGACCTCTCAGGAAAAGTTCCGTGGGTCATCTACATCTACAGGAAACGCCTTCCGAGCGAAGCTCTCGAGATTTCGAACAGGCTTCATGGTTGCACGAGGGCTCGACCTGCTGTTACCCTTCAACGGGGTGAGCCGAAAGAGAGGTTTGCCCACCGATGGGCTCCCACGATTCGGCTGGACGTCCGGAGCAGGGGAGGTGGGGGCGGCAAGGACTTTCAATCCGTGGGGAGGACGATGAACCATGAGAGGTGAGCACTGCGATCTGCGCAAGGCTCCATCAGAGCCGGATGCGTGGGTGGATCATCGGGGCGATTGCTGAAGCGGCTTCCTGGACGTGAGTTTACGTCTTCGAATGATCCGGGCCGCGGAATCGTTCCAAATCATTTGTAGTCCCGAGCAACTGGAAAAGATGCTGCGGGTGATATCTCACAACGGTGGCGTTGCGGAGACGATCCGGACGGAGCACGATGCGGTTTACCTGGTGATCGTCAAGGGCTCTGCCGGTGGAGAGGAGACGCATGGGATCGGTTGAACAGACATTCCAGAAACCCGTCATCCTTCTGGTTGCGTTCGGGACCACCGTTCCTGAAGCCCAGGCGGCCTTCCGGCTCATCGATGAGATGACTTGCGCGGCCTTTCCCGACGCCGAGATTCGTTGGGCCTACACCTCGCGGATTGTGCGCAGACGGCTCGCAGCTCAGGGGACATTTCTGGATTCGCCCGAGATGGCCCTCGCGCGTCTCCTGGACGAGCCGCGCCGCAGGGTCCTGTTGCTTTCGCTGCACGTCTTTCCTGGGCGGGAGTTCCATGACCTACACCACAACGTGCGGCTCTTTTCGAAGATGGTCAAGGGATTCCAAGGGCTTCGACTCGCAAGGCCGTTGCTTGCCTCCTACGACGATTTGGTGCGATTGGCCGGGACCCTTGCCGCCACGCTCCCCTCCGACCGGCGTCCCGACGAGGCGGTGGTGTTCGTGGGGCACGGAAACAGGGCCCACCCGGCGGACATGGTGTATACCGCGCTCGGGCATGTGCTCAAACAGCTCGATCCTCGGATTTTTGTCGGAACCATCCAGGGTCGGCCGGGTGTCGGCGATCTCCTCCCGGAGCTCAAGCAAGCCGGAGTGCAAACGGCATGGCTGCTCCCCCTGATGGCTGTCGCCGGCGAGCACGCGCGAAACGACATGGCGGGCGACCAGCCCGGCAGCTGGAGAGCCGCCCTTGCCGAGCATGGCATCGAAACCCGTATTGTGTTGCGCGGCCTGGCCGAGATTCCGGAGGTCGTCAACCTATGGCTGGATCACCTTCGTGAGCTCTTCTCCAACGGGTCAGGGATGGAATAGCTGCAGGGGACGTCGCAACCGCATTTACCGCACACGTCCACCAAGGGCAGGTCCGCGAAGTAGGCATCGTTCCTGAGGCATTGCTCGTAGCACCGATGCCGGTCGAAATGCGACGGGCGCAAAGCGCCGTAGCGGCATCGGGCGACGCAGGCGTGGCACTTGGATCCCGCCTTCACCAGGCACAGCTCGCGGTCGAAACGGGGGGTCACTGGAAGTTCCATGCTGGTCACCAAACTACCGAGCCGCCCACAGCATCCCGACGGCGTGATGAGCCAGTGATGGCTTCCGAAGGTGCCCAATCCTGCGATGTAGCCGACGTGTTTGTGGGACCAACCACTGACGAGTTTCTGTTCGTCGAAATTGTGGGTTGCCGGCGTTGGAAACGCCTGGTGCCCTCGAGATTCGATGGCGGCTTGGAGGTCAAGGCTGATCGATCGAATCAGAAGATTGGTCATGACATAGGCCTGGGCCCAGCTTCGGGCCGCCATCTCGCCGGCCCGGGCGTTTTCTTGGCCGAGCCCGCGGCGGAAGGGCAGAAAGAACACGAGGACAGATCGAGCGGTGGGCAACAGGTCCGTGGGAAGGCCGTGGGATGGGTCCACCACGCGTTGGAGAACCGCAAACAGGGGGTCGCGGGCATCGGCGACCGCCACGAGGGGATCGCGCCAGATGTCCGGATCGCCGGTTTCGGCCCGCTGGCGATCGATGCTGGCTCGAATGGTCGCCGACACCCAGGGGGGAAGGGAAGACGTTTCAACGGTCATATGGAAGGTCTCCTGATCAGGTCCCCCCAGGAGATCCTGCGGCCTCCGGGGAGACTTCGGTCCTTTGGGCTGAAAAAGAGGTTGTTCGCTCACGGCACCCTTGATATGTTCGGCCCGCCCGATCACAGCCCCGTTGCGGTCGGGCGGGGAACGAGTGTTTTTCAAGGAGCCTGGAACATGAACGATTCGCCTGAACCCACGATCGCCGCCCACGAGAAACGGGCGAGAAACTGGGATCGATGGGTCACGACATTCATCGTTGCCTGCCTATTTATCCCCCTGCCGTTTGCGCGGTTCGAAAGCTGGCCGGGAGGTCAAATCCTGGCCCACCACATTATCACTCCATGGAGTCGTTTTCGGCTCTGCTATACCGCTTTCCCGGACGAGGGACCGACGGAGGAGCGGTTTGAGTTCACATGGAAGGCCAGAATCATTCCGGGGGATCCCTCGCCCATTCTGCCTCAATGGGCCTCGCTGCACCCGCCGCTCCTCAAGTGGCAGGACGGTCCGGAAGTGGAGCTCAAGGAGCCTTTCTACCGGGGGGATCTCCTTCAAGTCAAGACATCCTGGCAACCCGTGGTCCTATGGCCGTTTCGGCTCGGATCCAGGATCCAGCCTCGGAGCTAACCCGCCAACAGGAAAAGGGGTTCGTAGGGGATCGTCGATGGGCTGGCTTGCGCAGGAGGGATGGGGGATCTGTCAGGGTCCGGACCCTTGGCGTGCGTTATCGGAATTTTCGGCTGGTTCGAGGCGGCCTTCGGTCGGAGGTACGAACAGGTGCCTATAGCAAAAAAGGCTCACCAGGACGGGTAGAAAAAAGTAGACGAGCCGATAGATCAGGGTCGCCATGAGGGCACGATCGTAATCGAGACCCATGAGGTAGAAGGCCCCCGCCATAGATCCTTCCATGACGCCGATGGAAACCGGGGTGATCGAAAACAGCCCCGAAAAAACACCCACCGAGAATCCCACCATCAAGACCCGGCTTTCCTGGGGATAATGAACGGCAAGGAAGGCGAACTTCAAGCACAGAAACATGGCAACCCAGTCGAAGAGGGCGAACAAGGCTGGGGCAAGCAGTTTGCGTCCGCTTCCCACAATGAGGCTCATGCTTGCGTTGAAATTGTCGAAGAAGGCGTCCGCCCGTTGGAGCTGGATCCATCGCAGCCGTGGAAACCGTTCCACAAGCCGTGCAAGAAGGTTTCTCACCAGATTCCATAGGGCACATCTGAAGGAACGATTCACCATAACCTGGATGGTGACCCAGGTTAGAAGGAAGGCCACCAGCAAGACAAAGATTCCCGCCTCAAGCTGTCTCGCACTCAGTTTGTACTCGCTGTAAAGATAGAAAAAGCCCAAGTAGACGAACATCACAGCCACCGTGTTCGTCAGGAAGCCGTGGAGGATCGAAATGGAGAGCGTGTTGCTCGCCGGTACTTTCTCTCGTGATAGCAGGTAAACCTTCGCCGCCATGCCGCTCAGACCCCCAATGGCCATCACGTAGTTGATGGTCGTGGAAATCAGGGCGATGCGGGAGGAGAGGCTAAAACGGAAGCGGAAACCCATGTCCCGGAGCAGCCAGTGAAGGACGGCCGCGATGCAAAGGTAACTCAGGAAGCTCGCCGCCGCCGCGCCGGCAGCCCAAATGGGGTCGATGGCCTGAATGTTTTCAGATAGCTTCCTGAAATTGGCGCGTCTGAGCGTTTCATAGAAGATGAACAGCCCAAGACCGGCAGTCAGCCAGAATCGCTTCTTCCGCAGCAAGCCTTCGGCCAACGCTTTCCTCCGTGATTTGCCCGGATGCAATAGCGGACAACCGACTTGAATCCCTCAGTCGCGTGTGTGGGCAACATACCAAAATGATTCAAGGATGTGAAGTGGATGCGGCCGTCACCGCCTCGGGGAAAGCGCTTGACATGGGTCGGCTAACCATTAAAATGGCGCGGATATTGAGGAATTTGGGCCACCAAGGGGGCGCGTGGACATAGGGAGGAGAAGGGGACATGGGACGAGTGGCGGAAAAGATCGCGGAGCTCCAGGAACGGGAAGCGAAGATCAGGCAGATGGGCGGTCCCAAGGCGGTCGCGCAACAGCACGAGCGGGGCAAGTTGACCGCTCGGGAGAGGCTGGACCACTTTTTCGATCCCGGCAGTTTCCGTGAGTTGGATATTTTCGTGAGGCACCGCGGTACCCTCTTTGGGCTGGACAAGGTCGATATTCCCGCCGACGGAGTCATCACGGGTTACGGGACCGTGAATGGACGTCAGGTGTTCGCTTTCTCGCAGGATTTCACGGCTCGTGCGGGAACCTTAGGCGAGATGCATTCCAAGAAGATCTGCAAGGTGATGGATCTGGCCCTTAAGGCGGGTAAGCCCTTCGTGGGTTTCAATGATTCGGGCGGGGCGCGGATTCAAGAAGGGGTGGATGCCCTGTCCGGCTACGGCCAGATTTTTTATCGCAACGCCATTGCATCGGGAGTCATTCCCCAGATTTCCGCCATCATGGGTCCCTGCGCGGGGGGGGCCGTGTACTCACCTGCCATGACCGATTATGTCTTCATGGTGAAAAACACGAGCTACATGTTCATCACCGGTCCGGACGTGATCAAGTCCGTGCTGGGGGAAGTGGTGACACAAGAGGAGTTGGGCGGAGCGATGACACACAGCTCCAAGAGCGGTGTGGCCCACTTCGCCTGCGAAAGCGACGCCGATGCCATCGACCAGATCAAGAAGCTGCTGAGCTATTTGCCCGACAACAACATGGAAGACCCTCCCATCGTCATGACCGACGATGATCCCAACCGGATCGCGCCGGCACTGGATTCCATCATTCCGGACAATCCCATGGGCGCCTACGACATCAAGGACCTGATCCGCGCGGTGGTGGACCAAGGGGAGTTTTTCGAAATCCACGAGAACTATGCCCAGAACATCGTGATCGGTTACGCAAGACTCAACGGTCGCGCCATCGGAATCATCGCCAATCAGCCCAAGGTGCTGGCCGGATGTCTGGACACGGACTCCTCGGACAAGGCGACCCGCTTCATCCGCTGCTGCGATGCGTTCAACGTCCCCATGCTGACGATCGCAGACGTGCCCGGATATCTGCCCGGCAAGCAGCAGGAGTGGGGCGGCATCATCCGCCACGGCGCGAAGCTCCTCTGGTGCTACTCGGAGGCGACGGTGCCCAAGGTCACGTTGATCGTTCGCAAGGATTACGGCGGGTCTTACCTGGCCATGTGCTCGAAAGACCTTGGGGCGGACCTGGTGTTGGCGTGGCCGACGGCGGAAATCGCCGTGATGGGCGCCGAAGGGGCCGCCAACATCATCTTCCGCAAGGAGATCAGCGAGGCACCGGATCCGGTCGCCAAGCGGCAGGAAAAGATCGAAGAGTACCGGAATCTCCTCTACAACCCTTACATCGCCGCCTCCCGCGCTTACATCGACGGGGTGATCGTCCCCTCGCAGACTCGTCCTCGGCTGATTGAAGCTTTCGACATCCTGGCCTCCAAACGGATGGCCCTGCCGCCCAAGAAACACGGGAATATTCCCATGTGACCCCCAGTTCCGCCCTGCGCCCTGGCACTTGATGCGGCGCAGGGCGGCTCGGTGGTCTCCAGCATGCGCCAGTGCCCCAAGGAGGGCCGTCCGCTCCCGTTAACCCTCTCGCTACACAACCTGCCTCGCTCGACTGAGATCTCGCGGATTCCCACCTCAAGCATGGAGGAGCGTTATGAAAGAGGCGCTGTCCATCATCCTGGTTGTCGTGTCGCTCCAAATGGGGGGAACGGGCACCGACCCGGCGTGGGCCGGCTTCCAGGGGACCCGCTTTGCCGTCCTGTCGGATCTCCTACAGCGAGGGCGAGCGGCGCGGCTTTCGAGGCTTATCTTGCCTCCGACCGTAAGATGCTTCGCGAGGGCGAGGCGATCCTCGAGGCAGCCGTCAACGGGATCGTCGAAAAGGAGCAGGTGGATTTCGTGCTGATTCCGGGAGACCTCACCAAAGACGGAGAATTGAAAAGCCATCAAAAGCTCGCTCGCTACCTTGCCAAACTGGAACGGCATGGAATTGAAGTCTACGTAATTCCTGGCAACCACGACATCAACAACCCCAACGCCGTCAGGTATCTTGGCGAGAAGACCGTGCCCGTTTCAAGCGTCAGTCCGGGTGGGTTTGTGAGGCTATACGGCCGATTCGGCTACGCGCAGGCGAGATTCAGGGACCGGCATTCCTTGAGCTATGTGGCGGAGCCGGTGAGAGGTTTGTGGGTTCTGGCTCTGGACTCGTGCAAGTACGCGCCGAGTGAGACTCAGGGGACCTCGCGAACGGCTGGGCGGCTCTCGCCGGAGACTCTGGCATGGATTGGGGCAAGGCTTGAGCAAGCCGCAAGGAGCAACAAGACGGTCATTGCGTTCATGCATCACGGTCTTGTCGAACACTTCGAAGGGCAATCCGAGCTGTTCCCCCATTACCTGATCGATGATTGGGCCGTGGTTTCCCGGTTGCTTGCCGAAAAAGGATTGCGGGTCATTTTCACGGGCCATTTCCACGCCCAGGACATTGTTTCAACTGTCCTTCCCGCCGCCGGTCGGGGCTCGATGCTTGATTTGGTTGACATTGAGACGGGATCCCTCGTGACGTACCCGTCTCCGTATCGGATCGTGTCCATCGACTCGGGAGGCGTTTTGACGGTCGAAAGCCGCAGGATCGACGAAATCGCCTACAACCTGGGTAGCGCTTCATCGTTTTCCCAGTATGCGAGGGACTACACCAAGGAGGGGCTCGTCTCCACGGCGAAAAAGACTCTCATGCTGCAGTACCAGTTGCCCTACGATAAACCGGAAGAGAAAGCGTTCGTCGACATGCTCGCCGAGCAAATCGCAGAGGCCTTTCTTGCGCATTACTCCGGAAATGAAAATCTCAACGAACACCCGGAAGCGAAGCAAGTCATCGTTTCGCTTATCCAAAACCCGGAGCCCCTTGCAAGCCTTGGTCGACAACTCTTGGGCCTGTGGACCGATCTGGAACCAGACGACTGGAATGCGGCCATTTCCCTTCATTAGGTGGCCGTCAGTCGCCCGGTGGGCAATGCCGCCCCAAGCCGCGAAATCTGCAGAACTCGGCGGTCTTGAACTTGCCCCACCCCACACGCAGCGGTGAATCCCATCCATCGGGATTCGTCCAGCAACAAAGGGCGCTTGAAGATATGGCCCTCGGGCGTGGATAAACCCGGGCCCTACCCTGTAAGCGCCGATGAAACGGTAGGGGCGGGGTTTATTCCCGCCTGATTTTGGCACTGTTGTTGGGCGGTCCCTTAGCGTCTCATTGGGCTCCACAGGGAGACGCACCCGCTGGGTGTGCTCCCGCAACCTGGGGATGGAGTTTCATGAAGTCATCGCCACGGGAAAAAGGAGGTCGTGATGATCGGCTACAGCCTTTGGGCGAGTGGAAGAATGGCTGACGGTCGAAAAATTTACAAGCGCAAGGGGTGGACCGAAGGCAGTCTCGGTCTGCTCAAGGGCTTGGTGAGCCTTCCCAAGGCCGGTCTCCCCGGGATCAAGAAAGGGCAGAAAGGTCTGATCGGCGGAGTCGAAAAAGGGTTCCGGAAGATAGCCGAGGCGTACTTCTTGACGGTTTGCTCCCTGGACTGGGACCTGCTCCTCACGGTCATGGGAGATTTCTCCTTCACCTACAGCTTTCGCTCGGATGCCTCGTCGGATTGCACGGCCTGTGAGCTGGCCCTGGAAATTGCCAATCAACG
>CAZGQL010000123.1:9281-13519 GCA_964527905.1 uncultured Syntrophobacteraceae bacterium
AGATGGGCGATCAGGTGTTGCTTGCGCTGTGCAGCGTCACCTGATTGCCAATCAACGGGAGAAGATGGGCGATCAGGTGTTGCTTGCGCTGTGCAGCGTCATTTACGAATACCGACTCGACACGGTGAGTGAGCCCTATGCCGGACCTTATTCACTCATCGTGGACATCGATCTGTAGGAGAGGGGACCGTTGCTCAGGGCAACGCAAGCTCTCCCCGAATCTCTGTTCGGGCAACTCCCGCTGCTTGCATGTTCCAATCCGGGAGGTCAGGCTATGATGGGACGCGGCTATAGGCGATCTCCCGCACGGCGGTGAAATAGTCTTCCAGGTATTTGCCGGATACCACGTGCGTGATGGGGAAAAGAAGGCTTCGGCCTTCGAGGAAGGTCCCGTTCAGCGCAAGGAAAAGCGCCCTCGACATCTCATGAAGGGTTTCGTTTGCGGTTTCACGCGTCAGCGTACTCCGAAGCAGGCGCTCCATATCGTGAGCTTGCCGGATTGTCGGGGGCGAAGTTTCATCGCCGATGAAAAGGCGGCAGCGGATGGGACGGCGGTCGAACGCGAGACAACCGTCGTCCGTGCTGAGCGGACATCGGTAATCCGACCCGGTGTCGCGCCCGGTCAGGGCACCTTCCGGTCCACCCGACGCTTCAATCAGGGTAGCCTCTCGGTGCGGCGGTCTTGCCATCAGAGCACGGTTGAGAGTGACCGCCCGGTGAGTGACAGCCCTACGGGCTTCACGGCTCAGCTCCCGGACCATGTAATGCCAAAGGTAGACCGCCTCCATGAATTGCACGTGAAAGGGCGTCGTGCAGCAGGCGTCCGTGTCCCGGCCGCACCGTGGCATCTCGGTGGATCCAGCGGACGCCAAGGTCTCGCGAGCGATATCCGCCTCCCGGCAAAGCGACTCATACTCGTGAAAATAGAGACTGAGGTCCACCGCTCGCTCAGACTCGAGTGAAGGCTCGCGTACGGTGAGTCTGCCGGATTGCTCTCCGTAGCGGCGGAGGAGCCGCCGTTGACTTCGGCTCGTCGGGTGCGAGTGGATGCGTTTGAGGCGTTCCTCGGTGAGCTCTGTCCCGAAGCCCCTGCGGATGAGATAAGACCTCAGGAAGGTCCCCGTTCGACCGATGCCGAGGCGGCAGTGGATGAGCACCTTCTTACCTAGGTAGATGGCCTCATCCATCCACCCGAGGACCCGATCCATGTCCTCCATCTCGGGGGCCCCGTCGTCGGGCACGGGGAGGTAGAGCACCTCGAAGCCGAAGTCTTTTTCGATCTGCGCGAGCTCCGGGTATTCCGCGCATAGGTTCACGATGGCCCCGATGCCTTGACTCCGGATCGACTGAAGCTCTCCGTAGGACATGGGCGCGTGTCCCACTGCGAGATGTTCGGTGAGCCAGTTGAGCCGGTATCTTAGGGGCGTCGCCCCGTCATGGGATCCCGCCTCCCCCAGGGGAAACTCCCGCACGAGGGGCTCGGACGAGGCCGGTGGTTTGCTGAAGACGGCGGCCAGCCTGCTGACCTCCGAAAGGTCCTTCAGAATCATGTCGAGCAGGGGAGTGAAAGCCAGCAGCCGCCCGATCACCTCGAGCTTTTCCTCCAAAACCGGTGCGGGCGACCGCTCCACGACAGCACTCACCGAGTCTCGGTCGAGCTGAACGCTGAAGCCGTGGCTTTCCAGGACCTGCGCGAGGAAGAGCGCCCGCAGGTGCTTGCCTTCGTAGGCCGCTCCGCCCCCCTTGAAATGCAAGCAAACGTAGTTGTTGCGCGAAACGGGACCGATCAGCGCGTCGATCACGGTGAAGTGCAACCCGAAACGAATGTTGAGGTTCAAGTAATCCGGGGCGACGAGAGCGAAACTCCCCAGGAGCTGAGAGTTCGCACTCACGATGCCCTCGCCGAGACTGAACCGGTCAAGGCTCCCCCAATCGAAGTGCAGAACGTCGGGGTGCCAGGATTCGGGCAGGCTCGTGAGACCCCTCCATAAGGCTTTGAAGGGAAAGCTCGACACCTCCTCGGGAGTCACGTCGGAGCGGCGGGGCAAGCCGTCCCTCAAGGCACCCCCAAGATCCAGCACGTGGAGCAGGATGGGGATGTCAGCCGACAGCCGCCTGGCCCCCCGGAATTGGCGCTTGCCGTTTCCCGACAGGTTGAACATCTCTCGGACTGCCTTCTCATGCATGAAACGCAGCAAGTCGTGAAGGGTCCGGCAGTTCGTCGAAACAAATCCAGGATCGTCCGGGTCGAGCAAATTCAGGGGGGAAACGGCGTCCAGGAGCTTCCGAAGCCTTTTCCTGAAAGGCGTTTCCATCGGGGGGGCTCTGCGTGAATCGTTCAGGGCGAGAAGTTCCTCGGCGACCCCCGCGTACACCACCCTTCGGTCAGCATCGAGGGTGACGGTCTCCCCATCCTTCAAGACCTGTGTCCCCACTCCCGTGTTCACGAGGCACGGAATGCCCGACTCCCTTGCGACCGAGGCCAAATGCCCCGCAGCCGAGCCCGTATCCGTGACAACGCCTTTGACCCGACCGAGGAGACGGGCATACTGAGGCAGCGTGCTCGGGGCGACGAGGATGGCCCCAAAAGGAACCTCTTTGGGGCTGTTCGAAGAGTCCAGACGCACCACCCTACCCATGGCAACGCCCGAAGCCGCCTTCTCTCCCCCGGAGAGCAGAACCGGATTGGTCACGTCCAGCGCCGTTCCGGTCGATTCCTCTCGATCGGGCACGTTCGCCCGAAGGGGGCGGGATTGGAGAATGAACCTGTTCCCGTTTTGGTCTTCGCACCATTCGATGTCCTGGGGGAGGCCGAAATAGGACTCGAGCTCAAGGCCCCAGGCAGCCAACTGTCTGGCTCCGCTCACCTCCAGGGTGCGTGCAGGACCCCTCGCGGTGTCTGAATCGGTCCGGACCACCCCGTCCCCTCCCGTCGGGGACCCTTTTGCCCACTTCGTCTTCAGGACCCTCAACGCATCGGTTCGACCAACGTGAAAGATGTCCGGAGCTGAACGGCCGCTCACAAGCGGCTCGCCGATCCCCGGGGTCGAGTAAATCAGCATGTGAGGGGAATTGAGATCCATGGGATCACGGGTATAGAGGACGCCGCTGATCCGGGCTTCCACCATTTCGAGCACCAGCACCGCCATGGCGGTCTCATCATCCAGGAGTCCATTGCGGATGCGGTACGTAAGCGCCGTCGGCGAATACCGGCTCGCGATCACCTCCTTGTACGCGACGGGCAGATCGACCGGCTTGACATAGAGAAGCGTCCGATACTGTCCGGCGAAGGAAACCGCCAAGCCGTCCTCTCCCACCGCGCTGCTGCGTACGGCACAGGGCTTGTCCCCGATCAGGACGGAGCAGCTCTTCCGCATCGCCTCCTCGATCGGCTCCGGGAGAGCAGCCTCGAGGATAAGGGAGATGATTTCCCGGGACAGCGCTCCAACCGAAGCGGGGGAATCGATGTCGAGGGCGGCCAGTTTGCGATCGATGGCCTCTTGGAGGCGGTTGTGTCCAAGAAACTCGAAAAAGGCCCGTGACGTGATCACAAACCCCTTTGGTACCGGCAACCTCAGCCCTAACCAGAGGTCCGAAAGCGCGCCCGCCTTCCCCCCGACGAGGCGATGGGCTTCGGGCGGTACAGCTTCCAGAGGCACAACGAGCGGAGCGGAGTGATCCTTATGTCCTCCCTCGATCAGGTTCCGTATTCCTCCGTCGATGGAATCCAGAACGTATGGCAGCTTCCTGTACGCATAGGGGGCCATCCGCTCGAGGCACCGACCCATGACCGTAAGTGATCGCACCAACTCGAGGTAGGTCTGCTTCACGGCACAGAAATCGACCGGCAGCTGATCGTGGTAGATGCTCTCAAGCCTTGCCAGAGCCTTGTGGGCCAGGTGATCGTGCTCAAGTAGATCCTTGAAAGCGGCGTACTTCTCCCGGACCACCGCAGTGGGGCAGAACACCAAGCGTGCAGCATGCATGAAGAGACGGGAAACCGACATGGTCGTTTTCCTCCGAGTCAGGCTCCGAGGATGGATGCCACCTTGGACTCCAGCTCGTCGATTTCAATGGGCTTCACGCAGTACTGGTCAGCCCCGAGGCCGACGGCCTTCTTGGCCGTTTCGAGGGTCGGGAATCCCGTCAGCATCATGGCGTGCATGGCAGGGTTGATCGCCTTGAGCTCCTCCAGGACCTCGACGCCGCTCATCTTCTTGAGCTTGATGTCGAGTATG
>CAZGQL010000124.1:0-13499 GCA_964527905.1 uncultured Syntrophobacteraceae bacterium
CACGGGATTCTGGATCGCGATGGGGGTTTTCTCCCCGATGATTGTCATGATCCGAGACTTGGCCTCGGGTCGCAGATCCGGCAAGTCCCAACCGCTTGCGACCAGTTTGTCCATGGCCACGATGCAGGGGCCGGCCGTGAACGTCAAGGCACACAGCCGCTTCCCGCGCGGGGGAGCCACCATGCTCAACGCCTTGGCCGCCACGGCGGCATCCCAGGAAGACTGAGCCTCGAAAGCCCCTGCCTGCCGGAATAGGGCGCGGTAGATGGCATATTCTCCGGCGAGACTCCCGGTGTGAGTGGCTGTCGCCCTGGATACGGCTTCGTGCTTTCCCGCCTTATAGACCACCACCGGTTTTCGGGGCGTGGTCTCCCGGATGGCGTCATAGAGCAGCCGGGGCTGCTCCACGCCCTCCACAAAGAGGAGGAACGTCTCGGCCCTGGGGTCGCCCCGCAGGGCGTCGAGGTAATCCGGAAAATCCAGGACGGTGCGGTTGCCCACACCAATGAAGTGACTGAGTCCGCATTCGAGCCCTCGGAGGGCATAGCCCATCGTCAGCCCCACACCGCCACTTTGGGAGAGGATGGCCACGGGACCGGCCTTCGCGTCAAGGTGCCAGAAGATGCCATGGAGTCCAGTATGGAAGCTGGAAAACCCCAGGGTATTGGGACCGATGACCGCCATCTCGTGCTTCGCTGCGATGTCGCGGAGCCGGTCATTGAGGGCGGTCCCCTCCGCACCCACCTCCCGGAAACCTCCCGCGACGATCGTCACGCCGGGGATGCCGAGACGCCCCGCGCGTTCGACCATGTCGACGGCCAGGTGCTGATTCAGGAGCAGGATGGCGAGATCGGGAGCTGGATCGATGGATTCCAGATCCGGGTAGCACCGATGGGCAAGGAGCTCGCCGTACTTGGGATTGACGGGGAAAACCTCTCCTTGAAACCGGGCCGCAAGCAGATTGTGAAGCGGCCCCATTCCAACGGAAAGCTGCTCCGGGGAGGCTCCGACGACGGCGACGCGTCGGGCGTTGAGGGTCCGGGTTAGATTTTCCAGCATGCGTGGCGACAAAGCCATAGACTGCACATCCTTTCCCGCGATGCTCTCGCGATGCGAGTGTCCAGATCTGGGTAAGCTCGTCGGCATCCGGCTTCAGACCAGGAAGTTCATGGGGTTGAGGGTGCCTCGGGCCCCTCCCCCGCTTCAAGTCGCCCGAGAAACGACTGAAACTGCTCCCACTCATCAGCCGAGAACTTGTCAAGATACTGGCCGTTGATGGTCTCAAAAATGGACAGAAGGGTCTCCCGGGCGGCCCAGGCTTTAGGGGTCAGATGGACGCGAAGCGTGCGCCGGTCCATGGGCTCCGGGCGGCGCTCTACCCACCCGTCACGCTCCAGGCGATCCAGAAGCCCCGTGGTCGTCGGGCGGTCCAGGGCCGTCTTTTCGGCGAGCCGGCTCGGAAGCACGCCGTCTTCCTCGATCAAGGCGACCAGCATGAAGAACTGACCATGGGTGAGTCCGAGGGGCGCGATGCGGTCCTTGTAGTGCCGGGTGATTTTTCGACTGAGGGCGCCGAGCTGAAAGCAAAGACAATCCTTGAAAATCATGGGGCACCTTTCAGGCTGTCTCGAGGCGTCGCACGAGTGGACAAGTGGGACCGGTCGGGAGTTGTGTCATTGTGTCATCATCCGTCCGGCCTTGCAGGCAAACTATTAGCACACAAACTGTAGTGATGCAAAGCATTTTTTCATCCCGGAAGCTTTGTCCTGCTTGGCAGCCGAAAGATCGAGGGGCACAGGTGCGGGGCGCTGTCTCCAAAGCTCCAGCAACTGCGTCGTCGACCTTGGCTTGAGCGTCGGGGCCGCCTAGATGCTTCTGATCATTGATCCGAGACGGAGACGACCTTAGGTTAAAGAAGCAAAGGGAGTTGTTTGTGATTCAAGCGATACAGCATGAATCTCCGCTCGCGCGGAGTGCCATCAAGTCACACAAGAGGTTGCGTCATGAAACGAATCGTGCTGTTGATCCTCGGCCTTGTCCTGGCCACTGCAAGCCCGGCGGGCGCTCAGATCGCCTCGAGCCTCGATGCCGGTGGGAGTCCGGGAGACCTGATCATCCGCCTCGGTAACCGGGTCGTGGATCAGCTCGCCACGGGACCCGTGGGAGGCACCGCCGATGACTCGATTCGGGTTGAGGACACGTCCCTTCCCGGTGGCACATCGGGCTCCGCGGAAATCATGCGCTTTGGGAGCATGGTCGGGGTGTCGGGGCCGTTCGTGGGAACGGATTTCATCCGCGGGGTTCTAGGGGGCGGACAGTCCTGGAAGGTCTCAAGGGCCGAGGGACGGCTCGCGGACGACGGGTCCCTGCGGCTGACCGTTGAAGGGCTTGTTCTGGCCGACAGCGAGGTCAATCCCGCCACTTCCTTCAGGGGCCTGGTGAGCTGCCTCAGCCTGGATGGGGGACTTGCGAACGTGCTGACGGGCGAATTTTCGGCCGATCCGGACGGCAACGCGGAAATCGAGGACACGGTGGCGATCCCCAGTCCCTGCCTGGCCCCCGTGGTGTTCGTGACCGGGCCCACCGGTAACTGGTTTGCGGTGAGTGGACGGTAGCCATCGGTTGGGACCTCGACGGGCCGACCGTCGTGTATCAACGATCGAAAGCTCGCGCACAATGGAAGGCCCGGGCCGCGATTCCTCGGGCCTCCTTTCCTTGAGGGAGCCGTTGGCTGGACAACAAATGTCCTGGCCATCAAAGGTTCCGAACACTTGAATCAAGTCTTTTCATTGCAGCCCTTGATTCGCATTTGCCCTCGGACCATATTCTGCTATAGTTACGCCACATCACTCAAGGCAATGAAGTCTGCCTGAACCGCCCAGATCCATGGGCTGATGACTTCTACCCATCGGGTGGGAGTCGGCGTTGCAGGCGGATCTTCTCAACCCGATGGGGAATCCCGATCGGGCTTTTTTTTGCGCTGTTGTCCGCAGCGTTTTGGGCAGGCTCCCGATTGGTCGCTGCCACGAGGTTCTTCCCCGGTGCGGCGGCACTCGGCAACAGTCGCTTCCTGTCGCTTGAAGCGGCCGGGACGACCGGAGGGACGAGGCAGGGGGGCCAGGGATGGAATGCATTTGCGGGCGGTATGCCCGGGGAGGTCGGTCATGTATGAAACCCATGATGACGTCGTCAAGGGAAAGCACCTGCCGCGGGTCGGGCAGACGGTGCGCAGCAAGAAGTACGGAACGCTCTGGAGGGTGATGGAGAAAAGAGAAGTGTGGGCCAACACGTCGGACGATCCGGAAACAGGAAGTCCGCGCCTCATGCCAGCGATTTATCTCTCCTACTGGAAGATCAAGGAAGGGGTCATGCCGGGCATCGGGAAGATGCTGGGCTATGCCTACACGCTCCACGACACGACCTTTGAGACCAACTGGGAGATCGTGGAGGATTAGCAGGGTCCGGGCGAAGGACCCCAGCTTTCGGCGCAAGTGAGCGCAAGACCTGGAACCCATGCCTGTCGGGTTCGAAGATTGGATGGAGTGTGGTGAAAACGGGGTCTCCCCGCGTTTGCAGGATGACCCCGTTCACTGTCTCTGTACCTCTTGAATTCTTGATTCCTACTTCCCAAAAAGGCACTTGACATATCGATTTCCTGGGTTTATTCGGTCTGCGCGGCAAGAATCCGGGACCAGGGAATGGAGACAAGCTGTTCGATCGCGCCCGACCGACCGGCCGATGAGTGCCTCGACGTTGTCCCCAGCCCTTCCCACGGCTGAAGGAGTGGATGGTCACCTGGCACCCTTCGGCCCGACCCACCCTTTGGAGATGGAGTCCATGCAAGACAACGAAGACCAGCCTCCCAGCGGCGGCGGTTCTGTTAACAGGCACGTGGAAGCAGCGTTCGTGATCGCCTGATTCGGGTTTTCTCTCCCTGATCTCCCCTCCCGACCGCTTCCTCCACGATCCTGAAGTGGCGAGAGCGGAGGGAACCACCTAGCCCCGATCGATCTTCCTGTAGGACCATCCCAGGGGCCATCCGTCTTCCCTTCCGAGCAATGCATCAGCCAGCCATTCCGTGGCCGAGCTCTGTCCTCGCAGACTCTGCGGGTCCGCTCAAGCGGTCCCGACCCGATAAGTCGTGCGGCGGGTTGGTCGCGGGAGTGTGGAAAGCACGGTGGCCCATGAAGAGGATCTCGTTCATCAGGCGATCCCGAGGATCGAACCCGAAATCCATCGCCGCCCAGGCCGCAGGGGGGGTGAGCGCCGACGAGCGCCGCCTGATCGATCTGTGTGCCATCCCAGCGGAAGATGCGCTCACGGCGCTTCAGACGACGGTGCGTGGACTGGGCTCAGAAGAGGCGCAACGACGCCTCGAGACCTTCGGGCGAAACGAGCTTTCCCAGGCCGAACGTCTCGGCTTCTGGTCGGACATCGGCCATCGCTGCAGAAGTCCTCTGGTCGTCCAGCTGCTGGTCATCGGATCGGTTTCCGGTTTGATCGGCGAACTGAAGTCCGCCGTGATCGTGACGGCGATGGTGCTTCTCAGTGTGGGGCTGTCCTACGCGCTGGACCGCCGATCCAACCGGGCGGTGGAAGCCCTGGGCCGTCGCGTGCAGTCCCGCACCCGGGTCCTGCGGGACGACGCGGAAGTGGAGATCAAGATCTCGGAGGTTGTGCCGGGAGACATCGTCCTGTTGAGTGCCGGCTCTATCGTGCCCGCCGATTTGCGCCTGCTCGCCGCAAAGGATTTTTTCGTGAGCGAATCGGCGCTCACCGGGGAATCCATGGCGGTCGAGAAGCGGGCGGGCTCCGCCGTCATAGCCCCCACGTCGGCTTGGGAGGTCCCTAACGCATGCTTTTTCGGGAGCAGCGTCACCAGTGGGACGGCCCGAGGGGTCGTGGTGAACACGGGCCCGAGAACGCAGTTTGGCTCCATTTCGCAGCGCCTGGCTGAACCGGGCCAGGAGACGAGCTTTGACAAGGGGGTTCGCTCATTCACCTGGCTCATGATCCGCTTCATGGTGGTCATGGTGGCCACGGTGTTTTGCATCGTCGGAATCACCAAGGGCGACTGGGTCGGAGCTCTCTTGTTCGGTCTGTCCGTCGCCGTGGGCCTCACGCCCGAAATGCTGCCGATGATCGTCACCGTCAATCTCGCCAAAGGAGCCCTCACGATGGCCGGGAAAAAGGTCATCGTCAAACGGCTCCCCTCCATTCAGAACTTCGGCGCCATCGATGTGCTCTGCACCGACAAGACGGGGACGCTCACCCAGGACCGTGTGGTCCTCAAGCGCCACGTGGACATCACCGGTCACGCGAGCGAGGACGTCCTCAATTACGCCTACCTGAACAGCTACTACCAGACCGGTCTGCGCAATCTCCTCGACCGGGCAGTGCTCGATCATTCCGATTTGGACGTGGAAGGGAACTGCACGCTCATCGACGAACTGCCCTTCGACTTCCACCGTCGGCGCATGTCCGTGGTGGTGGACTATGAAGGCGACCACGTGTTGATCTGCAAGGGGGCGGTTGAGGAGATCTACGCGTGCTGCAGCCGGTACCAGCTGGGCGAGGAGGTGTACCCGCTCATCGACATGCTTCGGGACGATCTGTTCGAGGATGTCGAGGCGCTCAACAAGGATGGATACCGCGTGTTGGGGATCGCTTACCGGGAGTTTCCCCGCGAGCGGAGGACCTACACCGTGGCTGATGAGCGCGATCTGGTGCTCCTGGGCTACATCGCGTTTTTCGACCCGCCCAAGGATTCCGCCGCGGAGGCCTTGAGGCTCCTCGACCAAGCGGGAGTCCGTGTGAAGGTCGTGACGGGGGACAATGGACTCGTCACGAGCAAGGTATGTCGGGACGTGGGACTGACCATGAGGCGGATGGTCAGCGGCGCTGAGCTGGCCCGCATGACGGAGGAGGAGTTTTCCCGAACCGTGCTCGAGGAGGACGCCTTCGTCAAGGTGACACCGATGCAAAAGGAGCAGATCGTTCAGGAGCTGCGCGCCGCGGGCTGTGTCGTGGGCTTCATGGGCGACGGCATCAACGACGCACCGGCCCTCAAGGCCGCCGATGTCGGCATCTCGGTGGATTCGGCCGTTGACGTGGCCAAGGAGGCAGCGGACATCGTCCTTCTGGAGAAGAGCCTGCTGGTCCTCGAAGAAGGGATCATGGAGGGGAGGAGGATCTTTGCGAACATCGTGAAGTACATCCGCATGGGTGCAAGTTCCAATTTCGGGAACATGTTCAGCGTGCTGGGGGCGAGCTACCTGTTGCCCTTTCTCCCCATGCTTCCCGTCCAGATCCTGACGAACAATCTCTTGTACGACTTCTCCCAGACCGGCATCCCCACCGACCGAGTGGACGAGGAGCTCATCGCGAGCCCTCTCAAGTGGAACATCGACAATGTCAAGCGCTTCATGATCTTCATCGGGCCGGTGAGCTCGATTTTCGACTACGCGACCTTCGCCCTGATGTGGTTTTTCTTTGGGTGCGGCGCTTTTCTCGATCCCGGGACCGCTCCGGAGCAGAAAGCCACCCTGGCCAGCCTCTTCCAAACGGGCTGGTTTGTGGAATCACTCCTGACCCAGACGCTCATCGTGCATATCATCCGCACGCGTCGCATCCCGTTCATCGGCAGCCGTGCGTCCGTGCCCATGACCTTGACGACGCTAAGCATCATGGCCCTCGGTGCCTGGCTGCCCTATTCCCCGTTTGCCGGGGCGCTGGGGATGACCCCTTTGCCCCCCGTTTACTGGGTGTGGATTGCAGGATTCCTCGCCTCCTACGCCGCCTTGACGCACGGGGTGAAGTCCTGGTTTTTCAAGCGCTATGGAGGAGACTGATCATGGACAGCTTGCTGGATGCGCTGCAGGAAGGAAGGCTCATAGAGCTGCCGGACGACAACAAGGAGGATGCTCTCCAATTCCTGGCTCACATCATCGAGGCGATCCCGTCGCTTCCCGCGGGAACCGACGTGCTCGGGCTGGTCACGGCACGCGAGCGCACCACGCGGACAGCCCTGGGCAACGGCTGGGCATGCCCGCATGCGCGGGTTTCCTTTGAAGAAGACCTCCTGTGCGTGGTGGGCTGGAGTCCTCAGGGCATCGACTACGGAGCGCCCGACGGCATTCCCGTGTCCATCATCGTCATGTATCTTGTGCCGGAAAACCAGCGGAACCATTTTCTCCGTGAGGTGTCCATGCTGGCCAAGGCCTTGACGGCGTACCCCGGTCTCGAAAGGCTATCCGCCGCAAGGGAGCTCAACGAGGTGCGGGATCACCTGCTCGACCTGATCGCCTCGACGCGGGAAGCCGTCGGGCCGGATGCGAGGGCCCGCATGATCCAGCTGCAGGCGCGCCAGCCCATCGCGGCCATTTCCGCTTACGACCTGTCGAATCTGCTCGTCGAGCCCGTGTCCATCGTGACGGGAGCCGGGTTCAAGCCCATCGTGCTCGCCCAGGACCGCCACTTGGTGGAATACCTGGATGGCGCGCCGGGCCTGGTCGAACAGCTCGCCGCCGGCGGGTCGTTCCAAAACGGCGGATGGCGTGTGGTGAAACGCGGGGAAATGGTCTACCAGGGCCAACGCGTGGTGTACGACTGCCTGGCCATCCGGTCGGTGGGGTCCAATGTTTCTCCGGCCCGGTGAGGCGTCCCGCAGCAAACGGCACCGGGGGGTCGGGAACCGGACAGCCCCGTTCGTGCGCCCATGCGGGAGCCATCTCTAACGCGGCCAACGGGTGCCCCACTCCATGGCATTCAGCCACGTGCCGGGCGGTAGATGTGGTCCCGGGTGATGGGCAGTCGGTTGTTCAGTCCCTTGGAAAATAAGATCTGATAGACCCTCAGTTCTCCGAACTTAAACGCCGCCGAAGACGCATGCAGGTAGAGTCTCCACATCCGCGCGAAGGTCTCGCCGAATTTCATCCGGACCCACTCGGCGTTGCGTTCGAAGTTCTCGATCCAGCGGTCGAGGGTCTGGGCATAATGCAGGCGCAGGTTTTCCACATCTAGGATCGAAAGCCCCGCCTTGCCCATGTGATCGGCGATCTCGGACAGGGTCGGGATATACCCGCCGGGAAAAATGTAACGTGCAATCCAGGCGTCCATCGGTGATTCGATCTCCTTACCGATGGTATGAAGCAACCCCAAGCCGCCTTCAACTAGTAACCGGGAAGCCCGATGCATGAACGTCCCGAGGTGTTTCTTGCCCACGTGCTCGAACATGCCGATGGAAACCAGTTTATCGAACGTCCCGATGAGCTCGCGATAGTCCTGAAAAGCCACCCGAATGCGGTCTTGGAGGCCGAACTCCTCGATCTTGCGATTGGCGTGCCGGGCCTGAGGCTGTGAAATGGTGACCCCCAGCCCAACGATGCCGCAATGCCGTGCGGCATGGATCAACATTCCTCCCCAGCCGCAACCGATGTCCACGAGCCGCTCACCCGGCTGAAGCATCAACTTGCGGGCGATGTGATCATGCTTGTGGCGCTGCGCTTCCTCGAGGGTATCCGAGCAGTTTCTGAAATACGCGCAGGAATAGGTCAGACTCGGATCCAGATAGAGCGCATAGAATTCTTCACCTAGATCGTAATGGTGCGCGATGTTTTGCGCGGATCGTTTCACGGAATTCCTCGCGCGCAGCCACTGGGGCAGCAACCGAATCATCGTTCGGGGCGACGGTGTTTTCTGGTCAAACCGAGCGGCGATCCCGAGCCGCAGGAGCTCCGGCAGATCCCCTTCCACCTCGAGGTCACCTGCCATATAGGCCTCCCCGAACCCCAAGAATCCGTCCGCCAGCAGCCTTCGGGCACTGTCCTCGGATTTCAGTCTCAGGACGACAGCGGGCTCATCGCCGTAGGTCAAGCGCTCGCCGTCCCAAAACTCAAAGACAAACCGTGCCGACGGGTCACTGCGCCAAATGCTGTCAGCCAGATGCCTCATCGCGCGCTTCATCACGAATCCCTCCCTTGCGATCGTGTGCGGGCGCTTGATTGCGCTCCTGGAATCCTTAAGGGTTTACGTCGACGTCTCCACTCCACGTGGGTGCGTGATCCGCAGGGAGGCCGCAGACCTCGCCGATCTCATCGTTGAGCTCACAATTCCTCCCCGCCCTGCACCGCCGGCCACTCCTGGGTTGCGCTCACGAAGGGGTCGAGGGCCTCACGAACCGCATCGGCAAAGCGCCGCAGAAGGGGACCGACCGCCTTGGGTTCCCTGCCGCCTCCCGGTTCGAACATGCGTGCGCGCAGCCCGCTGCTGATTTCCAGCTGAATCCCCATGCCTCGGCCGCACAAATTGCAGATATTGGCCAAATCGGTCCCAACAAAACGCGTTTGCGCGGCCTCAACCGCCTGGAAGCCCGCCGCCGCCAGGTTACGCAGGATCCGTCGGCACAACTCCACATCCCGTCCCCCCACGAAGACAACTGGTTCCGATTCGGCACACCCGTGAACCGTGACAATGATCTCGGATTGGCAAACGATTTCGAGGGCCAGGGGCTCGTCAAAGTGCGTGCTCGTGATGTGCAGGGCCAAGTTCCCGGACGGCTTGAGCCCCTCCAGGGCGTAGTAGGTGTGTTCGGTTGCCGCGATGGCGTCGGCAATGAGCGAGGTTCCTGGCTCGATATCCCCCCCGTGGATGCTCAGGATGGCGATGCCGGAGCAGCCGGCGCGCCAGCGAACGCGGAAGTCGACGCCGTCCTTCTCAAAAGTTTTCAGCTGATCAAAATTCGCGTAGCGGTCCACCAGTCCCCACGTGCCTCACTCGCTCGCCCCCCCGGAGGAAATGGGGATGAGGCGGCTCAATCCTTCAGGGTCGCAAAGCCGGTGCGCAGGAGGGAATCCCGGCTGACCATGCCCTTGAAGACTCCGTCGGCATCGACAACCGGAAGCCGTTTAATGGCACGGTCGAGCATCAGACGGATAGCCTCTTCGATCGTCGAATCTTCCCGAATGGTCACGACATTGGTGTTCATCACATCCGCGGCCGTCCGCGCCCGTAGGTGCTCCCGAAGGTCCCGGTGCCTGCGGCCTCGCTCCGTAAAGGGGATCTTGCCCATAAAATATTCCCAGATCCCTGGATGGCGATCGGCGAAAGCGATCAGCAGGTCCCGGTCGGAAATCAGACCCAGAAACCGTCCGCGCCCGTCCACTACGCACACCCGCTGAATGTCGTTGCTGTCAATGGTACGCAGCACCTCTTCGACGGGCGTATCCGGCGCCACCGTGTGGGCGTCCCGGCGCATGATGTCGGAGACATATCGAGTGCCCTCGACCCGAATCTCCCGTTCCCGAAAGGCCGACCAATTCGGGCACTGCCTCATGGCGGTGAAGAATACGTCCACCCGCGACAGGATCCCCACAAGCTTCCCAGCCGCATCCACGACGGGAAGGCGTTTGACCCCCTTGCTGAGCATGCGGGCAACCGCCTCCGTCACGAGCTGATCTTCCCCGATGGTGACGGCGGGCTGCGTCATGACCTCCCCGGCCTGTTTGCCCGCCAGGCCCTCCAGGACGGTCCCGATCCGATCGCGTCCAGACTCAGCCAGCAGCCCCAGCCGCATGGGCATGCCGGCCTTGTAAATCAAATCTCCCTGGGCGATCACCCCGACGGGGCGGTATTCATCGTCGACCACAGGAAGCCCGGTGAACGTAGAGGACAGCAGAATCCGGGCCACCTCATCGAGCGGCGTTGCCATGCGGACCGCCTTGGGGTTAGGGGTCATGATCTCCCGCACACGGGTCTGCCTGGGGATGAGGCGGCCCCTTGTCTTGTGCGAAAGCACCTCGACATCGCGAGCGGCAATGATGCCGTCTGTAACCATCTTGTCGACCTCCGCCAGAACCATGTCGAAGTCGGAAGCCGGCAAGATGATGGTGACGCGTACGGGCATGTTGTAGGAGAGCACCTCGATTCTCCCAGTGGCCACCTCCCCACTCTCGAACGAGCCCTCAATCCCCTTAGTTACAATGGTTCGGGCGGCGATTTTCAGCTCCGTCACCCGCTCGACGATGGCGCTGTAGAGGGGCTTTCCCCGCAGGCGGGATTCCTCGCTGATGAAGATTTCGATGACCTTGTAGCGCAGCATCATACGGCCCTTCTCACTTGAGGCGTCCAATCCGCATGCCCAGATACACGAGGGCGATCCCCAGCAGGTTGTTGACGACGCCGTTGGCGGCGGTGACGAGCAATGCGTGCCCCCGCGCGGCGTTCACCGTCTCCAGGGCATAGGTCGAAAAGGTCGTCAGCGCTCCCAGAAAGCCGGTCATGAAAAACAATCGGACGGAAGGGTTCATGATTCTCAACCCCCGATCCGCAAAGGCAAAGGCCAGACCGATCAGAAAGCAGCCGGATAGATTGACGATGAGCGTGCCCCATGGGAAACCGGTTCCCCAAATTGCCCCCGCCAGAGTGGAGATCCCGTATCGAGAGAGCGCTCCGAGACTGCCCCCCACCATGACCAGGGCGATCTTGACCGGCCAGCCGTCGGGGCGGAAGAGTCCGTTCCGACGGCTGGCCGCCCGAGGGAGCGACCGCCCTGTGCGCCATGGACGAGCTCGGCTTAAGGGCCAGCCTTTCATGATGCCTTCGGGGCCCTCCAGCGAACCCAGACCCGTCGGATGATCCTGCTCAGTACAGCGTCACAAAGCAAATTGCCCAAAGTGAAGACGTCATTCCCGCGAAAGCGGGAATCCAGGGGAGTGCGAAAGACTGGATCCTCGCCATAGCTTGTCCCCGCAAGTCTCAGGCGTGGGACATGCGGGAAGAACGATGGGGATTGGGACCCCCCTTTGTGTGGCCTTGTACTTGGAACCTGCATGGCGGGCTAGCGCACCACAACGACCGTGCAGTGGGCGTAGCTCAGAACCCGCTTGGCCACGGATCCGAGCAGCCATCGCTGAAGGAAGCTCTCGCCGCGATGGCCCATGACGATCGCGTCCATTCCTTCATCATTGGCCAAATGGACGATCTGCTCGGCAGGGTGACCGACCCGCACGAGGAAGCTCGCTTCAATTCCCAGGGACTCGGCCTGCTCCTTCATCGTCTTGAAATGTCCCTCGTAGTAGGCCGTGGCGCTCTCCAGCACTGCCTCGAGCTCGACCGCCACCGGAGGCTCCGGAGGACGGGCCACGGAGACCACCATCAGCTTGGCCGCATACTTTGACGCCATGTCCAACGCAAGCGCGTAGGCCTTCTCCGACTGTTTGGAGCCGTCATAGGCGACAAGCAGTTTCTTAATCATAGGACGCCTCTCCTTTCAAGATCGGCCGGGATTCGCCGGCGCCACCGGAAACGGTCGCTGCGACAGCCGCCTCGACCTCTTGCTTCGGAGTCGGTCCAAGAAGATGCCGCGGCAGATAGAAGGCGTTGGCGATGAGGGTGGGAACGACGGCGCTCGCCACCACCGCCGCCACGAGATAGGAATACTGGTCAGTGTCGATGATCCCGTGGGACAGTCCGAAAAGGGCCGATATACTGCCGAAGGTCAATCCCGTCGACATGAGGAGCGTTGTGTACATGCCCTCTCTCCCGGTGCTCTTGAACAGTCGGGTGGCGGGATAGACAGCGATCAACTTGGTCACCATTTTGGCGAGCAACAGGATCAAGAAAACGATCGGCGCCGCAATGAGCGCGGGGACCGACACGAAAGAGCCCGCACGGATGAAATAGAACGGGGTGAGCAGACCGAAGGTGAGGGTCCTCAGACGCCGGATCAGCAAGTGGTCCTTTCCGACGGTGCCCGCCAGGACCATGCCGATGAGGTATGCGGGCAGCACCGCTTCGCTGTCGGCCCAGGTGGCGAGGAAACCCATCCCGAACAGGCACAGCAGCAGGTACTTGGCCTCGAGTTCCGAGGGACGCCCGCCGTAACGCTTGAAGAAGCGAGGGGTCAAGTAGGGGAGGATGGCGAACGCTACGACGCTCACTCCGGCAAAGATGCCGGTCTTCATGGTGAAGGGGGCGAAAATCAACCCAAGGGCGAGCACGGTCCCGAGGTCGGTGATGAAGCAGGCGGCCAGGAGGGTCTTGCCATAGGTGCTGGTGTTAAGACCGAATTCCAGCATCACGGCATAGACGACCGCAACCGAGGTGGTCGAGAGTGCAACCCCCGCGAGCCAACTCGCCTCCGTGGTCCAGTGCAGGAGGTAGTAGGCCACGGCGGTACAGCCCAAAAAAGGGGCGAAAAAGCTGGCAAGACCGACGACGACGGCCTCCTTCCAATTCTCCTTGAAAACGTCCGGATCCAGCTCGGCCCCTGCCAGAAACGTCAGGATGATGGCTCCCGTGCCCGAAAGGAACTTGATCCACGGGTCGTTGGCCCCGAGGACGGCCCCGCCGACCAGGGCCCCGATCACCAACTGGGCGACGGTTCCCACCACAATCTCGGAAAGAGCCGTTGCAATGCCGAGCCAGATGGACAGCAGCGTGGCGAGAAGCGCCAATCCCAGCCAGAGGGTTGCCAGCAGCCAGGTCTCTTCCATTGGGGC
>CAZGQL010000125.1:0-5691 GCA_964527905.1 uncultured Syntrophobacteraceae bacterium
AGGCATGCAGCGTCGTTCGATGTTCTGACAGGAGACCTTTGACCTCATCGACTTTACCAGAGTCATTGAACAGAAAATTCAGAGTCCTGATAAAATCTGGATAGTGGTCGTCCTCGTCAATCTCCTGGTCGAGGGTGAACATCTTGTAGGGCGTTGCAGAGAGCAGGAGAACGCGAACGTCGGGATATTCAAAGAGCGCGGTCGCCAGCATGGAGGCTTCGTCTTTGCCATCCAGCAGGTGCTTGAATCGTTGGAACTCATCAAGGATGACCAGGTCGGGCTCAAGCGCGGAAAGGCATACTGAAGCCAGCTTGCTTCTGAGTTTTCCGATCAGGTCGTAGCGAAGCTCCGAATCCTCCCAGGGGATTCTGTTGTAGTCCCGATAACGGGCAAAACGTTCGCAAGCCTCCTTCAGGGCCGCATACAGTTCGGCATCCTCCAGAACGGCCCGGCGGAAAGCTCTGGAAAGGTCTGCATCCAGATCCTCTGCAGGGAGGTTTTTGGCCTTGGCTCGCCAGTTATCCTTGCCTGCCGTCGCCTGAAGCATGTTGAGCAGGCCGACGCGCAATCTTCTGTGTTGCTCGTTTTGCGCCAGGGGCAAGTCGTACAGCATCCGATAGAGGATGGCTCGCTCGTCGGCATGCCCCCCTCGACTACGGGCATGGTCGAAGGCGGTGCCGGGTGTCAGACTGATGAAATTTACCTTGTTTTTTCGTAGCGACCTCACTTGTCTGGGAAGGTAAGTCAGTCGGGTGGCGATTGAAAAACCATCCGTGCCGCTGACATTGAGTCGATTGACATTTTGAGTCGCGATGGCCGCATTGGAGCAGATGTAGATCACATCGACCCGATCCACCTGGTCCTGAAGGTGTTCGAGGGTCTTGGCGATGATTCCCCTGGCGACAAGCGTCTTCCCGAGCCCAACTTCATCGGCGACCAGAAAACGGGAAGTCGAGTCATTGCCATAGAACCGGTTGAAGACGTACTCCACGGTCTTCCTCTGAAAGTCTTTCAGGCCGGCCAAAGCGGGCGCTGATGAAAAGCGGTTGCTACGCATCACGCTCTCCGATAGCAGATTCAAAGACCGTCCAGAGGTTCAAAAAATCCTCG
This sequence comes from uncultured Syntrophobacteraceae bacterium, assembly GCA_964527905.1. Taxonomy (GTDB): domain Bacteria; phylum Desulfobacterota; class Syntrophobacteria; order Syntrophobacterales; family Syntrophobacteraceae; genus CALBZH01. Next base: position 1,111 of record CAZGQL010000125.1, read on the forward strand.
GGAATAATTGAATTCCGGCCTCCATGGGACAAATCACGCACCAGCTCTGAGATATCCGCCAGCCTCTCGGGGTGTCGGCTGTATGTGCGTGTCAGCTCTTCCAATAGCGGGATGTCCTCTCCGTCGGCCAACCGAACCAACCATTTGGCAAATCCGGAGCCGCTGCCTGGATCAAGTCCGGACAGCTTATCGTCACCCAGCAAGAGCAGGAGATAACGCAGGAATCCCTCCCGATTGCTGATCACGGTTTGCAGGATGGCGGAGTTGCGTTCCTCCGGAATGCCTGTAACGGGAAGGTTGAGCACAAATCTGGCCGTAACATCGGGATGGTTGGTCCTAAGCTCAAACGCTATAAGGCCCGTTACGGAAGAGGCGGAGAACTCTCCAAGCCGGATCACGCCATGAGCATCGGTCTCCAAGATCTCCACCGCGAAATCTCGAGTGACGGTTATCGGCCATGCAGAAGCACTGACGATCCCATCAAGGGATGGGATTTCTCCCGTCAGCACCAATGCCCACAGACCGTCCTTCGATCCGGGGCTGCATTCGATGGACAGAGCTGCTTCAGATATCCGGGAACGAGCCCTCTCAACAGATTCCTCAGCCTTCAGCCGGGCCGCGTCGATCTCTGTTTCTTTGGTCGCATCGAAATGGACAAGATATTCTCCTAACCCGTCAGCGCCAAGAAGCTCGTCGATGCCGCCGACTTTACTCTTCCTGCCAACCAGCCCGACCAGAATCTCGATATTCTTCGAAGCGCTCAGCGCCGCGCTGGTCGCATTCGCCGACCCCATAACCACATGGGTGTAGTCTGAATAATATCGGGTCTCAAACAGATAGACCTTCGCATGGAGGCCGGTCGCATGAGGCTGCTCAGCAGCATCCTTTTCCTCGCCATCCTCCGTTTCCGCCGCTTCGTCCAGATGTAGGCATTGTGCGAAGAGGTCTAGAGTGTCCTTTTTCAGGCCGGATAATGACTCAGGACGTGAGATGAGTGCTTCAGCTGATTTGGTTTGTTTTGCCAATGCTCGCAGGATTTCGTCGGAGCAGAACGGCGAGATGACGGCCATCCGATTCGCCATGGGAGGCTCCCAGTCAAATCCCTTCCTTCCCGGAAGATAGAAGGTCAGCTCGTGAAAGCCGTCGGGGAGCTCCCATTGAGCTCGGTACAGCTCGTCCGCGAATCTGAGTGCTTGCTCGACCCGGCCCGATTCGATCCGCCCACGAGCCAGGTCAGGAAGCAATTTGAAAAAATGCGCAAGCGGCCTATTCGATTTGGACTTCTTGCCAGCACTTGTGCCTTCGAGCTGAAGCGATAGGTCCCAGGACTGATCGGTGGTCATGTTCCTCGTCAGCACCACGAGGCGATATAGCGAGCTGCTCTGATCAGGACTGACAAAACGGATTGCCCATATCTTGGGATGAAAGACACCTCCACCAGGAGCGGTTACCTCGACAACCATTTCCTCCAGATAACCAAACAAGGGATTCGGCTTGGCAATCTGGGGCACTTGAATCCGTCCCCGTTGCACATAGACGGTAATTCGCTTCGAGTACCTCCGGATGGCTTCAAGCACATTCAACGGGTCAGGATCTGTCTGAGCATCTGCCACCATTAATGCCAGGTAGACAGGAGCCTCCAGCAGTAAGGCTGGATCCATTGAAAAAGTGGTCGCAATGGCCTCATCGAAAATCATTCCCTGCGGAGGGGTCAATGCAGAGGTATAAAGGCTCCGGAAGTTTGGATTCAGCATTCTTCCTCCCGGTTCATTCCCCGATACAGGTCGTTCAAAAGCATTTTCACATTCGGCCACCGATAAACGAGCCTCCCGACGCCGGAGTACCCACCCCACTGCTCGAGGGCCCTCTGGTTTTTGAACCGGGAGCGCGCGCCTTTGAGCTTCATTTCTCTTCTCTGAATCAGGTTGAGCGCTTCGGCGTTAAAAAGGAGGTCTTTAGGGGCCTTCCGTGTAAGCTCGATCCAGTGCTGAACGAAAGATCTCGTTTGTGGAGTGATGGTGTGGCCGTGGTCCATGGTCAACTCCCAGAGACGCCCCACCGACCAGGCACGAATCTCCTCCAGAGGGAGGGTGGCCGTCCATTTGTCGAAGCTTGCCTCATGCTCGGCGACAAGGTCGTCATGGTTTCGGAGTCTGGCGAGCTGAATGTTATATGAGAGTGTCGCCCCGTGCATGACCTCGGAGAATAGCCGCGCATGTGTGAGGAGCTCTTTATGCCGTTCGGAAAAGCTGCCGTAATCCGGATGTTCCCATGGGGTTTGGGTGTCGGCGGGCTTGCAGTGCAACGCCAAGAATGAGAGAAGGCTGTTGGGACAAGCGACCTGGATGCGATCCCGGATAAACTCGGCTTCTTCCCGGGATAACGCGAAGTCCACCTTTGAAGGAAAGCCTTGCGGAGGCGCAGGCAATCGCGGATGCCAACTGAGTGCGGCCATTCGCTGCTCAACGTCGATGTCGTCTCCACGCGCCTTGGCGTCTTTTTCGAGGGCCTTCAGGGCAGTCCGGCGGCGGTACGTTTCGTCGATGCGCCTGTGATATTCGTCCTGCGAGAAGGGCGTAAGGCGTATTCCCCAAACACCAAGACCGGCCCAGTATACGGAGCTCGGCAAACGTTTGAGCCTCTTCCCTGCTGTCTTTCCAAATATGCCGGCCTGATCATCAGAATCCAGCAAAGGCTGAACCAGGTCTCTTTCCAGTCTGTCAGCCTCGATCGCAAAGCTCTCCGCGGGTGATCGCTTCTCTTCCAGAGAAAGATAAATCCAAGGCACGAAGAGGAAGTAGCGAAGACGCGTCTGGATCGTGCTTGTGCCGGGAAACAGCTGGTCGGCGAAGCTGTCTCGCACTGAGCCAAGCCCAAGTTCATCACGGGTTTCCTTTTCTTGGAAGAGTGAGAGGATGCGAAGGGTGCGCTCCCGGGCTTTTAGATCGTGATCAATCCATGAAAGGACCGAAGGCATGGTTCAGTACTCTTGAAAGTGGCAGCTCCGAATCACGCATGTTTTTTTGCAAATGTTTTGCCATGTCACGCAATCTGTTGATTTTCCGCCTAATTGTGGGTTTTTCGTGTCGATGTTCTTGCTGAGTCAGAGCCTCGATTCTCGGCGACGCACTCGCCGAGAATCAGTGACTTTCTGGTTTCTGCAAAACACCTGGACGCGGGATGCCTCCTTGGAAGCTGGCCGAGCAAGTGGCGGTCGAATCAGCGGGGCGATGGTTTGTGGTGGCTACCCCAACGTCCTGATTTGGCACTGTAAAATAGGGCCAAGCCTGTTGCAAGGACAATCCCATGTCGGATGTGCATCCCAGGGCAAAACACCCCGCGAGGGCGCTGTGCAGAAAACTGGCGAGACTTTTGTGAGCCCAGCTCTTCCGCGGTGCAGGAAAGATTCGTGATCCAGCTCGGACATAAGCCGATTCCGAGCGACACGCATTTCCTTGCATTAAGACCCTCGGAGAGGGGATTCCATCGTGGGACGGTTGGGTGCGGGCTTTTCTGAAGAGAAGCTAAGAGAGGTGGTTTGCCATCGGGGAGCGTGCACAGGCCGATGAGGCTCGTGAATCGGTGGCATGGGGGAGTGACGAGCGGCAGGGCACGCATCCAGGCCAGAACCCGGACCAGGGGCACCCGCCAGGCCGCGGTGCGGGGCGGCAGCTTTCGAGGGCAGCGGCAAGGGGTTTAGGGGGATGCGGCTTGCCTGGGAAAACCCATCATTGGGGAGCCTCTGGTGGTCGTTCGGATGAAGACGCGCTCGGCCTCCCGGACACGCCTCAGCAAGTGGGCGCGGTCGGCCGGCGACCCGTCGATTTCGAGTGAATCACAAGCCGTCCAGAACCCCTCGGGGCGGGTATCGAAAAACTCGAGGGCCACGTCGCCTCGAACCCAGACCCCGCATGCGAGGAGCTCCGGACCCAACTGGCCGGCCACCAGGTTGAAGAGCTTGACGGTGACCTCTCCCCCCTCGAGCGTTTCCGGGCCTTGGGTCCCCCGGTAGGAAATCGAGTCCCGCAGGCACGAATAATATCCCCCGCGGCGCATCACGGCGCCCACCAGTCCGGGCATGGCCGCCGAGAGGGCCAGCGTGCAGCCGCCCCGCACCGTGGCGGCGTCCATGTCGTCCACCGGCTTGCCGTCGAGGAAGACGCTCTGGATGACGGATTCGATGAATTCCGCGCTCAGGTTCAGCCGGTCGATCAGAAACGACCGGACGCTGCCGCTCGCGGGCAGGGCAACGAGAAACCCGGCTTGCAGGAGCAGGGAAAAACCCGGCGTCCGGCCTTCTTCAAAGATCAGGTCCACATGCGCGGTCGATGGCATGGGGTCGCACTCCCCTCGATGGCTCCATCCGATTCAGCGGATCAGGGCACGCCCAACCTCGGCGTCCAACCACCCAACGATGCCGGTACCGGGAAGGATGAGACGGCTGCAAAAACCCTCTCAATCCCGACGCTCGCACGGAGGCAGGAGCCCGCAATTCATCGAAAAAACCGGATTCCCGCCTGCTCGGGAATGACGGTGTTGGGACCCTGTGGGCTCCGTAACAGCCGCGGATGCCGCCGGATT
>CAZGQL010000125.1:5735-13488 GCA_964527905.1 uncultured Syntrophobacteraceae bacterium
AACCCAAGCAACGCGATTCCGCCCGCCTTTTCAACTGAACATCCCCCATGTCTTATTGTATAAGGCTGGAAACCGGGATGAACCGTTCCAACACGCCCCGGAACACGGGACACCGCGACCGGGCAGGTCCCGAAACCCCCAGACAAGGACGCAACACACGATGGCCGAACGAACTTTCAAGTACCGCCGGGAAGATTTCGGGGAGCTCCCCGTCACGCTCCATCACCTGACCATCCACCTCAACTTCCTGGACGATTGCGTGGAGGCGTCCAACTGCCTCGAAATGACGGCCCGAAAGGACTTGGACCGCCTCGATCTCGATGCTAACGGCCTGGAAATCCTGCGGGTGGAATGGTGCGCGGGGCCGCAGACCCCGACCGGTGACGGGGTGCCCCTGGTCTACGACTATCTCAGGGATCAGAACCGGCTCCGGGTGAGTCTGCCGCAGACCGTGGCCCGCGGGGAGCGTTTCTGCATCCGGACCGAAACCCGCTGCTTTCCCTCGGACCATCTCCTCGAGGGCATCTACAAGGACATGACGCCGCCCGGCGCCCCGCAGCAATACATGTCCCAGTGCCAGCAGTGGGGATTCCAGCGCATCATGCCCATCCTGGACGATTGCCGCGCCAAGTGTACCATGACGACCACGATCGAGGCCGACGCCCGCTACACCCACTGCATCAGCAACGGGAACATCGACCGCGCGTCCAACCCGGACGGCCGCCCCGTGCCCAAGCCCGGCGACCCCACGCGGCAGGTGATCACCTTCCACAACCCGACCCCCATGGCCCCCTATCTGTTCCTCGCCTGCGCCGGCACCTGGGACGCCCTCGAAGATGCGGTCACCCTGGATTCGGGCCACCGAGTGCGCCTCGAATACCTGGTCCCGCCCGGCATGCGTGACCAGGCGCGCATCCCGATGGAAATCCTCAAGCAGTCGGTGCTCTGGATCGAGCGCACCCAGGACTACCGCTACACGGGGGACACGTACCGCACCATCTGCATGAACAAATCCAACTTCGGCGGCATGGAAAACGTCGGCAACACCACCATCGTGACGGACGCCGCCCTGATCCATGAACACACCCTGGACAGCTCCCTGCTCTACGCCCACGCGGTGATCGTGCACGAATTCGAGCACAACCAGTGCGGCAGCGAGACCACGATGGAAACCCCGTTCGACGTCTGGCTCAACGAAGCCTACACGGTCGACGTCGAGCGGCAGTTCGTCGCCGACGTCTTCGACCCCGCCTTCGTGCGGTTGAACCAGATCGAATCCATCCGAAACCCGCTCCTCGGTCCCCTCGCCATCGAAGACGCCGGCCACGTGGGACGGATCGTCCGCGAAGGATTCAACGACCCGGATGAGCTCATCGACAGCGTGACCTACGTCAAGGCGGCCGAAGTCATCCGCATGCTGCGCCTCCTGCTGGGCCCCGAGGGATTCAGGGCCGGAAAGACCCTCTATTTCTCCCGCTACCGGAACGGGAACGCCAACACGGACCAGTTTTTCCAGTGCTTCGAGGAGGTCACGGGCCAGTCCCTGGATCAGTTCAAGCGGGGCTGGCTGTACACCATCGGCTACCCCAGGGTCACGGCCGAGGTCTTCACGGAGCCTGAGGTTCGCCGCGTCCGCATCCGGTTTCGCCAGGAGGTGCCCGAGGGGCTCGAGCCGTTTCATTTGCCCATGGCGCTGGCCCTGGTGGACGAGTCGGGGCGGGACATTCCCGGAACGGAGCAGGTGTTCGCGCTCAGGACCCGTGAGGCCGAACTGACGCTCGAAAACCTTGACCGGCCGCCGGCCTTCGCCTCCATGAACCGGGACGCCTCCTTCTACGGCACGTTTCGGGACGCGAGCGCCACCCGGGAGAGCCTGATCCGCCAGGCGCGCCTCGACCCCAATGCCTGCAACCGTCTCGAAGCCATGCGCCTGCTCACGGATGAACAGCGCATCCGGCTGCTCCACGACCCCTCCGCGTCCATCGACGACGAGTGGCTGGCCCTCTACGGCGACATGCTGGCCGCAACCGATATGGCCCCATCGCTCAAGGCCTATTTCCTGCGGATCGATGAACAACCCATGGACCGGGAGTATTCCACCTGGTACCCGGAGCTCGTGCAGGCCCGGGAAACGCTCCTTCGCGCCGTCAACGCCCGCTATCGACCCGCCCTGGTCGAGGCGTTCCACGCGCTCGACACCTACACGATCCCCGAAGGCGCCTCGCCACGGTTCGGCATCGAAGAGCGCATGCTCAAACAGGTGCTCCTCGATACCATCGCCATCGACGACACCCCCGACAGCCATCGGATCATCCTGGATCACCTCGCCGCCGCCACCACGGCCACTGACCGGGTGGGGGGACTGACGGCCCTCAATCGCAGCGCGGCGCCCGAGCGCCGGGAGGTGTTGGAGGCGACCTATGAGGCCTGGCACGGCCATTTGAGCGGGTATGCCAACTATCTACGGGTGGTGGCGAGCGGAACGCGGGAGGACGTATTCGACATGATCGAGGCGGAAAAGCGGCGACCGAGCTTCGACATCACGCAGCCCACCTGGGGGCGGGCGCTCTTTCTGCCGATGGCCGGAAACAGCAAAAAGGTCTGGTCCGACCGAGGTATCCAGTGGATGGCCGATACGATCATCGAGCTGGCCCCGCTCAACGCCGTGACCGCCAGCCGCCTGCTGAACGCCTTTCAGCACGTGCGGCGTTTGAAGCCCGCCCTCCAGGAAAAGGTGCTGGGAGCGCTGGAGCGCATTTTCGAGGCGGTGCCGGAGTCTACCTGCCCGACGGTCCACGGCCAGGCCCGCGCCTATTTAGGGATCGGCTGAGGGGCAAGGTCCCGGAGAGTCTCGCAGAACCTCACCCCGGAGAGTGGCCATGGCACAGAGAAGGTCACTTCCGCGATGCCGCGAATTCAGCTGAATGTGAACCGACTGGATCCCCGCCAGGAGCATGCGGGGATGACGGCAGGGGGATTCAGACACCCATCTCAGGGGAAAACGGGCATCCCATTTGACCAGCGTTGTTTCAGGCTCGCTCACTCTTCCCGGAGTCGCGTCCCGCAGCTGGGGCACTTTTCCGGGTCGATGATGACCCCGAAATAGTAGCGGTCGTGCCCTCGGACGATCTCGTGGCACGAGGGACATCGGTACTGAAGGAAACCGACGACGGCGAACACGACCCCGGTCACGAACTGGGCGGTGCTGAAAACGGTCCAGCCTTTCCGGCTGATGCCGAGAAAGCCGGGGAAGCTGTCCGCCACCTGGGCGATCACCAGGCTGAAGGCGATCAGGACCAGGCAGAAAATGAAATTCACCATCAAGCGCTTGCGGCGTCGCTGGAACTCGTGGATGATCTTCTCTCGGCGCAGTGACATCATGGCAGTCTCCCGTTTGTTCCGGGGTCCCTCCCGCCGGCAACGCGTTTCGGCCCAGGTCGCCCGGACCCGGGCGAATCCGCCGAAGCCCGCCCACGGCTCCATGCCCGCGTCGTTGACCCCGGGCGCCTGCACATAATCGTGGCACGCGCGGCAGTAGAGGTGTATTCTCCCGGGAGCTTGCCCTTTCCCCGCACGCGGGCTCGGGCATTACCCGCGGCGCGCCGGGCGGGAATCCCTTCATGGGGCCATACTCTAGATGGCGCCGCCTGAAAGTGCAAGCCGTTCGCTTCGGTTTCGAGGGTCTCATTCCAGAAATCCACGCCCCGTCAGGAGGGTTTCATGCGATACGTCATCCTTGGAAACGGCGTAGCAGGAATCCACGCGGCCGAAGCCATCCGGCACCTGGATGCCGACGGTCCCATCACCATGATTTCCGACGAACCATCGCTGCCGTATTGCCGCCCCATGATCAGCCTGGTGCTGGAAGGCACGGCCGGCCGGGAAGCCCTTCCCATCCGATCCGATCGGTTCTACGAGGACTTGAGGATCACCCCCGTCCTCGGCGAGCGCGTCGTCGGGTTGGACACCGAGGAGCGCACGGTCTCCCTGCCGCGGGGCGACCACATTGCCTATGACCGGCTGCTCATCGCGACCGGGGCCGACCCGCGCCCGATCCGGGCTGAAGGGCGAGAGCTACCCGGCGTTTTCCCCATGCGCACCGAAGCCCACGTTGGCGGCATGCTGGAGACCCTGCCGGACGTGAAAAACGCCCTGGTCCTGGGCGGCGGCCTGGTGGGCTTCAAGGCCGCCTGCGGGCTGCTCCATCGAAACATCCCGGTCACCATGCTGATCGGCTCGGGATACCCCCTGTCCATGCAGGTGGACGAGCACGCGGGCCGCATGATTCAAGACGAGCTGGTGCGCAAGGGGCTGACTGTCCGGGTCGGCACGGAGGTCACCGCGTTCGAAGGGAACGGACGGGTGAAGCGGGCCCACCTTTCGGACGGGACGACGCTTGCCTGCGATCTCGTGGTCGTCGGGAAGGGCGTCCTTCCTTCGAAATCCTTTGTGCCCCGCGACCGGGTCCAGGTGGATCTGGGCGTCCTGGTGGACGATCACCTGGAAACGTCCGTGCCGGGGGTGTTCGCGGCAGGAGACGTGGCCGAGTGCATCGACATCGCCCGCAAGACGCGGTGGGTGAACGCCATCTGGCCCGAAGCGGTCGTCCAGGGGCGGATCGCCGGGATGAACATGGCCGGCCGGAAGATCTCGTATGGGGGCAGCCTCTCTCGAAACGTCATCCGCATCTTCGGCCTCGACGTGCTCACGGCAGGATGGGTCAACTCACCGGATTCGGATGGGCTCGAGACCCTAAGCCGTATCGATCCCCGCTCCCGACGCTATCGGAAGCTGGTCTTCCAGGGCGATCGCCTGGTGGGCGCCGTCCTGGTGAACGGCATCGAGCAGGGCGGGCTGCTCGTGTCCCTCATCCAGCGGGAAATCCCCGTCAAGGCCCCCCGGGAGGCGCTCCTGGAGCCGTCTTTCAACTTCCGGACTCTGCTTTGAACCATCGACGGCAGGCATTCGAGCGCGCGTCCGCGCTCGTTCGTGTTTTGGTGAACGACAACCACTCACAGCACGAGGAGGCCCCATGAAGGAAGTCGTCGTCCATCCGGAACGGTGCGTGGGCTGCATGCAGTGCATGATCGCCTGCGCTACCGCCCACTCGAAATCGAAGGAGCTTTTTGCCGCCGTGCTGGAAACCCCCACGCCCAAGCCCCGCATTCATGTGGGCGTCGGGCTCCATGGGGAGGGGTTTCCCAACCGCTGCCGGCACTGCGATCCGGCCCCCTGTCTTCTGGCCTGCTTGCCGGGAGCCATATTCCGCGACGCCGGGCGTGGGTCGGTCTTCATCGATCCCGACCGGTGCATCAACTGCGCCTCCTGCGCCATGGCCTGTCCTTTCGGCGTGATCCGCTACCATGAGGACTGCTACGCCCCGCCGGGAAAGGCCGTCGCCGTCAAGTGCGACAACTGCATCGAGCGGCAGATGCAGGGGCTCGTGCCCGCCTGCGTGGACGTGTGCAAGGCGGGGGCCCTGACTTTCGAGGAAATGGCCCGCGCCATGAAGCGCAAGACCGACGAGGTCGCCCGGTCGGTGTCGCAGGGAGCGCCCGCATCCGACCTGTCGCCCGGTTTTGCCCTGCTGCAGGCTTCGAAACGGAGCGCCTTGAACCTGGCACGGTGATCCAGCACCCAAGGAGACGCACATGAGTGTCGACACATCGATGAAGACCATCACGGAAGATGGGCAGCTGCTGCTTCGGAAAGCAGAGCGCGACCAGGTGGAGACCGTTTGGGACCGTTATGCGGCCCAGCAGCCGAACTGCGGCTATTGCGAGATGGGCTTGAGCTGCCGCATCTGCATCATGGGCCCGTGCCGCATCGACCCCTTCGGGGAGGGACCCCAGCGGGGGGTGTGCGGCGCCGACGCCGACATTATCGTCGCCCGGAACCTCGGCCGCATGATCGCCGCGGGCGCCGCGTCCCACTCGGATCATGGCCGGGACCTGGTGGAGGTGCTCGGGGCGGTCGCCAAGGGCGAGGCGCCGGGCTACCGGATCCGGGAAGTGGCAAAGCTCAAACAGCTGGCGGCCGAATACGGGATTACGGCGGACGGTAAATCACCCGAAGCCATCGCCGCGGAGCTTTCCGACGCCATGATGGAGGATTACGGCTCCCGGAAAAAGCAGATCACCCTGCTTTCCCGGGCCCCCGCCAAGCGCCGGGAAATCTGGGAAAAGCTCGGCATCGTCCCCAGGGGGATCGACCGGGAAACCTCGGAAATGATGCACCGCACCCACATGGGCGTCGACAACAACTGGGTGACGTTGCTCCTGCACGGCATGCGCAACGCCCTCTCCGACGGCTGGGGCGGCTCCATGATCGCAACGGAAGTGTCGGACATCCTCTTCGGGGTGCCCAAGCCCGGCACCAATCGCGTGAACGTGGGGGTCCTGAAAAAGGATGAGGTGAACATCATCGTCCACGGGCACAACCCCGTGGTGTCCGAGATGCTGCTTGCGGCCTGCCAGTCCCCCGAGATGCTGCAACTCGCCCAATCCAGGGGGGCCAAAGGAATCAACCTGACCGGCGTGTGTTGCACCGGAAACGAGCTGCTCATGCGGGCGGGGATTCCCATGGCCGGGAATCACCTGACGACGGAGCTGGTGCTCACGACGGGCGCCGTGGACATGATGGTGGTGGACTACCAGTGCATCATGCCGTCCATCGGGACCGTGGCGGCTTGCTACCACACGAAGATGGTCTCCACGAGCGACAAGGCCCAATTCCCCGGGATGGAGCATCGGGAATTCCACCCGGACAACGCCGCGAGGATGGCCGAAGAGCTCGTCAAGGACGCCATCGAAAACTTCGGGCGACGCGGGGAGGTGTACATCCCGGTCGAATCGGTGCCGTCCATGGGCGGCTTTTCGGTCGAGAGCATCGTCGCGGCCCTGGGCGGGACGCCCACCCCCCTCATCGAGGCGATCAAGGCGGGCAAGATCCGGGGGGCCGTTGGGATCGTGGGGTGCAACAACCCGCGCATCAAGCAGGACCTCGGCCACGTGGTGCTCACGCGGCGCCTGATCGAAAACGACATCCTGGTCGTGGACACGGGGTGCGCGGCGGTAGCCAATGCCAAGGCGGGCTTCAAGCAGCCCGAGGCCGCCCAGCTGGCGGGCCCGGGACTTCGGGAAATCTGCACGGCCCTCGGGATTCCCCCCGTGCTGCACATGGGGAGCTGCGTGGACAACGTGCGCATCCTGGTCCTGGCCTCCGCCCTGGCCAACGCCCTGGGCGTGGACATCAGCGACCTGCCCCTCGCCGGGGCCGCCCCCGAGTGGTACTCGGAGAAAGCGGCGACCATCGGCGTTTACTTCGTGGCATCGGGCGTGTTCACGGTGCTCGGCCCCATGCCGCCCGTCACGGGCAGCATGAATGTCGTGAAGCTCCTGACCGAAGGGCTCAACGACGTGGTCGGAGCCACCTTCGCCGTCGAGCCCGATCCCGAACAGGCGGCCCTCATCATTCGCCGCCACATCGAAGGCAAGCGGGCGAAGCTCGGCCTCTCCAGCCTAAACATCTGAAGCAGACCCTCCTTAGGGGCGACCGACCGGTCGCCCCTAAGGCCGAACCGGCTGACCGCCTCCGCCGTGACAGACTAAGACCACCTCCACAAAATGATGTGTCAAGAGTGGACACGTCATTCCCGCGAAGGCGGGAATCCAGGCGTCTGTGAACGACTGGATCCCAGCCAAAGCTTGTCCCCGCAAGTACCAGGCGGGGAGCATGCGGGGATGACGATGGG
>CAZGQL010000126.1:0-13400 GCA_964527905.1 uncultured Syntrophobacteraceae bacterium
GACCCTGGAGAAGTAGCCACGGCATCGCGCCCCGGCTCCCCGGCCCCGGCGCATCCCATCCCCCTGGGAGTCCCCGCCGTGCCCCGCGCGCGGCGGGGACTCCCCCCTTCGTTGAAAGCAGTTGCCTTTCCGATCGGGCTGACGCCAAGGATTCGTCCAAGAACAAAAGGCGCTTGAAAATCCGGGCCTCGGGCGGGGTTTAGCCCTTGCCTGATTGCCGCACAGGGGTCTGCGGGGACACGCATGGGGAGCACCCGCGGCAGGAAAGCGCTTGCACGCGGCCCGGCTCTAAAATAAACTGCAAAATCAGGATGATGGAAGATCGTGCCGCCGGCCTGGATGCGTCACACAATGGCTGGCCGAGCGGCCTTGGATCCTGCCGGTGTCCAATCCAGTTTCGAACACGCTGACGTTCCCAGGATGGGGGTGGAGGATAATCAGATGCTGCGCAACATCGTCATCATCGGTGCAGGGCCCAGGGGGACCTACGCGTTCAGAAGGCTGGCGCTGCAGTTATCGAAGACCGCGCTGACTCATCCGGTCGTGGTTCACGTCATCGATCGGTCCGGGAATTTCGGAGGGGGGCAGGTGCACGATCCGACTCAGCCCGAGTATTTGCTCCTCAACACGATCGCCGCCCAGATCACCGCCGTCGGTGACGATGACGCAGAGGGGAGGGCTTCCCCGAGTATCCGAACGCTCCATGGGTTTCTCGCCGCTCAGGGGCTTCCCTTCGGTCCGAACGACTACCCGGGGAGATGCCATCACGGTCAGTATCTGGCGGCGGTCTTCGACTGGACGGAGAAGAACCTTCCCGACGGGGTCACCCTGAAACGCCATACGGCTTCCGCCGTGGATATCGATTGCAGCCATGGACAGAAGGTGATTCTGGAAAACGGTGAAACGATCGACGCCGATGAAATCCTGCTCACCACGGGGCATTCCAGGCTGCGGATCCCTCCCGGGTCTCGGGAAGAGCAATGGGTCCAATTTGCGGAGCGCTGTCGCGAGCGGGGCGAAAATGTCAGCTATGTTCACGACGTCTATCCCATTCCCGAGAAAACACGCCACATCGAGGGCGGGGACACGGTCTACGTCATCGGCATGGGCCTGACGGCCATCGATATCGTGCGAGCGTTCAGCATCGGACGCGGAGGCTGGTTCGAAGGCGAAACCTACCATTTGAACGGCCGGGAGCCTCGGGTCGTGCTGGGTTCACGGTTGGGGCTTCCCTATTGCGCGCGGTCCTTCAACCAAAAGCAAACGCAGTATCAGCCGTCCATTTTCACCTACGATGCGGTGCGAGCGCTCAAGTCGGCCAAGGAGAAACTGGATTTTCAAAAGGACCTCTTTCCGCTCATCTGGCAAGAGATCGAGTACGTTTACTACTCGACGCTGCTGGGCGGCCACTTTGGGCCGCGGTACCTAAGCTGTCGGTCGGATGGGGAACGCCGCGACTGCATCGACCAATGCGCCGGGGATTCCCGTCGGCTGAGCTGGGAGTGGCTCGAGAATCCGTTGGCGGAGATCGAGCGGCGGCAGGGGGAGGTGCTGTTCGACTCGTTTGAAAGCTACACCCGATTCGTCCTGGATGGAATCCGGGAGGACTTGGCGGAGGCCGAGAAGGGGAACATGACCAGCCCCCTGAAATGTGCCGTGGATTCCGTATTCCGGGACTGCCGGGACGTCCTTCGAAGTGCCGTCAACTTCGGCGGTCTCACGGCCAAATCCCACAAGTATCTGGTTTCGGTCTTCGACCGGGTCAACAACCGCATTGCCGTCGGCCCCCCCATCGAGAGCACGCGGCAGCTCCTGACGCTGGCCGAAATGGGTTATGTCCTTTTTTCGGGTCCCAACCCGAAGGTGTCCATCGATGAGCAACAAGGTTGCTTCGTCGTCGAAAGCGACCGGGTGAAGGGGTCGCGCAAGACCGTGCGGCATATCCTGAACGGACGGATTCACGGTGTCAGCATCAAGAACGACACCTCCACCCTGACGCAGAACCTGCTGCGAAAGGGCATGATCCGCACGTACGTCAACGAGGACCCGGATTTCCGGTTCGAACTGGGAGGCATGGACGTCACGCACGACCTGCATGTCATCTCGAGGGATGGGACCCCCCACCCGCACATTTGCGCGGCGGGCATCCCGACCGAGGGCAAAATCTGGTTCAATGCGGCCGACGCCAGACCGGATGTGAATTCCACCGCCATCTCCCAATTGAGCGAATGGGCCAGGGGGGCCGTGGAACGACTGCAATGAACGGGCAACGTCGAAGCATCGGGGTCCGCGTGATTTTGGGTTGGACGGCCTCCCGGCGCCCGCTCTGGGTGCGGAAAGGAATGGAAGGGGAAAAGGGATGAATAGGCTCAAGGGCGGCGTGCTGCCGCTGGTTTGTGTGCTCTTCTTGGCCGGCTGCGCCGCTGGCACCTTCCAGCCGGACGGAGGCGGGCCCGGTGCCGGATACGTCAAGCGCGGCATGGACAGCCTCGCCAGGGAGCGCTACGAGCGCGCGATCGGCTATTTCGACGAAGCCATCAAGCGCGACCCTTCCAGCGTGGAAGCGTATCAGGGAAGGGCCATCGCCTACGGCGCCCTGGGGGACCAGGACCGGTCCCTGGCCGACCTGACGCACGTGCTCCGGCTCGCGCCCCAGGACGCGCGCGCCTACGCCGCCCGGGGATCCATCTACCTCTACAAGCAGATGTACCCGCTGGCGGCCGCGGACCTGAGCGAGGCCATCCGCTTGGGGGTGAGCGACTCCATCGTGTTCGCGGAACGGGGGGAGGCCCTGCGAAACACGGGTGACCTCGATGGGGCGCTCCGTGACTACAACCAGGCCATCCAGGCGGATTCGAGGTCGGCCCTTGCCTATTGCGGCCGCGGCATGACCCTCGGCAAGATGGGCCGCTGCGAGGAAGCCATCGCGGATTTCAATCGCGCCATAGACTTGAACCCGGACTACGACGAAGCCTTCTACAACCGCGCGGTCTGCTTCTTTCTCAAGAAGGACTACCGCAGGGCCTGGAGGGACGTGAACAAGGCCGAAAGCCTTGGTAGAGCACCAGCCCCCGCGTTCCTCCAGGAGCTCCGCCGCGTCTCGGACCCGCCGGACCGCCCCAATTGATGATGTGCCGCTCCTGGCATCGAGGCGGATGGAGCGACTTCCCACCACGAGGATCTGCAAATGAGAATGCTGAAGGCCCTTGCCTCTCCCGTCGCGTGCTTGCTGCTGCTCACCCACTGCGCCCCCATGATGCATCAAACGAACCAGCAGCCCGAGCCTTCGCGGCTGCAGCTGGGCAAGGAAGCCCTGGCCAACAACCAGTACGACCTGGCGCTGTTCCACTTCGAGGCGGTCATCAAGGCCGATCCCGCCAATGCCGAGGCGTATCACGGGCGGGCGATCGCTCATGGGTTCCAGGGGAGGCACCAACTGGCCGTCGAAGACATGACCCGGGTCATCTCGCTCCATCCAGGCGATGCGCGGGCTTATGCCGCACGGGGATCCATTTACGCCTACCTGGGGCGCTACGACGACGCCATCGCGGACTTCAATGAATCCCTGCGGCTGGATCCCGCCAATGCCGCTGTCCTCTCGGAACGGGGAGAGGCCCTGCGGAGTTCCGGGGACCTGAGAGGGGCCCTGGCCAACTTCGATCAGGCCCTGGCCATCGATCCCCGCTCGCACGCCGCCTACTTCGGCAAAGGCATGACCCATGCCCGCATGGGGCAATACCATCAGGCGATCGCGGACCTCACCCGGGCCGTCGAAATCGATCCCAATTACGCGGAAGCCTACTACAGCCGCT
Organism: uncultured Syntrophobacteraceae bacterium; assembly: GCA_964527905.1. GTDB lineage: Bacteria > Desulfobacterota > Syntrophobacteria > Syntrophobacterales > Syntrophobacteraceae > CALBZH01. The sequence continues at coordinate 3,813 of CAZGQL010000126.1, forward strand.
CTGTCTGCTACTACCACCTGAAAGACTACAATCGGGCCTGGGACGATCTCAAACAGTCTTCCAAGTTCGGCTGGGTTCCGGACCCGGCCTACTTCCTGGATCTGCGCCGGGCCGCTGGGATTTACTGAGCCCGGCGCCACACCAAGAGGTGACCCTGCTTCTCAACCGTCATCCCCGCATGTTTCCGGTGGGTCTCCCCGCAGTCGGAGTCCGCTGGATTCCCGCCTGGGCAAGCGGGAATGTCTGTCCGTCGGGACACCCGGGGTTGGGTGCGCGTGTGCCGAGCCCCCGAGATCCAATCGACGGAACCGGGGGCACCATGCCCTCCCGGGCTCAACGCTTGATCTGACGGATGGCTTTGATCACGTACGGAAGCACATTCTCCGCCACGATCTCCTGCCCCCTGGCGTTGGGGTGAATCCCGTCCGGGAGATTCAGCGAGGGCTCGGCGGCGACACCGGCCAGGAAAAACGGGATGAGGATCACGCCCCGCTCCCGGGCCACGCGCGGGTAGATTTCCTTGAAGGCGGCGGCGTATTCAGCCCCCAGGTTCGAGAGCGTTTGCATGCCCGCGAGGACAACCACGACGTTCGCTTCCTGAAGGACCCGGATGGTCTCCGTGAGGTTCTGTGCGATGACCTCCGGCTGGATTCCCCTAAACGCGTCGTTGGCGCCGGTTTCCAGGATCACGATGTCCGGCTTCAAGGCAAGGATCCACTTAACACGGGAGCGCGCCCCGCTGCTGGTCTCCCCGTTGATCCCCGCATTGATCACCTTGTAGCGGTACCCTTGAGCCCTAAGCCTACGCTCGAGCTGCGCCGGATAGGCGTCGGATTCAGGCAGGACGAACCCTTGGGTCAAGCTGTCCCCAAAGGCGACAAGGATGCCTTCCGCATCGGAGGCGGGCTGCGCGGTCCGGGCTCCCTCGGCCCCTCCGGCCGTGCACACGGGGACCAGCAGCAGGGCCGCCAGCAGAATGCCGGCGCGCACGGCCGGGCGGCATCGCACGACATGGAAAACGTGATTCACGACACTCCTCCATCGGGTGATTTCAGTTCAGACTCACTCACGGTTAAATCCCAGTTGGGGATCCCTCATCGGTAACTGAACGGGAAGAGCCGCTTCCGGTGCGCATAAACCGCCTCCAGGACCTCGGCTTCGCTGCGCCGATCTAGCAGCGTTCGGAAATGATCGCGTGACAGGGTATCCCTGCGCAGGAGACGTAGGACCCGACGCGTGCGGCTCAAGATCCATTCCTCCTCGGCTAGACGCTCCTTCCAGATCGCACTCAAGGGAAGAAGGGCCATGGCCTGCGCCGTGGGGTCCTGGGCCAGACAACATTCGGTCGCGAGGGTCCAGAGCCTGCTCCTGAGCTCGCGATCTTCCGCGATGATCCCCGTGTTGAACGCCCAAAGCTGCCACGGGTGCCTGCGGAGCGGGCGATCGACCTGCCTTTGGGCCCAGGCCACGTACCAGGAGGCGGCGGTTCCGGTATCGGCGAGATACCGCGCCAGGGCCGCGTGCTGATAAGGGTCCAGCCGATCGAGCCGCTCCAGGGGCTCGAGGTCGCACAGGGGGGCTTCCAGGTAGGCCGTCAGCGCTTCGCCGGCGTCCCCGGAACGGTCGGCATCCAAGAAGGCGTACACCAGGTAACAGAACTGGCGCCGCCAGTCCTCACGGAATTCGGGAACCGCCCCGGAGCCAAAGGCCTCCTGGGCGGACTCGACCCGTTCCCGCACCGAATCCAGACCGGTTGGACCGCGGAAACCGGCATCCTGAGCCAAGGTCCCCCATAACCTTCCAAGGGGCGCGCAGACCGCCGTCCGGCTCCGGCGCCGCCTCATGGCGTGGAGCGCCCGCAGGTCCGCAAGGAGGGCCTCCAGGTCCTCGGGGAGCGACGCCCTGAAATCATACCGGTTGTGTCGTTCGGCGATCAGGCTCCGGCTGAGGTGGTCCGCCGTGAGGGTGAGCTGCTCTTCGTAGGCGCCGAGGGACGGCTCGAGCCGGCGGCTCACGTCAATCCAGCAGCGCGCGGTCTGCGGATGGCCGCAGTGGTTGGCGCACGCCAGGTGAATCTGGGCGAGTCGGAAGCCAGCGAGCGGGAACCGGGCGCCGAGATCGAGCACACGATGGACATCGAGCGGCTCCAGGATTTCCTTGAGGCTCTCCAGACAGGCATCGGGCGTGTCCACGAGGCGCTCGAGAGTGCTCAGGAAGGAAACGGTCAGCGTGTGGTTTACGAGAATGGCGTCCAAAGCGGCCGTGTATCGGTCGAAGGTTCCCGGGAGCCTGAATGCCTCGCGGCCCAAGAGATGCGCTCCCGCCGCCAGCCAGTCGGGATCCCCGACGGACCGGATCTGCCGGAGCAGCCGGTCGCCTCCGCCCGGGGCATAGCCCTGAAAGAGGCACGTGGCCTCATCCAGGTCGCGGACCATGAGCAGCTCCAAGCCCGGCGGCTGCTCGGGAAACGGGGCAGGGGAGGCGGGGGCGAGCAGCGCCTGGAACCCTTCGCGGGCGGCGAGCCTTGCTTTGGTCTCGAGATACTGGACGGGGCGCAAACGCCCGTCCGGGTCCAAAGCCCCGGTCGCCAGGATCCCCTCGGGCCGGACCGACCGTTTCAGACCCCAGCCGGCCAGGTACAGGGGCAGGCCGAGGGACGGACCTCGGATCTGGACGCTCTCGAGGGTCATGAGAAGGGGCCAGAAGACGATCCGAGCCGATTCCGCTCGTTCGAGGAACTCGGCGACCTGTGAGACGGCTTCCCGCGCTTCACCATCCGTCACCTGCTCCCACCAGGTCGGAGTGCGGGGGCCGTCCGACGTGGCGGGGAGGATCCCGAGGAGGCACCACGTGATCCGACCGAGACCGGGAGGCGGGGCCGCGAGGGCCAAGGGGACGAGCGTCCAGGGAAGGGACGAGGCCAGCGTCCAGTCGAAGGGCATGCCAAGCTTGGCAAGATCGATGCGGTCGGCACACCAGTCGAGGGCCCAAGGGGGCGTGCGGGGCGAGCGGGTGAGCGCGGCGCCCGCCAGGGCTTGGGCCGTGAGGCGGTAGCCGTAGACGGGTTCGACGCGACCGATCCATTGCTCCAGGACCATGGGGCGGTCGGGCCATGAGAAATCCTGCGGTCGGAGCAGATCCGGAGCGCGCTCGGAGGCGTACCCCCAGCGCGCCCAGGCATCGAGCTCCTCGAGGGACCACCGAGGTCGGCGCAACATGGCTCATGAATCCGCATCGGGGTTGGTCGCAGTCGATTCGGCCGGATCGCAGACGAGCAGCGCCAGTCGGCCGGACTCGACCTCATCCGCGCCGAGATTCAGGAATTGGACCCTGAAGAAGCCTCCTTCCCAGGACCATGTCACGTCCCCGGCGGCGGTGGGCGGCCGATCGGGAAGGGCCCACCAGGCCAGGAGCTCCGATCCCGGGTCGACTCGATCCTCGATTTGGCCCCCGACCGTGAGCCCCTCGGGCGTGTGCCTCCAGAAGGTCAGCTCCGCCCGAACCGCGCGGAGGTCCGGGCCCTCGGCCGTCCAGATGACCCGATGAACCAGGATGCGGTTTGCATCCCCTGCGGCGGCCAGGGGCAGCTCTTCGTCGGAGAACCGGGCCAGGGCGAGAGCCTCCAAAGGGGCACCGGCACCACCCGGGAGGCTTAGGGACGGGTGGCGGTCCCTGAAGTGCGCAACCAGGGATTTCGGGTCCTGGAAGTGGGAACGGAGCCGCGCCGAAGGTGTTCCTTCAGCTCGACGCAGCATCCGTTCGACCGACGGGAGGGCGAAAAACGCGCCCACTTCGATCTCAAGCCGTCGAAACGCCTCGAGAACGGGAGAAGCTTCGGCGTCAAGGGAGGGGATGCCGGTGGCTGCGGCCTCGAGTACCGCCTCGAGGGCCGATTCGTCGGCGCGGCCGAAGCAGGTTTCGAGATCGCGCTCCGAGACCGTGTAAACATTCCAGGATTCGGCGAACAGGTCCTCCGCCAGTGGGACGTCCCCGGGGCCGGCCAGCGCGGGATCGTGGTAGACCTGCGCCACGCGGACCGCCTCCGACGGATCCCCGGGTCTTTCGAGGATCAGGACCAGGGGCGGGTTGTAGTGCCGATCTCCGGGACCCCAGCCTGCCAGGGAGCGGCGGACGGACCAGATCTCTCCCGGGGCTCGTTCGCCTCCCGCAGGCTTCGCAGCCGCCCGGTCGAACGCGGCCATGGCCTCGAGGAGCCTGGTTCCGAGGGGCGGCGCGTCGCGATGATCGCTGCAAAACGGGCAACCCTCGAGATGACGTTTGAGCTCGAGGGTCGGAAAGGCTCCCCGCAGGATCGCTTCCGGGGGGCAGCCCCGCACCTGCCAGGCTTCCTGCCACGCGAGCTTCTTTTCCCAACTGGCATCGTTTTTCATGGTCCCGTTCGTCTCCAACCCTTCGGGAGTCTGTGCATGTGAGTCGCGGATGAGGTCGTCGCAAGAGCTCCAAATCCCGTCAGCCCCGCGGAGGCGCGGGCCGGGAATTCATCGAAAACGGGATTTCCACCCGAGCGAAAATGACGGTCCATGGGATTCCGCAACCGCTCCCGACAGTCTACCAGGAAGTGCGTCCGCCGTCGTCGAAACGGAAACCGCAATCCCTTGGCCGTCGCGACCGTTTGGATGCCCTGACGGCTTCAGATCTTGCCTTTACAAACGTCGAGCACGCATTCCACGAAGGCGTCGAAAAGCTCCTCGTCCAGGTCCGGGGGCGAGAGCCCCGGCCAGAGCAGGCAAAAATCCCGCAGTCGGTCGAGGGCGGACCGATGGATATAGCTCACCCCGCTCGCTCCTTTGTAGCCCATGCGCTCGGCGACGGATTCCAGGGTCAACCCCTCACCGTGGAGCCAATAGAAGACCCGGCGCTCCTTCTCCGCCCAGGTCGCCACCAGCTGCTCCGCAAGCCTTTGGATCTTTCCTCCGACGACGGCCAGCTCCGGGGCCAGGTCAGCTCCGGGCGCCTCCATGGCCGTCGCGAGATCCTCCACGGAATCGCGCGGCCCCTCACGGCCAAAGGAAGCGGCGATGGGGCCCGAGCAGTCGTAATGGCGGCTCAGGTAATGCACCAGCTCGCGAACGGGCAGGAAGCATCCTTTTCCCCCGAGGTGCCGGGCGGCTTCCTCCCAGAAAAAACGGGCCAGCGCAATCAACCGGTCCCGGTGGTGCAGCTCCGCCGCGGGCGCCAGGTGCAACGGGGAGCTCCAGCCCTCGTAGGGAACCGCCCGAAGCACGGTCGGGTCGGTCAGCTCCGGTGCGTCCGGATCGAGGCTGTAAAAAGACCCGCGAGAAGTTGCGCGATACGGAATGGACGCTTCCTCCTGCAGCACTTGCCGCACCCTGCGGTAGAGGGCCCGCCAGGGGCTGAGGCCGTGGGTACGGGATTGGTCCTTCAGGTGACGCAGGTAATCGCGGCCGATGCGCAGGATCAGCGCGCGCTCCCCCTGGTGCGACAGCCACCGCGCCGCCGTGCCGTTCCACCAGGAATCGGGCCGTGAGCGCAAATGGATCCACAGGTCGTGGGCGATGGCCTGCACACAGTCTTCGAGGTCCCCCCCGCTGAGGTGCTCCAGGGGCTCACAGGGCAGGAGTCCGTCCGGAAGCCCGATGCGGCCGGCCAGCCGAACGATCGAGCGGGCGACGCCTTCCAGGGCGGGCAGGCATTCCGACCCCGTGAGCCAGGCGTCCCAGGGGGCGGCGTCGGTCATGGCCCGCAATCCTCCAGGCAGTCCGGCGGCACCAGCCCCAGGAACCGAAGCGGCTCGAGGAAGGCGGGCGTCCGGGGCAGATTGAAGGTGCAGGACTCCACGAGGTAGGAATCGCGGTCCATGCGGCGCCCCGTGTAGGCGAGCTCGCAGCCGGCGCGAATGTGTCGCCGGGCGCCGAAGCGCTTCGATGAGCACGGGCAGACCCGGTGGCCGAGCCCCGGGAGCCGCTCGAGCACAAACAGGGGATGCGTGCCTTGGGGCGACCGGAAGGTGGCGGGAAAAACCCCCGTGGCCTCTCGCAGTCCCGAGTCGGGCGCCCCTCGAAACAGCATCGACGGCTCCCAGTACGCGGGCGGCAGCGCACGGACGGCGTCGCCCAGGCAATCGAGGTCGATCGGCCGGACCGCCGGCGATCTCGCCCCCGTCTCGGAGCTCCAGATGCTTGCATGCCTTGGTCGACTCTTCGCCATGGCAGACCCGTCCACGATTTGGGGGTGCATTGAGGGAGACGACGGGCATTGAAGCAAAGATGCACTCGAATGGCAAGGGTTGTCGCCCTGCACAGGGTCTCCGGGTCCCATAGGGGCGACGATGCGCAGGCCCAGGAAGGGAAGTCCGGGGCCGTCTCATCCACGCCTCAAGTATGGTAGCATTGATCGAAGAGGGGGAGTTGCCGTGGTAGAGATCATCCGCGACATCAAGGAGATCGAAATCATCGCTGTCGATAGCGCCATTTTGGATGCGCCGCGCCTGAGGAAGTGCTACGGACCAGGTCGTTGGCGCAAGCTGAAAGGTGTGGCCGTCGTTCGTCTCCGGAACGGATCCGTGAGGCGGGCGGAGCTGCATGGGTATGAGGCGCACGGGATCGGCCGCAAGGAAATCAAGCGGAAACACTACCTGGATTGAGGCAGGAAAGGATGTCAGCATGAGCCGAACGCGGTATGCCGTCTGTGTCGACAAGTCGGAGTACCCGGTTTCCCTGGAGCGCCACAAGCTCTATCGCATCCTCGAGGACGCCGAGGCCGAAAAAGATGATCTGCGCGTCATCGACGAAAGCGGCGAGGACTACCTTTAACCCGCCGCCTGGTTCCTGCCGCTTGACCTGCCGCCCGAAGCCCAAACCGCGCTGGAACGGTCCTTTTCGGAGGGACCCGTTTACCTTGATACTCAAGGGGAGTCTCCGCACTTGGAAAACAAGGCGCGCTCCACTTGGCCCATGTAATCCCGCAAGTCCGAAACAAACTCGTTGGCCTTCGCGACGGTCAGGCGCCCCTGGGTGAAGCCCGCATGATTGATGTCGTTTCGGCGCGCGCGCAGCCCACCTACCGCCCTGTGAAGCTCCCCGCAGTTCCGGATAAAATCGATCATTTTCATGGCCATATCCGGGTCCTTGAGTGCGTATTTTCCCCATCTGCTACGGTCTTCAATCCATCCCATAGAGACCACGACAAAAGCCTCTGAGGCGATTTCACGGTGTGAGTGAGCTAGTGGGTCTCCGCCCGCTTCGACGACAACGTGACTGAAGATCACTTCCTCAAGAATGGTGTATCCTTGTTGGATCAGGTTATGGTCCACGCACCAGCGTGCGGCGGCAAGCCCATCTCGAAGCGAGTCCGATCCGAAGGGGTTCAGGCGCTGTTCAAGCCGCTGGAAAAGCGGGAGGAATGGCCGCGGGAGATCGAGCTCGCGGGCGGCGCGGAGCTTCGCCTTCAACTTGCCAGCCGTTGCCTCGATCTCAGGACCCCTGCACGTGAAAATCATCCTGCTGAAATCCTCCATGGCATCGCCCATTTCCCGGATGGACCGAGCCGCCAAATCCCTCCCTCTCGATTCCCGCAAGAGGCTCATGACGCCCGAGCGCGCCAGACTTCCGGCCATTCCGGCATCTCCCGTCGCCAGGAACCGGTCCGTGGCAATCGTCCAATCCATGAGGCGGTCGAGGGAAGTGAGATCCAAGATCCTGACTTGGCGGTCTTTGACGGGCATCGTGCGGACATGATGGATGGGGCCAAGGGCTTCGAATGCTCCGTAGAAGATCCCCTTCAGTTTGACCCGCTTGAGCACCTTCACGTAGTTGAGGACTACGATGGCGAGCAAGGGGATGGACCGGAAGGCGTGAGTGATGTCAAACACCACCTCGTCTCCTTCCTCGAGGGACCCGGAGACCTTGTCGAAAATCTCCCAGATTTCCTGTTCCTCATTGCCCTCGGGAATCCACCGCTGGGAAAAGGGAACAGTGATTTTCAGCTCGCTCAGGCAAGACTTTAGTCCCTTGCGTTTCAATCGCTCGTCCGTCTTCGGATCGAAGTGCCCGTCATCGCACCAGTTCTTATCATAGGCATCCTTGGTGGTGAAGATGATGATCCGGTCGGCCTGGCCCCAGTCCATGCAATTGTCGCGTATCGTTGCCTCCTGGACGAAGCGGACGGGGCGGTCCATCTGAAATCCGTCTCGGTAGTAATAGCACTCGACATAGTCGTTGGTCCCCAGGAATGACAGGTAAACGTGAGCCATGGCTTCATTCTCCGTATGCTCTGAATCGCACGTGCCGGAACCGGTGGGTGAGCTGGATGCTGCCGTCGGGCTGAAGGGCTTCCGTCGCTTCCCGACCGGTTGTGGAATAAAGCGGCACCAAACCGATTTCGATGGCAAAGCGCACCATGAGATAGGTGGCTCCGAAATCCCCCTGGATGAGGACGCAGTCGTTGACGCGGGATTCGGCCGTGAGCCAGTCGCGGACCGGAGCAAAAAGGGGGGCGATCCCGGACGGCTCGGGCGGGACGTCCCGCCACAGGGCGCGGACCATCTCCGGTGCCTCGACGACGCGGGTGACACCGAGGGAGGCACGGGCGTCGGCTTCCTGCTCGGGTGTCAGGGTGTGATTGAACAGGACGAACAGCGTGCGACTCATGATTGTCTATAATACTCCGCCTACAGAAGAGGCCCTTCAACACGAAATTCGATCAAACCACGTGCTGCATCCGGTTGGCAAAACCACGTCCGGATGTTGCCAGTGGCAGCGTCTTCCTGTCTAGGCGATGGGGGTCGATCACCTCCTCGACGATCCGACCGAGCTTGTCGAGCACCGTGCGCTCTTCCGCCCCGGGGCATCCGCGAACGAACAGATCCGGCGCGCTTCCCACGCAGCATTGTTCTGCTTCCGATCACTCTACGATCCTGGCCTATCGCGCACGGTCTTTCATGGATTCGGCCGCCCCCCTGGAACGCCGCACAGGTGCCTGTCCTAGTCCCCTTCATCCCCTCCATCAGCTCCCCCCGTCGCCCCCGCGAAGGCGGGGGCCCAGAGCTCATCGATCGCACTGGATTGCCGCCTGCGCGGGAAGGACGAAAGGTACGTGCGCGCTGTGCAATGTCCCGTTGGTCAACTCTTTTGGTGGAACTGTGTCGAGGCCCCTTTGCCACATCGTCGCGACTGCAGGGAATCTTCGTCCCTGAGGGGTGATTCCGGGATCCGCGAGTTTTCCCTGGGTCCCCGCCTTCGCGGGGACGACGTAAGGGGGTAAGCCGATCCTTCGAGATCCTCGCGTCCCGTCTACAAACGACTCCCGCTGCACCCGCCACCAAATCTCGTCACCCCCGTCGATAACTCCCATCGCTCAGGGCACTACTATTCGTCGCCCCCGCGAAGGCGGGGGCCCAGAGCTCATCGATTGCACTGGATTTCCGCCTGCGCGGGAAGGACGGGAGGTACGCGCGAGGTCTGTAATGTCCCGTTGGTCACCACATTTGGTGAAACTATGTCGAGGCTCCTTTGCCACATCGCCGCGACTGCACGGAATCTTCCTCCCTGAGGGGTGATTCAGGGATCCGCGAGTTTTCGCTGGGTCCCCGCCTTCGCGGGGACGACG
>CAZGQL010000127.1:0-7441 GCA_964527905.1 uncultured Syntrophobacteraceae bacterium
AAGAAGCGCATCCTGCCGCCGCCCTTGCCCGAGTGGTTTCCGCGCGGGATGACGCTGCTGCGCGACCCGACGCTGAACAAGGGCACGGCGTTCACCGACGCGGAGCGGGACGCCCTGGGGATCCGGGGGTTGCTGCCCCCTCGGGTCCACACCATCGAGGAACAAGTGCGTCGGGTGATGGGTAATCTGCAAAGAAAGCCCAATGACTTGGAAAAGTACATCTTCTTGATCAGCCTGCAGGATCGCAACAAGACGCTGTTTTACCGAGTTCTACTCGACAACATCGAACAGCTGATGCCCATCGTCTACACGCCCACGGTGGGTCAGGCTTGCCTGGAGTTCGGCCACATCTTCCGTCGGCCCAGAGGGATCTTCATCTCAGCCAACGATCGGGGCCAGATTGCGAGGCTCCTTCGCAACTGGCCCTATACGGACATTCGGATCATTGTGGTGACGGATGGGGAACGCATTCTGGGGTTGGGGGATCTGGGCGCGGACGGCATGGGCATCCCCGTGGGGAAGCTGGCCCTCTACACGGCGTGCGCCGGGATCCATCCATCCGTGAGCCTGCCGGTCACGATCGATGTGGGGACGGAAAACGAGAAGCTCCTGAACGATCCGCTCTACATCGGGCTTCGGCAGCGGAGGCTGCGGGGGGAGGCGTATGACGAGCTGATCGAGGAGTTCGTCTTGGCTGTCCAGCAGGTTTTCCCGCGTGCGATCATCCAGTTCGAGGATTTCGCCAACCGTAATGCCTTCCGGTTCCTCCAGCGCTACCGCAACCGCGTGTGCTGTTTCAACGACGACATCCAGGGCACCGCGGCCGTCGCCTTGGCCGGGCTTTACTCGGGTCTTCGACTCACCGGCGGAACGCTTTCGGACCAAAAGGTCCTGTTCCTGGGGGCCGGAGAGGCCGGCATCGGAACGGGGGAGCTCATCGTCTCCGCCATGGCGTCGGAGGGGGCGACCCTGGACGAGGCAAGAGGGCGTTGCTGGTTCATGGATTCCCAGGGGTTGATCGTCAAGGACAGAACGGATCTGAAGAGCCACAAACTCCAGTTCGCCCACGACCACCCATTTATTCCTGACCTCGCCGCGGCGGTCGAATCCCTTCGCCCGACGGCACTGATCGGGGTTTCGGGCAAGGGCGGGATGTTCACTCGAGAGGTGCTCGAAGCCATGGCCAGGCACAATGCGCGGCCCATGGTGTTTGCCCTGTCCAATCCGACGTCCAATTCGGAATGCACGGCCGAGGAGGCCTATGCCTTCACGGAGGGGCGGGCGATCTTCGCCAGTGGAAGCCCGTTTGCCCCGGTGTCCTACGGTGGCAGGACCCTGGTGCCCGCCCAGGGCAACAATGTGTACATCTTTCCGGGTGTGGGCTTGGGGGCGATCGCGGCGGGAGCCTGGAACATTTCCGATGGCATGTTCTTGGCGGCGGCGAAGGTCGTCGCCGAACAGGTCACGGAGGCGGACATGGCCCAGGGACGCATTTACCCGCCGCTCACCAGGATCCGGGAGGTGTCGACCGCGATCGCCGTCGCCGTGGCGGAGATGGCCTACAGCCAAGGGCTCGCGAGCCGTCCGAGGCCGGTCGATATCGCGGAACATGTCCGTTCCATCATGTATGAGCCCAACTACCCGGAATACGTCTGAGCCGATCGTTTGGTTTGGAGTCGCCGTGAACGCCGGTTTCCAGACTCAAGCCTGGAAACCGGCAGCGGATTGCTCTTGGTGGGGATTCATGCCCGGCAGCTTGCCCAGGACATCCACAGGTGCGGATCCATGGGCTCATTCGGTCGCGTGGTAAACGATGAAGATCCGCGCGATGGAGAAATCGTCCCGCACCCGCGCCTGCTCGCCCTTGTCGTTGCGCGTGTGGATCCCGAGCACGTTGCCTTTGGGCTTGAGGCGCCCGGCCGGGATTTGGTGCATCTGCAGGACCCAGGTTTCGCTCGGGTTGGGAAGAATCCGCCAAATGAAGCTCTCCGTTCCCTTGGCTTCATCAAATCCCATCTGGGTGATGGTGTCCGGCGGGTTGATGGTGATGAAGTTTTTGTCCAGGTCCACCTCCTTGGTGGCCAGGACGATCAGTCCCGGGAGATTCGCGCAACCAGGCAGGTCAATGTTTTCGAAGAACATGTCGAAGACCCCGGATCCACCGGGACCCTTGGCATCCCCCAGCTCCCGGTGGCCGGTGGGAAGCACGCCGTGGAAGGTCAAGTGCGCCATCGCTCAGCTCCTTGTCGTTTTCCGCTCCGCTGTGTCGTCCAAACCCTGTCGGCGATCCGCCGGACCCTGTCCCCGGTAGCCTTTTAGCCCAGCCCCACCAATGGAAGCAGCAGCCAAAGCCCCAGCCAAATCACCAGTCCGCCTAGGAGATCAAAGAAAATCCCCGCGCGGATCATCTTGGTGATGGGGACCATCCCCGAACCATACACGATGGCATTGGGCGGGGTGGATACGGGAAGCATGAAGCCCCAGCTGGCGCCAAGCGTCGCCCCAATGGCTGGCGGGATGGGGTTTACCCCGGCGGCCTGGGCGAGCGAGATCATGACGGGCACCACCATATTGGCGGAAGCCGTGGTCGAGGAAGTCTCGCTCACCAGGAAGGCGAGGAAAATGGCGCCGAAGGTGATGCCCCAAACCGAGGTGGCGCCGCTCAACGCCAGCAGGTTCTTGCCGATGACCTCGGCCAGCTTGAACTCGAACATCAGATTGCCCAGGGTGATCCCGCCCCCAAAGAGCAGCAGGGTTCCCCAGTCGATCTTGACGGCCTGACCCCAGGAGAGCGTGAATTCCCGTTCCTTCCAGTTCACTGGCAGCAAGAAGAGGAGCGCTCCGCCGATCAGGGCCGCCACGCCTTCGGGCATGTACTTGTTGTAGCTTTTGGAAATGGGGGCATCCGTACCGTACAGCACGGCCAGGACGCCGGGGATGAGCCAGAGCGAGACGGTCACGAGGAAGGCGATCATCGCGTTTTTCTGACCCCGGGTCCACTGACCGAGTTGTGCCTGCTCCCGCTTCACGTATTCCTGGCTCCCCTCGACCCGTGACACTTCCGGTTTATGCAGGAAATACATCAGAGCGAACAGAAGGCCGAACAGGAGGAGCAGAAGGGGGATCGCGAAGGACATCCACTGGAAGAACGGGATCTTCACCTGGCAGAATTTCTCGATCATGGCGATGCCGATGAGGTTTGGCGGGGTGCCGACCGGGGTCCCAATGCCGCCTGCGGACGCGGCATAGGCTGCCATGAGCATCATCCCGGTGCCGAAGCGCAGCTTGGTGGGATCGATGCTCCTTCCGGTCTGCTGGTAAGTGATGTCAGCCAGGGCGTAGACGATCCCCAGGGCGATGGGGAACATCATGGCGGTGGAGGCCGTGTTGCTGATCCACATGGAAAGGAAGGCGCAGATGATGCCGAAGGCGCACAGAATGCGACCCGTCGAGTTCCCGACCGATTTAAGGGACATGATCGCATAGGCGAAACGCTTGTCCAAAGCGTGGATGGCCATGGCCTCCGCCAGCAGGAAGCTGCCGAAAAACAGGTAGATGATCGGATCGGCAAAGGGGGCGAAGACCTTCTTGGCGTCCGCGATGCCGAACACAACGCAAAGCACGGCGCCCAGGAGGGCGCTTACGGGAATCGGAATGGGTTCGGTGATCCACCAGATGCCGACCCAGCTGATGATGGCGGCCAGAATGTGGGCCTCGGGTGTCAGGGACGGCATGGGCATGAGATAAACGAGGAGTGCGACGAGGGGGCCCAGTCCCAACCCGATGGTGTTGCGCCAGCGTTCAAACCGCTCCTCCTCCGGGGAGAGGGTTTCCTTGACCTCGGAGAGACTCTTGATCTCCTTGCGTTGCTGTTCGATTGCGATTTCGGTCATGGTTCGGATCCTTCTGGGTCTCGGGGAAGGGCCGGGGCCGACCCATGTCGTCCGGGCCCTGCCATCTCAATGCATGCCGGATTTCTTGATGTCCCTGCAAGCCATCGCGAAGATGTCGCTCAGCCTCAGAATCCCAATGGACTCTCCGTTGGAAGTCACCACCAGGTTCAGATACGGTCCGTCCACCAACCGGGACATGGCCTCTTCCATGGAGGAATCCTCGTTCACGTATTCCTGCTCGCCGTAGCGGTACATCACGTCCTTGACCCGGATCGAGCGGGCCGACCGGTTCAGATTGGCCCACACCTCGCCCCAGTTCTTGGGAGTGGAGGCCGATTCCGAGCCGACGGGGTCTCGCCCGGGGGCGATGGCTCGGAGCATGTCGAGCTGACGCAGGCTTCCGATGATTTTGAAGTCTTTGTCGTACACCAGGACGACCCGCGGTCGGTAGTCGCTGTGCTCGAAACGCTGACGGCAGGCTTCGAGCATCAGCACGGCATCGTAGAGGCTGCGGTCCTCCGCCACCCGTGCGCAGTCGGACAGGGGGACCATGTAGTCTTTCACTTTCATGGACATTTTCCTTTCCTGGAAGTCTGGAACGATCTTCCTCCACGGTTAACCCAATCCGAGGCCCTTGAGCACGGAGAGCATGATCCCGGCGGCCATGATGGAGCCCACCTGACCTCCGGTGTTCGCCCCCATCGCGTGCATCAGGAGCCAGTTGTTGGTGTCGTAACGCCGGCCCTCCGTTTGCACCACCCGAGCGGCCATGGGGTAGGCGGAAATCCCCGCCGCCCCAATGAGGGGGTTGATCTTGCCGCCGGTCACGAAGCACATGAGCTTGCCGAACAGCACGCCCATCACGGTGTCGAGGCAAATGGCTAGAAGCCCGAGGCCGAGAATGAGCAGTGTCTGGCCCTTGAGGAAAGTGGTGCCATCCATGGTCGCTCCGATCGAGAGGCCGAGCAGGAGCGTGACGATATTGGTCAGCTCGTTTTCGGAAGCTTTGGTGAGCCGGGCGACCACTCCGGATTCCTTCATGAGGTTGCCGAGCATGAGCATGCCCATGAGGGGAGTGCCCATGGGGGCGATGAGACAGGTGATGACGGTGACCGCGATCGGGAAGATGATCTTCAGGTTCTTGGAAACCGACCTGGCGGGATATTCCATCCGAACCTTACGCTCCTTATCGGTGGTCAGGGCCCGCATGATCGGGGGTTGAATGAGCGGCACGAGGGACATGTAGGAGTATGCGGCGACCGAAACGGCCCCCAGAAGATGCGGAGCGTACTTGGACGTCACGTAGATGGACGTCGGCCCGTCGCAAGCGCCGATGATGCCGATCGCCACCGAATCCAGCAGGTTGAACCCAAGCCCCATGGCGAGGAGCAGGGTGAGAAAGATTCCAAACTGCCCTGCCGCACCGAGGAGCAGGATCTTCGGATTCTCGAGCAGCGGCGTGAAATCCGTCATGGCTCCGATGCCGATGAAAATGAGGCACGGGAAGATCTCGGTGATGACGCCGAAATCATAGAAATGTCTGAGCAGACCCCCTTCGCCCATCATGCCCGCCAGGGGGATGTTCACGAGAATTGCGCCAAAACCGATGGGCACGAGGAGGAGCGGTTCGTAATCTTTCTTGATTCCGAGGAACAAAAGCCCGCACCCGGCGGCGATCATGACGACGTTTTGCACCGTGAGGGCACTGGCTCCCATGAACAGGGAGAGCATGCCGTTCTGGATCATATCAAGCATCAGGCGATCTCCTTTCCGTTCTTTTCCTGTTCTTCCCGATACGGAAAGAGCTTCTTCAAAAGTGCGATCACGAACGTGATGAACCAGAGGCTGACCAGTGTGCCTCCCATTCCCACGAAGGTGATCACCAGACCGTGGGTGAACTTGTCGTCCATGAGACCCCGCCTCACATTGAAAGTTGAAGGTTTATGGAATCCTCATATGCTCTGGGGCGGATGGATGCCCCCCCGATTGTCTTGCCCTGAACCACATGCCGGTCGAAATGCCCACTTTTGCAAGCGTTGTGCGATGCGGTCCAAGCCATCGAAAAGAAGGTCTCCCTTCGGGCCGGAATCTAGGAAAGGCGTGCTGTCGCCCCCTTCCGTGCGTCGCGACCGCACGGCGAGGGCAAGAACGATGACGGCCTGTGGAGGGTTGTCCGCGGGCAACCTCGGCTCTTCATGGCGAAAAATCGCCATGGATCGCCATTCTGATCAGGTGCCGACTTCCCTCGAGAGCTTGCGGCGCCCCCGTCGCCCTTCACGGGAGAACCGTTTACGGTACCTGGCGGAAAACCGCCATGTCCGACGAAAAGCCGCCGCCTGTCATGGACCTGGGATCGCCGAAGAAGCCGAGAGCACCGAGCCTGTTCTTGAAAGCCAGGGAGCGGCGTTTGGGTGCGCTTCAGTTCGAAGACGATTCCAGCTGATACTTCTCGAGCTTGTAACGGAGGGTGCCTCGGGGGATCCCCAGGAGTTTGGCGGCCTGGGAAATGTTGCCGTCCGCCATCCTGAGAACTCGCTCGATCAGGGATAGGGTGAACCGGTCAACGATTTGATCGAGGTTGATGCCTTCGGCGGGAATGGAAAAGTCTACCGGAAGGAACCCCTCGAACGCTGCCTCGCAAGGATCGGAAAGCTCCTTGGGCAGATGCGATTCGGAGAGCAAATCCCCGTCATGGAGGATGCAAATGCGCTCAATCACGTGCCGCAACTCCCGAACGTTTCCTGGCCAGCGATACGACAGCAGCCTCCCGTGGGCTTCGGGGGCGATGCCACGGAAATGCCGCCCATATTTCCTGGAGTACTCGGTGAGGAACGTCTTGGCGAGGGCCGTCACGTCTTCCGGACGGTCGCGAAGCGGGGGCAGGTGCAGCGGGATGGCGTGAAGCCGGTAGTAGAGGTCCTCGCGAAAGCGCTTCTCCCGGATGGCTTCCCGCAGATCCGCGTTGGTGGCGGCAATGATCCGAACGTCCACTTCAATGAGCTGGGTGCCTCCGATGCGTCGGATCTTCTTGTCCTCGAGGACCCGAAGCAGCTTGGCTTGAAGCGGCAGTGCCATCTCTCCCAGCTCATCCAGGAGAATCGTGCCCCGGTTGGCCGCCTCGAACAACCCGATCTTGCGTCCCCTTGCCCCCGTGAAGGCCCCACTCTCATGACCGAAGAGCTCGCTTTCCAGCAGATTTTCCGGCAAGGCCGCACAGTTGATTTCGAGAAAGGGGCGCGATGCTCTGGGGCTCAACGCGTGAACGGTTCGGGCAACCAGGTCTTTCCCCGTGCCGGTCTCACCCGTGATGAGCACCGTTGCATCCGCGTGGCGGGCGATTTCCCGGACCTGCCGGAGGATGTCCTGGAATGCCCGGCTTTCCGCGACGACACTCCGGTCCGCCAGGAATCCCTCGTGCTGCTTTTTGAGGCCGTGCACCTCCCGTTTGAGGCTTTGGGTTTCCAGGGCCAGCTTCACGATCAGCTTGATGACGTCGGCCTTGAAGGGCTTCTTGATGTAGTCGTAGGCACCCATCTTGAGGGCTTCCA
>CAZGQL010000127.1:7478-13135 GCA_964527905.1 uncultured Syntrophobacteraceae bacterium
GACGATCACGAGCAGGTCCGGCTCCAGCGACTTGATTTCCTTTAGAATGTCGAGACCGTGCCGGTCGGGCAGGTTGAGGTCCAGGAAAACCAGATCGATGGCATTCCGCCGGAGGGAATCGAGGGCCATCTTGCCAGTGCTGGCCACCACCGTCTCGTAGTGTTCTTCCCCGAGGATGCGCTCGAGGTTTTCGCAGATGAATGCTTCGTCATCCACGATGAGGATTTTTTCCATCGGAGGGACCTCATGTTTCGGTTCGATTCGGGTCGGCCAGGGGCAAATCAATTCGAAAAGTGGTGCCTTCGTGCAAGCGACTGGATACCGAAATGCGGCCCTGGTGTTCCTCGATAATGGTGTGCACGATTGCAAGGCCAAGACCACAGCCCGAAGGATGACGGCTAAAGAAGGGGTCAAAAATGTACGGGATGTCGCCCTCGTCGATGCCCGTTCCCGTGTCGGCCACCGTGATCCGGACGGAAGGGCGCGACAGGAGCGATTCATCCGCATCGATCCGTGTGATGGTGATGCAGAGGGTTCCGCCGTTCGGCATCGCCTGGATGGCATTGAGAAACAAGTTGAGCAGGGCCTGTTTTAGTTTTTCGGGGTCCAGCAGAAGCGGTGGCACCTTCGGCTCGTCCCGGACCACGAGGGCGACACGCTGGGTTTTGCACAGCTTACGGACCAGGAACAGGGTGCTTTCGAGCACCTCGTGGATCGATTTGGACTGCAGGGTCACATGCCGCCCGGGGGCCGCGAAATCCAGGAGACCCGTGATGAGGTTCTCCAATCGGTCGATTTCCTGAAGGGATTTTTCGATGAGCTCCCGCTCCCGTGGATGGCCGCTCAGGCGGTCGTGTAGGTCGTCCATGAGCAGGGAAATCCCCGTCAAGGGGTTGCGCATTTCGTGGGCGATCCCGGCCGCGAGAACACCGAGACTCACCAGCCGGTCCGAGCGCCGGATGTGCTCTTCCATCTGCCTGCGTTGGGAAACGTCCCGGAGGAACATCATGAAGATCCGCTGTCGCTGCTTTTCCTGATGGATCGTCGAAAAATGGATTTCCAGGATTCTCCGGCCGCCGTCGGCCAGGGGGATCGGATGCTCGATCGACTGCACCGTGCCGGCCGGCAGGTTCCAATGATGCTCGATCAGCTCCACCAGTGTCGGAAACGCATGGAGAAGGTCTCGGAACGACTTTCCCAGGGCATCTTTTTGAGGGATTCCCAGGACAGCCTCGCTGCACGGGTTGAACCAGGTCACCCGTCCCGCGTCGTCCAGGGTGATGATCCCGCTCGTCATGTGCGTCACGATGGAGCGCACGAAGTTACGCTCGGAGACGAGGCGCCCGTAGAGTTCCGAGAGCTCGATGGCCCGGGCTGCGTCGTTTGCGAAGATCTCCAAGGATTCCACATCCAGCACGCTGATTTCCCGCCTTGAGGTCTTCGTGTCCGCACCCAGGATCCCGATGACCCGGTCCCGGCTCTTGAGCGGGGTGAAGACCGCCGATTCCAGATCGCTCGCGTCGGCGATCCGCAGGTCCAGATCCGTCGCCTGGGGTTCCGCCTGGATGTCCTGAACGAAGAGGCTCTTTCCCGAGCGAAACACTCGCGTGGGGATGCAATCGTCATGGTTCACGTCATACGTGGTTGCAAGGGCGCGGCGCTCCTGATCGGCGTTCAGGCCGAAGGTTTTGTGACACGTGAGCCGTCCAGTGGTCTGGTCCATGAGATAGAGCACCACGCGATCGTAGCCCAGCCCCTCGACGCAGGCCTTGAGAACGGTGTGAAGCACCGACTCTCGATCGTAGCCCGTGCTCAGATAATGGCTCAGATAGTGAACGTTTCGGAGCACCCGAACCTGTTTTTCGAGGGCCTTCGAGTACTGCTCGACCGAGTCCTTCGATTCGGCCAGCTCCGACAGGGATTCCCTCAGGCTCGCCTGCGTATCCTGGATTTCGGCGGCCATCTGGGCAAAGTTCAGGGACAGGATTTCCAGCTCGTCCCCCGTAGCGACAACGATTTCCTCGCCCTCGTGTCTTCCGGCGCCGATCTCGCGGGCCCGTTCGGCGAGAAGGAGCAGGGGCCGGGTGATGCGGCGGGCCAGGACGACGGCGAGCAACAGGGCGACTCCGGCCGTCACCCCGAGGATCACCAGACTGTTGCGCTTGGTCTGCCGCACCATTTCGTCGATGCGGGCTCGCGTCAAGACGGCGGGTTCGGAGAACTTTGCGGTTTCGACCCCAATGGTGATGCCGCCGAAGACTCCGAAGCGATCGTATGGAGGGCGCCGGTAATGGATGGGCGCATACGCCATGACCCTCGGAATGCCGCCGACATTGAACGTGCTGGTGACCCCCGAGCGGCCCGCGCGCACTTCCCGCGCGATGAGCGGGTAGTTCGGATTGATGAAGCTCACGTAATCGAGGTTGAAAGGCAGGTCCCCTTCGAGCAGCCCTTCCCGGGTGTAGGAGGGGTCCGTCGGATCGAAGAGGCTCCCATCGGGGCGGAGACCGCGAATGTTGTTATACTTGGGGTGCGAAATGATCCAGCCTTCGTCGTCAAACATGAACGCATAGTTCCCGCTCGAGTAGCTCGGGAAAACCACGAAGCGCTCCTCCGTCGGGAGAATGTGGAGGGTGAGCTCCATGAGATGGCGGTGATCGATGGAGAGCATCACCAGACCATCGAATTGCCCGCCTGGTGTGAAACAGGGAGTAGCCATCCGGACGACCCCCTCGTACTTTCTCCCCTCCACGGCCTCCTCGGGCGATTTTGCCCCCTGGAGCTGTTCGTCCTGGGTCACGTGCCAACCGGTCACGCGGGAGGTAAAAACCGCTCCGTCGCCGAGCCGTCGGGCTTCGTCGAAATACCGCTCGGACCGGTACGTCGTGTTCTCGGGCCGGCTCACGTCGCGTAGCGCGCTCTCCTCCACGATCTGATCGTCCAAGATGCGAATCCGTTCCCTTCCGTCCGCATCGATGAAGGCCAGCTCGCGGTACAAGGGAAGTTCCCGATGAACCTCCACAGGATGGGCGTTGGTTCCCTCCCGTGTCCAGATCGTCCGGGTGTGGATGGCCGAGAAGTCCCGATAAACCTCGGCCCTGCGGGGCATCATTTTCAGCGTGAACAAATCCACCTCGCAAGCATGGAGGAACAGCGACACGCGGTTGGCGAGGTCAATGGCCCGCAGCTCGAGGGCTTCCCGGGCGCGCTGCTCGAGCTGGCTCGTGCTGCTTTCGATGGCGTGCTCGCCGATCACGCGTAGGTTCTCCAGCGTGGTGTAGCCCAGCACACTCAGGGGAACCACGGACAAGCCGAGAAAGGCCAGAGCGAATTTTCGCCGAATGGAAAAACGTAGGGTCATGAGGCTTCGCCTCCAAAACCGTGTTGCAATGAGGAGCGGGAGCGATGTTCTTCGGGAATGCCCATGGTCCTGTTCGGTTCACTGGGCCGAGTGGCGTTTCTCGGGAAGATACTTCCAGTAGCGCCGGGGAAGTTTTTTCAAGTGCAGGGCTTCGTTCTTGCGCTCGGGAATGGTGAGCGCGTCGAAATACTGCTTCCAGAGCGCGGCATAGCCTTCTCCCGAGTCTCTTCCCCGTTCGAGACGCTCCACGAGGTCGCGGGGCAGCCGGATTTCCGAGCTTTCCCGGGTGTCGAAAACCACCCCGTAGTCCCGTGAGGTATCGTAGATGACCCATCGCTGGTCGGCGTAGCGCCTCTCGAAATGCTCCATGATCAGGGGCAGGACGTCATGCCTCGGGGCGATAAGGGCCACGTACAGATCCTCGGAGACGCGCTCGAATCTCACGAAACCGCGCATGCGGTGCGCCTCCCGCAGGACCTTCCGGCCGACCGCTTCAAGTTCTCGCAACATGGACTGCAGGGGTTCCGGGCGACCGCCCCGCTCCCGTGCGACGGCCTCTCGGACCGCCCTCAGGATCAGCTCGTCGACGTGACGCTCCCCGGAGAGAAACGCGCTCAAAAACAGGCGTGCCTCTCGGCTCCCCACCAGTTCGTCGAGACGCCGCCAGACGCGCTCCGCCTTTTCGGAGTCCGTGTCCACGACGACGCAGCGGTCAAAGACACCGGCCTGATAAGAGCCTTTGCGGGACACCGCATCGGGCAACAGTCTACGTTCGTAGGTTGCGAAAACCGCCGTCAGCAGCCCCTCGAAGGTTCCATCGTGGATCAGGACGCACCGGGATTTCAGGGGAACGGATCGGCCGGACCGGTTGCCCGCCGGTCCCTCTCCTGGGGCAGGTTGGTCCCTTTCGGTTCCTGTCATCCCTAGGCACCGGATGAATGGGGCGGCGCGCTTCAACACGACTCCGATTCGGGCGAGGTGCTCCCAACGGATCGCCCGTTCGCGACGCAGACTCACCAGGCGTCGGGCCGATTGGAGCCCGATGCCGGGAACCCGCAAGATTTGTTCGAAGTCGGCGCGGTTGAGATCCACGGGGAACCGCTCGGGATGGCGTAAGGCATAGGCGTGCTTTGGATCGATCCGCAGGTCGAGATCGGGCTGGTCGGGTGTCAGGATTTCATCAAGGTCAAACCCGTAGAGGCGGAGAAGCCAGTCGGACTGGTAAAGCCGGTTCTCACGCTGCAAGGGAGGCTCCCCCGTCACCGGCAGCCTGGAATCGTCGGGGTTGACCGGAACAAAGGCGGAATAGTAAACGCGCCTCAAGTCACGTGTCCGGTAGAGGTCCCGGGCGAGGTGAAGGATTTCGTAGTCGGACTCGGGGCTGGCGCCGACGATGAGCTGGGTGCTTTGGCCTGCCGGCGCAAACGACGGGGCGGATCGGATGGTTCGGCGCGCGTCCCGATGTTCGAGGATGCCGTCCCGGATCTGTTGCATCGGACCGAGGATGGCCGGGTATGTCTTGTCCGACGCCAGGCGCCGCAGACTCGCCTCGGACGGGAGCTCGATGTTGACGCTCAGGCGGTCCGCGTACAGGCCCGCTTCCCTCACAAGCCGCTCGCCGGCCCCCGGAATGCACTTCAGGTGGATGTAACCGTTGTAACCGTGGTGCAGCCGAAGCGTGCGGGCCACGTTGACCAGCCGCTCCATGGTGTCGTCGGGGCTCTTGAGAATCCCAGAGGACAGAAACAGCCCTTCGATATAATTGCGTCGGTAAAAGCTCAAGGTCAAATCGACCAGTTCCCGGGCGGTGAAGGCGGCCCGGGGAATGTCGTTACTGGAGCGATTGACACAGTAAGAACAGTCGTAGATGCAATGGTTGGTGAAGAGCACCTTGAGGAGCGAAACGCAGCGACCGTCTTCCGTGAACGAATGACAGATGCCGCTTGGGACGGTGTTCCCCAGGCGTTCGGCTATTCGGGGGCGTCGGCTGCCGCTCGACGCGCAGGAGGCGTCGTAGCGGGCCGCCGTGGCCAAGATCTTCAGTTTGTCTCCCAGATCCACGTTTCCTCACCCGGGAAGAGCACGATGCAAACGATTGGGTTTCGATCTGACCCCCGGCGGCCTGCCGTCAGGCTGAGGGCGGGAAGAGCCGCGCGAGGTGCTCCTCCGCGCAAAAATGGCATCGCACCAGCCTGCGTTCCCTTAAGGTCTCCAGGAGCACCGTGCAGGCTTCCCGCGCGGGGAGCCCGGCACTCTCGATGGTCACTTCAGCGTATCGATTATACAGGGCGGCCCG
>CAZGQL010000128.1:0-8278 GCA_964527905.1 uncultured Syntrophobacteraceae bacterium
AGGGTCTTCTCCACTGTCACTCCATTGGCACCCTGCCAATGCAGGACGACCTTGAGCGCCTCTTCTCCCTGAGACAGAGAATAGTGGGTCTTCTCCGTGGAGTAGGGGACCTTGTGGGTAGGCAGATCTCCGCCCAGAAGCCCGCTCTGGGGTACATAGAGATCTTCGGGACGATCATCGAAGAGCTGGAAACCCTTTTTCTTGTCCTCGGCATCCCGATGGGCAACGAATCGAAGGGTCCGGATGTCACCCCCCAAAGTATCTATGTCGGCCACCAGCGTATCGGTGGTCACTTGGATGCGTTGTCCTCCGGATGTCACCAGCCCCGCAGAGGGCGTGCTCGCCTTTTGAGTAGCCGCGCTGGTGGCCACCGGAACCGTGCCATCTGCCTTGGCCGACTGGGTGGTCGTTTGTTTGACCGAGGCTACGGGGGGATGGGGCGCATGTTCCTTCTGCCACTCATCCCATAAGACCAGGAGAGCAAAGGACATCACGACGAACAACACAATCTTTTGGGTATCCATATTCCAGTCAATGGCCTTAATTTATATGTGCTTCATCAGGGCACGGGGTCATAACCGCCGGGATGGTAGGGGTGGCAGCGGGCCACGCGTTTGATCGTGAGGATACCGCCTTTCAGCGCACCGTGCTTTTGCAGGGCCTCCAGCGCGTATTCCGAGCATGTGGGCGTAAAACGGCAGCGCGGCCCTAGCATGGGGCTGATCAAATATCGGTATGCCTTGACCAAGGCAATCAGGAGTCTCGACATCGCACTATGGCCGCGAAATGTTGCAGGAGTTCATCCACCGCCCCTTTCCTGGACTCCCGGTTGAAGCTCTGCTGGACCTGAACGACAACATCCAAACCGGCCAGTCCGACTTGGTTGCGTTGAAAGGTCTCCCGGATGACACGGCGGATATAGTTCCGCTTCACCGCGTGGGCTACGGCCTTCTTGCGGACAACCATGCCCAGCCGGGGAAAATCGAATCCGTTCGGACGCCCCAGGACACGAAGGTAGATTCCGCTCTCCTGACATCTGAAACGAAAAACGGATGAAAAATCATCCGTTTTCGTCAATCTACGCAAGCTGCTCGGCTTCGGTGGCGCGGCCACGGACTCAAACAGCCAGCTTCGCCCGCCCTTTGGCACGACGAGCACGGATAACGGCCCGGCCGCCCCGAGAGCGCATCCGAACCAGGAAGCCGTGGGTGCGTTTTCTTTTGACAACCGACGGTTGATAGGTACGTTTCATGATCTGAAGTCCCGTGATGAAAAATGACAGAAAACCCGTAATTTAACCTGCAAACGCCATTTTCTGTCAACCGTTTCCTGATCGGCCCCCTGTGGATAACCCAGGGCAAAACGAATACAATAGGCGACCAATTTTCCGTCGGCTCCCCACTCCATGGATAGTTTCTGGCTCAACTGCCTGAATCGCTTCAAGCAAGAGCTCACCGAGCAGCAATTCAACACCTGGATCAAGCCACTCAATTATGAGACCACCGGCGAGGGCCTGCGCATCCTCGCGCCCAACCGCTTCGTCCTGCAGTGGGTCAAAGACCGCTTCCTGAGTCACATCGAGCAAATGGCCCAAGAGCATTTCGCCACGCCCCTTCAGATATCCTTGGGCATCCATGCCCCGACGGCCAAGCCTGTTACGGAAACCAAGCCTCCCGAACCGACCAAGCCTGCGGCTAAGACAAAACGCGAAAAGTCCGAGACGCCGCAACTCAATCCCAATTTCACCTTCGACAACTTCGTCGCCGGCAAAGCGAATCACCTCGCACTTGCCGCAGCCATGCAAGTCACGGAGAATCCTGGCGTAGCCTACAACCCGCTATTCATCTACGGAGGCGTCGGACTAGGCAAGACCCACCTCATCCAGGCCATCGGAAACCAGATGCGCCAGTTGAACCCGAATGCCAAGATCAGCTATCTCCATGCGGAACGTTACGTCTCCGACGTCGTGAAGGCCTACCAGCACAAAGCATTCGATGACTTCAAGCGCTATTACCATTCCCTGGATCTGCTGCTCATCGACGACATTCAATTCTTCAGCGGCAAATCTCGCACCCAGGAAGAGTTCTTCTATACCTTCAACGCGCTCATCGAAGCACGAAAACAGGTTGTCATCACCTGTGACACGTATCCGAAACAGATCGGCGGGATTGATGAACGACTCATCTCCCGTTTCGGTTGGGGGCTGACCGTCGCCATCGAGCCCCCCGAACTGGAGATGCGCGTCGCCATTCTCCTCAACAAGGCGAAAGCGGAAAAAGTTGAACTCAACTCCGAGGTCGCGTTTTTCATCGCCAAGCAGATTCGTTCCAACGTCCGGGAACTGGAAGGGGCCTTAAAGCGGGTCATGGCCTATTCAAAGTTCCACAATCAGCCCATCACGCTCC
This sequence comes from uncultured Syntrophobacteraceae bacterium, assembly GCA_964527905.1. Taxonomy (GTDB): domain Bacteria; phylum Desulfobacterota; class Syntrophobacteria; order Syntrophobacterales; family Syntrophobacteraceae; genus CALBZH01. The sequence continues at coordinate 2,406 of CAZGQL010000128.1, forward strand.
CGGTAGCTAAAGAAGCGCTCAAGGATCTGCTGGCAGTTCAGAACCGCCAGATATCCGTCGAGAATATTCAGAAGACTGTAGCCGATTACTATAAAATCAAGGTCTCGGACATGTTCTCACCTAAACGTTCTCGAGCCATTGCACGGCCCAGGCAGATTGCCATGGCACTGGCCAAGGAACTCACGGAACTGAGCCTGCCCAACATCGGAGAAGCCTTTGGCGGACGGGACCACACGACCGTCCTGCATGCCTGCAAGAAAGTCGAGGAACTGCGTTTGAGCGATCCGGCAATCGGCCGGGATTTCAACGTTCTGCTCCAGGTATTAAAGAGTTGATAAGCCGGGGACAAGATGTGGATGAAAAGAGCATACTGAGAAGAATCCTATTTCATCCACAATCCATTCTTTCGTTCCCCCCAGGTTATCAACAAGGTTGTGTGTTATATAACGAACTGAATTTTAAACAAATAAAATCTTATCCACAGTAACCGTCGCGCTCCTATTACCTAAGCATTAAGGTATATATCATGTATCTAATAAAGATTGATCGAGACGTTTTCCTTAAACCGTTGCTGTCCGTCACCGGTATCGTGGAGCGCCGTCATACGCTCCCCATTCTTTCTAATGTACTGATTTCCAGAAATGGGAACATGCTTTCCTTTGTAGCCACCGACCTGGAGATTCAGGTAACGGCGACAACCGAATGTTTAGAAGGCGGTCCAGATTTTTCCATCACTACTTCAGCCAAGAAACTGCAAGACATCTGCCGTTCTCTGCCTGAAGAAAGTTTGGTGGAGCTTGAGTCGGGACAGGACCATAAACTTACTCTCCGGGCAGGAAAGAGTCGGTTCAATCTGCAAAGTCTGCCTGCTGAAGATTTCCCCACCTTCAGTGTCGGCGGGGAGACCGTTGGTCGTATCCGCATTCCTCAGCGTGATTTCAAGCATCTGCTTGCCAAGGTGCAGTTCGCCATGGCTCAGCAGGATATCCGTTACTATCTCAATGCGTTGTTGTTCGTGGTGGAACCTGGACAAGTGAAGTTGGTTGCCACGGATGGCCATCGACTCTCTCTCGCAAGTATGGCGCTGGACACTCCGGTAGAAGGAAGCGAAGTCATTATTCCGAGAAAAACGGTGATCGAGCTTTCCAAGCTTCTTTCTGATACTGAGGACGAGCTGGAAATATGGTTGGGCGGTAACCAGATCCGATTCGTGTTCGGGAACACGGTCATTGTGTCTAAAGTCGTAGACGGAAAATTCCCGGATTACAACAAGGTCATCCCCGTAGGACACACTAACCATTTCACTATTTCCCGGGCCGTTCTGCAGCAGACTCTACAGCGTACTTCCATCCTTTCCAATGAAAAATTCCGGGGTGTTCGATTGGTGTTGACGCAGAACAGCCTGCGTATCATCTGTACCAACAGTGAACAGGAAGAAGCCCAGGAAGAACTGGAGATAGACTATTCTGGTGATCCTCTGGATATTGGGTTTAACGTGACCTATCTGCTTGACGTACTGGGTAATCTCGACGTGCCAGAAATCGAATGTTATTTCAGTGATGCCAACAGTAGCGGTCTGATCACTGTACCGGGAAGCGACAACTTCAAGTATGTCGTCATGCCCATGCGCATTTAACGAATTGTTTCACGTGGAACATCCCTATGTCTGAAAAGCAGTACGACTCCAGCAGTATCAAGGTATTGAAAGGATTGGACGCAGTAAGAAAGCGTCCAGGCATGTACATTGGTGATACTAGCGATGGTACCGGCTTGCACCACATGGTGTTCGAAGTGGTAGATAACGCTATCGATGAAGCCCTGGCCGGTCACTGCGACGAGATTACTGTCACCATCCATACCGACAACTCCATCAGCGTGGTGGATAACGGTCGCGGCATTCCAACGGATATCCATCCGGAAGAAGGGAGGTCTGCTGCAGAAGTCATCATGACCGTACTGCATGCCGGTGGTAAGTTCGATGACAATTCCTACAAGATTTCGGGTGGTCTGCACGGTGTAGGCGTTTCCGTTGTAAACGCGCTTTCAGACTGGCTGAAGTTGACTATTCGTCGCGAGGGTCAAGTTCATTTCATGGAGTTTCGTCGCGGCGAAGCCGTCGAACCTCTGAAGCCGATCGGGACTACGGAAAAACGCGGAACGGAGGTCCATTTCTATCCAAGCGTGGAAACGTTCGGACACATCGAGTTCCATTACGACATCCTGGCGAAACGCCTGAGAGAACTCTCCTTCCTTAATGATGGTGTGAAAATCGTCCTGGTGGATCAACGGGCTGCCAAGGAAGAAGTATTTTCTTTCAGCGGTGGAGTGCGGAGCTTCGTCGAGTATTTGAATCGCAATAAGACGGTGTTGCATCCCAACGCCTTCTATGTGAAAGGGGAAAAGGACGGCATCACGGTGGAAGCGTCCATGCAGTGGAATGACTCCTATCAGGAACTGGTTCAGTGCTTCACGAACAACATTCCCCAGCGAGACGGCGGCACCCATCTTACCGGCGTGCGCGCAGCACTTACCAGAACCCTCAATCAGTACATCGAGGAAAGCGAACAGGCTAAAAAGAACAAGGTGAACACGTCTGGCGACGATATGCGGGAAGGGCTCACCCTCGTTCTGTCCGTCAAGGTGCCGGACCCCAAATTTTCCTCCCAGACTAAAGACAAACTGGTCTCCTCCGAGGTACGCCCCGTAGTGGAGGAAATTGTCGCTCAAGGCCTGAACGATTATCTGTTGGAAAAACCCAACGACGCTAAAATCATCGTTTCCAAGATCATCGAAGCGGCCCGTGCGCGAGAAGCGGCCCGCAAGGCGCGGGAGATGACGCGGCGCAAGGGCGTGATGGATGGTCTGGGGCTGCCAGGGAAACTGGCGGACTGCCAGGAAAAAGACCCCGCCCTGTCCGAACTCTATCTCGTGGAGGGGGACTCCGCCGGTGGCTCGGCCAAGCAGGGACGTGACCGCAAGTACCAGGCCATCCTCCCCCTTAAGGGCAAGATCCTCAACGTGGAGAAGGCCCGCTTCGACAAGCTCGTCTCTTCCCAGGAGATAGCGACCCTCATCACGGCTCTGGGAACCGGTATCGGCAAGGACGAATACACACCGGAAAAGCTCCGCTACCATCGCATCATTATCATGACCGATGCGGACGTGGATGGCTCTCATATCCGTACCCTGTTGCTCACCTTTTTCTACCGTCAGATGCCGGAACTCATTGAGAACGGCAATATCTACATCGCCCAGCCGCCGCTTTACAAGGTCAAACATGGCAAACAGGAGCGCTACCTGAAGGATGACCAGGAACTTAAGCAGTTCCTGCTCGAAATGGCTCTGAGCAATGGCGAGGTGCACACGGGTAGCGGCGAGGCCCTGAAAGGGGACAGTCTTGCGGCCATCGCACGGGAGTACATCCTGGCGGAGTCTGTGATCGAGCGGGTCAGCCGCATCATCAACCCGGAAGTGCTGTCCGCTCTGCTTAAATACCACCGGATTGATCTGGGCAGCGAGAGCAGTGCCCGGGATGCGGCAGAGCGCCTGTCCGCCCTAGTCAGCGCTGACGTGAAAATCCAGCCCCTCTTCGATGAACACCGCGAGCGCCATGTGCTTCAGATAGAGAAGCACCACCATGGCAACGTGCTGGTCAGCCGCCTGGATCAGGACTTCCTGGATGGGGGAGACTACGCGCAGATCCGCAAGGCAGCGGAGATGCTGGAAGGTCTGCTCCGCGCGGGCGCGGAAGTGCGGCGCGGCGAGAATGCCCGTCCGGTCAGCGATTTTGGCGAGGCTATCCACTGGTTGCTGGACGAAGCCAAGAAGAATCTCTCCATTCAACGATACAAAGGCCTGGGCGAGATGAACCCGGAACAGCTGTGGGAAACCACCATGGACGCCAGCGTACGTCGTCTGCTCAAGGTTCAGATCGAGGATGCCATCGCAGCGGACGAGATCTTCACCACGCTGATGGGGGACCAGGTGGAACCCCGCCGTCATTTCATCGAGACCAATGCCCTCATTGTCTCCAATCTGGACGTGTAATACCTGCGCAGCAAAGCAAAAAGCCCGGGAATCCCCGGGCTTTTTGCTTTGGGAGGGAATGTCGGCTTACGATTCCTCAGCGGGTGCTGCGTACCCGCACTCCTTCTGGGGGCACACCTTTTCCGTACCTTTGCGCTTGGTGGTCTTGAGGGTCAGGATAGGCCAGCCGCACTTGGGACACGGTTCCTTGATGGGCGGATTCCACACGGCGTACTTGCATTTGGGATAGGTGTTGCAGGAATAGAAAAGCTTCCCGAAACGGCTCTTACGCTCGATGAGGCTGCCTTTCTTGCATTCAGGGCATTCGACCCCCGTATCCTTGGGCTTCTCCAGTGGTTCGATGAAGCGGCATTTGGGGTAAGCGGAACACCCGATGAACTTGCCGTAGGGGCCGGATTTGATGACGAGGGGGCTGCTGCACTGAGGACAGGTCCGCCCTTCCACCAGTTCAGGTTGAGCAGCTTCCTGAGCGCTTGCAGCATCCTCGTTAAGATTGCGTGTGTAGTCACACTCGGGATAGCCGGAGCAGCCAACGAACCGGCCCCGCTTGCCCAGGCGCGAGACCAGGGGCTTGCCGCACTTGGGGCAGGCCTCATCCAGGCTTTCCTGGGTGACATCCTTGCGGGCGACGTTCTTCTTCTCCTCCACCTGAAGGTGAAAGCCTTTCCAGAACTTTTCCAACACAGGGATCCACGCGGTCTTGCCGGTAGAGATACGGTCCAGTTCGTCCTCCAGTTTGGCGGTGAAGTCGTAATCCACGTACTGGGTGAAATGGTCCGTTAGGAACTTGTTCACGACCCGCCCCACATCAGTGGGTATGAAACGCTTGCGGTCCAGGGTGACATATTCCCGGTCCAGCAGGGTCGAGATGATGGACGCATAGGTCGAAGGGCGCCCGATGCCATATTCTTCCAATGTCTTGACCAGACTGGCTTCGGAATACCGGGGGGGCGGCTGCGTGAAATGCTGCTCGCCGCTCAACGCGTCCACCGGAAGCGCTTCGCCTTCCTCCAGGGGGGGCAACTTGGCCTCACCCTCTTCATCCTGATCGTCCTGATCTTCCAGGTAGACCGAGATGAAGCCGGGGAACACCAGTGTCTGGCCCGAAGCACGGAACAGATTCTTCGGGCTGCCCACGCTGATGTCCAGAGAGACGGTGTCGAACTTAGCCGGGCTCAACTGGCAGGCCAGGGTTCGTTTCCAGATCATCTCATAGAGCTTGAACTGTTCGGCGGAGAGGTATTCCTTCACACTCTCCGGCGTGCGGTAGATGGATGTGGGGCGGATGGCCTCGTGGGCTTCTTGGGCGTTCTTGATCTTGCTCTTGTACTGTACCGGTGCCTTGGGCAGGTAATCTGCCTCGAAGTGCTCGCCGATGTACTGACGAATCTCGTTCAAGGCCTCATCTGCCAGGTTCACCGAGTCGGTACGCATGTAGGTGATGAGACCTACGCTCCCGCTCCCGATGGCGACACCTTCATAGAGCTGCTGTGCGGTACGCATCGCGTTGCGGGTAGAGAAGCCGAGCTTGCGGACGGCTTCCTGCTGTAGGGTAGAGGTGGTGAAGGGGGCGGAGGGGGAACGCTGCTTGCGTTTCCGCTCAACCTTCTCGACGCGGGCCTGTCCACCTGCTTGGGCCAGCAGGGAGGAGACGATGGCGTCGTTACGCATACCGTCCCCGATATCGAACTGCTCCAGCTTCTTGCCTTCATACTGGAAGAGCTTGGCCTGGAACTTCTGCTTGGCCTTGTGGCTGTCAAGATGGATTGTCCAGTATTCCTGCGGCTTGAAGGCCTCGATCTCCAGCTCCCGCTCGACGATGAGAC
>CAZGQL010000128.1:8288-13077 GCA_964527905.1 uncultured Syntrophobacteraceae bacterium
GGGCTCTGCACCCGCCCAGCGGAAAGGCCGCGCCGCACCTTGCGCCACAGGAGGGGGGAAAGATTGAAACCCACCAGGTAGTCCAGAGCCCGGCGGGCCTGCTGGGCGTTCACCAAGTCCATGGCGATGTCCCGGGGATGCGCGACGGCATCCTTCACCGCGCTCTGGGTGATCTCGTGGAACACCACGCGTTTCAATTCCTTCCCCTTGAGCAGCTTCTTGCTCTGGAGAATCTGCACGATGTGCCACGCAATAGCTTCACCCTCGCGGTCCGGGTCGGTCGCGAGGAGTATCTGGTCTGCCTGCTTCACGGCCTTGGCGATCGCATCCACATGCTTGGCGTTCTTTTCGATCACCTCGTACTTCATGGCGAAGTCGTGCTCGGTATCCACCGCGCCCTGCTTGGGGATCAGGTCGCGCACGTGGCCATAGGAGGCCAGCACCTCGAAGTCACCGCCCAGGTATTTTTTAAGGGTCTTCGCCTTGGAAGGCGACTCTACGATCAGAAGGGAGGAAGCCATGCGCTCGCTCGCAGGTGGGAAGCGCGTGATGATAAGAACTTACCCCGCGAAGGGCAAGGGCGCCTTAATGATAGGAGACTTCGGAGGCATCCAAAAGGAGATCCTCCAGGAAAAGGGTTTCGTCCATGCGACCCTGCTTCCACAGGACCAGAAGGACGATCCACTTTACCTCCTCAACGGAGACCTCGCTGTCCGGCAAGGCCAGGGCGCGGTCGATGATCCACTCGCGCTGAATGGGGTTGATGACACCGGAGCTTTCCAGGAAGGCGAGGAACCCGCGCCCTTCGGGGGCCAGTTTCTTCTCCTCCATCTCGGAGTAACAGCGCACGGAGACGGAATCCGCCAGGGATTCCGGATAGGGGTACTGAGTCAGGTTATCCAGCCCCTTGAGCCAATCGAAAGCCTGGTCGATCTCGTCGGTGGCGAAGCCCGCGGCGGTCAACTCGCGTTCGAGATGGTCCCGGTCCGGCTGAGGGTCGGCAGCGAAGAAATTCTCGAAGAGGAAGACAAGGATATCGAACATAGGCTAGGGGAACCGGGTCAGTCGAGTCGTTGAAACAGGCCGCCCGGCATACTGGCGACGACCCCCGTCAACTCCATGGTCAACAGGATGGAGGAAACCCTTTCGGCCGTCAAGCCGCTGCGCTGGGCCAGCGCGTCCACACTGAGCGGTGCGTGGCCCAGATGCAGGAGAAGCGCGTTCTCCTCGGCGGAAAGGCCCGGTGGTCCTTGGTCCGGTGCGTCGATCGAAGCAGGGTGCGATGCCGAGAAGCGCAATTCCTCTAGCACGTCCTGCGCGGACTCCACCAGTTTGGCACCTTGCCGGATGAGCTGATGGCAGCCGCGGGACAGGGGGGAGTGGATGGAACCCGGGATGGCGAACACCTCTCGGCCCTGCTCGGAGGCTTGCCGAGCCGTGATGAGGGAGCCGCTGCGTGGTGCGGCCTCCACTACCAGACAACCCAGGGCCAGCCCACTGATGATACGGTTGCGACGCGGGAAATTGGCGGGAAGCGCGGGGGTGCCGAGAGGGAATTCGGACAGCAGGAGTCCTTCGGTGGCGATCTGCCGTGCCAGGGCCTCATGGCGGGCCGGGTAGATACGGTCCAGACCGGTGCCGACTACGGCGATGGTTCCCCCTCCTCCTACCAGAGCACCCCGATGAGCAGCCGCGTCGATGCCGAGGGCCATGCCGCTGGAGATGCACAGCCCCGCCTCGCTCAGGCACCGGGCGAAGTTTTCCGCGTCCCGCTGACCCTGGCTGGTCGGATTGCGGCTGCCCACCACAGCCAGAGCAGGACGGGCCAGCATGTCCAGGCGTCCCTTGGCGAAGAGGAAAGGGGGGGGGTCAGGAATCTCCAACAGCAGGGACGGGTAGCAAGCGTCCGCCAGGGTGACGAGGGCATTGGCGGGATCGGCGGCAAGCCAGTCGGCTGTGGGACTGGCCTCCTCCAGCCCGGTCTGGGCGGCGATGGCCGCCGCGACAGACGGTTTGACCACGCTGGACAGGAGCGAGACCGGGGCGGCATAGATCGCACGTGGTTCACCGAAAGCCCGCAGCAACTGGCGGTAGCTCTCTCCCCCCAGCCCAGGCACGAGACCGAGGCCGACCCAATAGACCGCGTCAGGGAGAGAGGCGCCGCGCATGGAAGAGCGCGGGCCCGTCAGGGATTGGTGGCCACGTCGTGGGGCTGGGCTGGGCGAGAGGCGTTCATCACCAACGCGAAGGAAACCTTGTCGAAGGTGCGGAATACCATCAGCAAGCCATAACGCTCCTCGGGCAGCTCCGCCATCTTCTTCTCGTCCTTGGCGTCCCTATAGGGCGCTGGCGCGCGGTAACGCATAAGGGCGAGCACGTGCCCACGTTCCAGGCCGTCCTTGGCGCCTTTGTTGAGGATCACCACGGTGTTGGGGCCGAATTCATCCAGGCTGTCCAGGCCGGAGATGATGCGGGCACGGACAGGCGCCTCCGGTGCATGAGGCGTATAGGGTTCCTGCAAGGTGGCCTCGTGGGGGAGGAGCTTGTCGCCCACGCCGATCTCCTCCCGTGCCAGGGTGATGGCGAGGGTGGCCGGGTCGCCCGCCTGGGTCACCTGGGCATCGCCCAGGTACAGGGTGTTGTACCCCAGAACCTTGCCATTGTCCGGGTCAATGAGCGGCTTGGCGGGCCGGTAGACATGCCAGGTGGAACCGACCTCACCCTTCACGTTGGCGTAGGCTACGTCGCCCCTGCCCAGAAACACCCGGCTCTCGGCTCCCGCGACGATCTGGGCCGTGTTGGTGAGCCCAGCCTCGTCGACCACCAGGGGTTGCGTCAGGAAGGGACGGATGGCGGCGACGGGAATGGCGGGGATACTGGTATCGACCGCCTCACTTCGCACTCGGGGATCGAGCTTCACGGTGGGAACGATCTGGCGCTCCAGGCGCAGGGTGCCGTTGCGGCGGTCCAGGACCAGCACGTCGCCGGGATAGATGCGGTTGGGGTTGCGCACCTCGGCGCGGTTCATTTTCCAGAGGCGGGGCCATTTCCAGGGATCGCGGAGATATTTCCCGGCGATGCCCCACAGGGTGTCCCCGCGAACCACGGTATACCGGCCCGGCGCGTCGGACTTCAGACTCACCGATTCGTCCGCCCGGGCGCCGGAAACCAGCGCGGTGAAGAGAACAGCGGTTATAATGAGGTGTCGCATGGAATGAAGCCCCCGAACGCAAAAAACCTTCTGGATGAGCGCCTTGTCGCGGACAGGCGAAAACCTCCCGGATTGTGCATGGAAACGACCCCCCGAGCAAGCAGTCATGGCTATCCTGACCATCCTTCACTACCCCGATAAACGGCTCCATACCATTGCCTCGCCAGTGGAAAAATTCGACGCGGAACTCAGGCGGCTCGTGGCGGACATGGCGGAGACCATGTACGCCGCCCCGGGCATCGGCCTCGCGGCCACCCAGGTGAATGTCCACAAGCGCGTCCTGGTGCTGGACGTCTCCGAGGAACACAACCGCCTCCAGGCCTTCGTCAACCCGCGCATCGTGGCCCGGGAGGGAAGTGCCGAGCGGGAGGAGGGCTGTCTCTCCGTGCCCGGTATCTACGATAGGGTGGTCCGCAGCGAGCGGGTCACGGTGGAAGCCCAGGACGTGGAGGGCAAACCGTTCCGGGTCGAAGCCGACGGCCTGCTGGCGGTCTGCCTCCAGCACGAGATCGACCATCTGGACGGCAAGGTGTTCGTGGAATACCTCTCCCGCCTCAAGCAGGGGCGCATCAAGATCAAGCTCGCCAAGCACGCGCGCGAGACCATGTAAGGCGCCCGTCCATGCGCCTGATCTTCGCCGGAACCCCGGAATTCGCCGCCACCGCCCTGTCTGCGCTCCTGAAGGCCGGACATACGGTGCCGTTAGTGCTCACTCAGCCAGACCGTCCTGCCGGACGGGGGATGAAACTGGCCCCCAGCCCCGTCAAGGAGGTCGCTCTGGCCCATGGTCTGGAGGTCTACCAGCCCGCCAGCCTGAAGGACCCCGCCGCCTGGGCCCCTCTCGTGGCGGCGCGTCCCGAGGTGATGGTGGTGGCGGCCTATGGCCTCATCCTCCCTCAGGGCGTGCTGGATATCCCGGCGCGGGGCTGCCTCAATATCCACGCCTCCCTTCTGCCTCGCTGGCGGGGGGCGGCGCCCATCCAGCGGGCCATCCAGGCAGGGGACGAGAAGACGGGCATCACCATCATGCAGATGGAGGCCGGGCTCGACACCGGCCCCATGCTGCTCAAGGCGGAGACCCCCATCGCCCCGGAGGAAACGGCCCGCAGCCTGCATGACCGGCTCGCCACCCAAGGCGCGGCGCTCATCGTGGAGGCCCTGGGACGCCTGACCGAGCTGGTCCCGGAACCCCAGGAGGAGAGTGCCGCCACCTATGCCGCCAAGATCGGCAAGGCAGAGGCCCGGCTCGACTGGAATCGCCCCGCCGCCGCCCTGGCCCGTGACGTGCGGGCCTTCAACCCTTTTCCCGGGGCGAACACCCTGTGCCGGGGCGAACCCCTCAAGATCTGGCAGGCAGACCCCTGCACCGGCCTGGGCGAGCCGGGCACGGTGCTGGCGGCGAAGCCGGAAGGCATCGTTGTGGCGTGCGGCGAGGGCGCGTTGCGTCTGAGGGAGGTGCAGCCCGCCGGTGGCAAACGGCTTCCGGTCGGCCGGTTCCTTCAGGGCCATCCCCTGGTTCCGGGCGAGCGGCTGGGTTGAATTTTTTCCTCACTCCCCCATCTAATCCCCTGCCAAGAC
>CAZGQL010000129.1:0-441 GCA_964527905.1 uncultured Syntrophobacteraceae bacterium
GCCATCGGAGCCTACGGGCTCACGCGCCTCCTCCAGAAACGCTACGGCCACCTGCTCGACGCCCGGGCCAACCAATACTGTGATCAGATCGTGAAGGCCTCCGAACACATCGCGGAGCTCGTCGAAAAGATCAACGTCTTCATCGCCACTAAGGAGACCCCGCTCAAGATCGAGACCATTCGCGTGGACGAGGTCCTCCGGAGCCTGAGGGAAGAGTTTTCCCCCAAGCTCAGCCTGCGCCGTATCAAATGGGTCCAGCCGGAGGCCTGTCTCGAAATCCATGCGGACCGTATGTCCCTGCTTCGAGCCTTCCGAAACTACATCGACAATGCTTTGAAATACGGTGGGGAGCAGTTGAGCGAAATCCGGATCGGCTACGAGGAGTTGGAGGACGCGCACGTCTTTTTCGTGCACGACGACGGGCAGGGCATGAGCCAGGCC
>CAZGQL010000129.1:485-3169 GCA_964527905.1 uncultured Syntrophobacteraceae bacterium
GGGAAATCGAGGGCGCCGGCCTCGGGCTGGCCATCGTCAAAGAGATCGCCACCAACCACGGAGGCCGGGTGTGGGCGGAATCCGTTTCCGGAAGAGGGACGACTTTCTACCTGTCGGTGTCGAAATCCCTACGGCCCCGCTCGGACGCCTGCCACGGAATGGTGGACGAATAGGATTTTCGCCGCTGGCTCCAGGTTCTTGCAGTAGACTCCGAATCCGTCCAGTGTGATGCACCGGTTTCCTTGCGGCCGCGGAAATGTTGCAGCGATCGGAGGGGTTCTCTGGTAGAATGCTTGCTAAGCGTGGATCACGATACGCCGAAACCGGCGTCGGTGCAACCCGGCAATGACGGCATGCATCAGGCCGTCGGCGCCTCAACCCACCCGTAAGAGACAGGAGACTCCGATGAAACTGCGCATCGTTGGGGCATTGGTGTGTGCCTGGGCGCTGCTCATGGGCTGCCCGGCCGAAGCGCAAACGAAGTACAAAACCCCCGAAGGCGACTGGTGGACCGTCTTCTCCAAAGGGGAACAGGGAATGGGACGTTTGACGGTTCCGGCTAACTCAACCACCGGGAGCGGTTTTCGTATTTTTGGCGCTGGATATTTTTATAAGCCGGATGCTGTATTTTTCCAGATTCCAGAGGACACAGCCCAGGTATTAAATTTCGATCCAAAGGGCAGTATATTTGGCTTGTTGCAATTATACAATGAGGACGGAACCAGTATAATTGGTACCTTAACAGTTACAGATGGATATTTTGGGCCCAAATATGAAGCATTTCAAATGAACGGAATATTGGTGGTGGGTGGAACTAACAGAGGCAAGGTAATGCTCAAGGGAAAAAGGATGATTGAAAATGAGACGGTATTGACCGGAATGACCATAATAGGAACGGCAAAAGGTAATGGTATATCAAGTAGTCATGTGGGAATCGATGTTATTGAAAACTCAGGCTTGTCATTCCCTTTCTTCACGGTGAATATTTCCGGCTTTGCTCTAATTGATGGCGAGTTAAGAGATTTGACGAATTGTTCCGCTGAGTTGATCGTAAACCCTTGGTTGATCAAGAACACGGGCAACAATGCGGCGGGGACGTTTACGCCGAGTCCTTCACTGGAAACGCTTATCGGCCCCGGAAGCGTGACGGCCAATCTGAGTGTCCAGCAATTGGGCCCCAGAGTCAGGTTGACCGTACAGACGGCCACGCGACGCTTCGATCTCAAAGGCCGCCTGACGATTCCCAACAGCCCCATCCTTTCCGTCTCGCCGTCCTCTATGGAATTTGGGGAAGTCACCTTCGGCCAAACCAAGGATCTGGAATTCACCGTCACCAACACCGGTGTAGGTTCTCTGAGCGGAATCGCGACGCTTACCAACACCAAAGAGCAAGGCTTTACGCTGTACCTAGCCGATACCGACCAAGAGGTCCGTTCGGTCGAATATACAGACTTGGTTCCCGGGGATGAGGCGAAGTTGACCGTCCGTTTCAAACCCGAAGCGGGCAGTCCGCCGGTGGACACCAGGGTCTACGAGGGCTCCGTCAAGTTCACGGGCGGGGGTACGGCCACAGCAAAGTTGAAAGGGACCGGCAAGAAGGCAACGACGTCAACTCCATGACGCAGGTCCTCAACGGTCGCGGGGGTTTTCCATGGGGTTTGGCGCCGCATCGATGGGTGATCGTCGTACCGCACTCGTTTCCGACGAGCCGCTGGGGGGCACCGCTGATGTTGCCTTACTGGGCCATTGAAGCAGAGGCGGGAATCGAGTTTTTCGAATACCTTCGGCCCCCCGCCTCCGAGGGGAGACGGTGAGCCAACGGCATGGAGCCACAGAGGGATGTGTGCGCCCATCCGGCGAGATCCAAGCCCTCACGGCAAGGGGCTGCCTTGCACTTGGGAGGATCTTCCACATCGTGTTTGGGTGCGTCAGGAAGCCTCAGCCCACGCTTCCGAAGGGGAACGCTCAAGCATCCCTCGTCGTGTCCGGGCACCTCACGGGCTCCCGCGGGCGATCCTGGTGCCACGGGGTGCCCCGCACCAGGAAATGGATGTGCTCAGCGACGTTGGTGAGGTGATCGCCGATCCGCTCGAGACTCTTGGACACCAGCAGCAGACTGGTGCATACGGGCACGAGGCGGGGATCGGCCATCATGGTGTCCCGCAGGAGGCAGAGCTGCTGGTTGTAGAGGGCGTCGATGGCGTCGTCCCGGCCCCAAACCTCCAACGCCCGCTCGACGTCGAGGTTCTGATAGGCCTCCACGATCCCCAGGATCATCCCCCGGGCTACCTCTCCCATGCGCAGGACAACGTCCACCACCTCATCGAGCGGCGTTTCATTAAGGTCCCGCACGCGTTTGGCCACATTGGCCGCGTAGTCGGCCACCCGCTCCAGATCGATGGAAATCCTGAGGGCCGCGACGATGGTGCGCAGGTCGAACGCCACCGGTTGACGCAGCGCGAGCAGCCTCAGGGTGGACGTGTCCACTTCTTGTTCGAGCCGGTTCACGAGGGCGTCGTTGAGGACCACCTCCGCCGCACTTCGGGGATCGCGACTGCTCAGAGCCCGCATGGCCCCCTCCAGCTGGGAGGCGGCCAGGGTCCCCATTTCTTCGATGACCGCGTTGAGACGCCGGAGCTCCTGTGTGAAGGAGCTCACCGTGTGCGCACCGCCCATAGACCCTT
>CAZGQL010000129.1:3229-4307 GCA_964527905.1 uncultured Syntrophobacteraceae bacterium
TAGCCGAATCGGCCGGTCACGTAATCTTCTGTCTTGGTCAAACGGGGATTGGTGAAGATGGTCGTCGTCTCGCCGTACTCGATGAGCTTACCCAAATACATGAAGGCGGTGTTGTCGGAGACCCGCGCGGCCTGCTGCATGTTGTGGGTGACGATGATGATGGTGTACTGGCCCCGCAGTTCGTAGATGAGCTCCTCGATCTTGGCCGTTGCGATGGGGTCCAGAGCAGAGCAGGGTTCGTCCATGAGCAGGACGTCCGGGTCGGCGGCGATGGCGCGGGCGATGCACAGCCGCTGCTGTTGGCCGCCTGAAAGGCCGAGGGCGTTGTCTTTGAGACGGTCCTTGGCCTCCTCCCACAGGGCCGCCCCTTTGAGGGCCCGTTCGACGGTCTCGGCCAGGATCTGTTTGTCGTGAATGCCGTCCACTTTGAGGGGATAGGTCACATTGTCGGCAATGGACATGGGGAAGGGGTTGGGTTTTTGAAAAACCATGCCCATGCGCTTACGCAGTCCGATCACGTCGATGTCCGGAGCGTAGATGTCGGTTCCGTCGAAGAGAATGGTACCTTCCGTGCGCAGCCCGTCGATGAGATCGTTCATGCGGTTGAGGGAGCGGAGCAGGGTCGACTTGCCGCAACCGGAGGGACCGATGAGGGCCGTGACGAGCCCCTGCTGGATGCCCATGTTGATGTCGAAAAGGGCCTGGCTGGCCCCGTAGTAAAGCGAAAAGCCCCGCACGTCGATCAGTTGTCCGTGCGGGCCCTCCTTGACGTGGTAGACTGTCCGCTCATCGCCGTCGTCGCGCGACGGTCTCTTCTTGTCTGCCTGGGTGATTGCAGCCACTGGAACTGTCTCCTCGGGGACCCTCAAAAGTGCCCGGTCACGAATTTCTTCTTGAGCCGATTGCGCACGTAGATGGCAGTAGCGTTCATGATGGCGACCAGGGTGATCAGCAGAAACGTGGTGACGAACACCATGGGCTTACCGGCTTCCGAGTTACGTGACTGGAAGCCCACGTCGAAAATGTGAAAGCCCAGGTGCATGAAGCTGCGCTCCAGATGGAGGTAGGGAAACACATG
>CAZGQL010000129.1:4423-13073 GCA_964527905.1 uncultured Syntrophobacteraceae bacterium
CGATGTAGCGAATGGTCTGCCACTTGGAGGCCCCGCAGGCCAGGGACCCCTCCCGCATGGATTGGGGCACGGCCGCAAGCGCCTCCTCCGTGGCGACGATCACCACGGGGACCGTCAGCAAGGCCAGGGTCAGAGAGGCCCAGAGGACGCCTCCCGTCCCGAAGGTCGGATTCGGCAGCCGTTCCGGAAAAAATAGCCGATCGATGGTGCCGCCGCAGATATAGGCGAAGAACCCGAGCCCGAATACTCCGTAAACGATCGAGGGCACGCCGGCCAAATTATTGACACAGATTCGCACCATGGAAACCAGGCGGCCCTGTCGGGCGTACTCGCGCAGATAGAGGGCGGCCATGACGCCGAAGGGCGCGACGGCCAGGGCCATGAGCACCGTCATGACGAACGTTCCGAAGATGGCCGGCATGACACCGCCTTCAGTGTTCGCCTCCCGTGGCTCCGCTGTCAGGAATTCCCCCCAGCGCGACAGGAAGACTCCCAGCTTTTGAGCCATTGAGAGATCATTGGACGGCACGTAACGCACGATCTGCGAGAGGGGAAGCTCCTTTTCCCGCCCACGGACATCGGCCAGCGTGAGGGTGAACCGCGCGTCCTCCTGCTTGACCAGGCGGGCCTCTTCGTTGAGCAGGTCGTATTGCCCCTGGAGTCTCTTATGGATCTCGTCGAACCGCTCACTCGCCTGGCGGTATACTTCGCTTTGCTCGCCCCTCTCGATGGCGAGTCGGCGGAGGGCCAGACGCTCCCGATTCATCTCATGATTGACCGCGCCGATCTCAACCCGTTCCAGTCGTTTGATCCGCTTGAGTCTTTCCGTGGCCTGTCGGACGCTCTCATCCAGGCGGTCGGCCAGGGCTTCCGAGTAAGGAAGGTGCTCCTGATCGAGATGGAGAGACCGGATGAACCCGATGAACGGCCCCCATTCCAGCCGCTCGAACAGATAGAGGTCCGGCGGCGCCTCCGTCGCGACAACCTCGTCGTTGTTCACCCACTTGAAGTCTTCGTTGTAAAATTCAAAATTCCCGGTGCGATAAAGGGTCCGGCGGGCGAAGCCGGGCGGGATGTCGTCCTCGGAGCCGGGGGCGGTACCGCCGTCACGGGTCGTGCCCGGCGGGAGCTTGTAGAGCTCGGTGCGCGTGGGCTCCCCCGCGACTTTCGATCCGTCCTTGAGGGTCACGACGTGGATGGGCTTAGGGTAAAAGGTGGTCAACCCGTTCGCGACGATGAGGATCAGAAAACCGATCACCATCATCATGCCCAGGGCCAGTGCACCGCCGAACCCCCAAAGGAACGGCTCCCCGCGGGCACTCAAATCCGATTGGACCCTCCGCGACACACGGCCCTGCTTGACCATGGGCTCCGCGGTGTCCATTTTGACCCTCATGCTGTCCAAAGCCAACTCTTTGTTCATCTTCATCGCTTTCGTGTACTGCCCTCTGTCCGGTTAGAGGCTCTGCGCCCGCTTGCGGAAACGCTGACGGATAATTTCTGCCAGGGTGTTGATGGCAAACGTCATCCCGAATAGGATGAGCGCCGTCAAGAACAGGACGCGGTAGAGGGTGCCGTCCTTGACCGCCTCTGGCAGCTCCACGGCGATGTTGGCCGAAAGGGCCCGAAGCCCGTTAAAAATGTTCCAGTCGATGATGCCTGTGTTGCCCGTGGCCATCACGACGATCATCGTTTCCCCGACTGCCCGGCCCATGCCGATCATGACCGCCGAGAACACCCCGCTGACCGCCGTCGGCAGCACCACCCAGATGGCTGTCTGCCAGGGGGTGGCCCCGCACCCCAGACTCGCCCCCCGAAGGTGCTCGGGCACCGAGTTCAGGGCATCCTCGGCCAAGGTGTAGATGATCGGAATCACCGCAAACCCCATGGCGAATCCCACCACCAGGGTGTTGCGCTGCACATAGGTCCCCACGAAACTCCCCCGTGCGTCCACCCCGAGGGATGTCATGATTTTGGCGAGTCCGAAGGCGGTGAGGATGGAAAGGATGCCGAGAATCACCCAGTGGCCCAGGGAGAACGCCGCCGCACCAAACTGGCCGGATCGGCGCAGAAGGTCCTTGAAGCGCGGGCCGTAGAGACGGTTGCCGAGGAAGGCGAGCCCCATGAGCGTCAGCGGCAGCAGGATCATGAACAGAAATGGGGTGGCGGTTCCGTGGGCCCCGTTGACCCAGAGGGTGAAACTTCCCTGAAAGAAGACCCGCTCGAAAGCGGGTCCGATCAGGTAGGCGGCGTACACGCCGGCCGCCGTCATGGATAGGATGAGCAGAAGCTTCGGGATTCCCTGCAAACGAATGGCAATTCGTGAGGGCAGAAACTGCCAGGCGAACGCCGACAAGATGAGGCACAGGGGCATCACCAGGAAGGCCAGGATGACGGCGGCAATCCAGGTTTCGACCACTGGGGCCAGGACCAGGGCCGCCACGAACCCGAGGACAACGGAGGGCAGAGAGGCCATCATTTCCATGACCGGCTTCACCATGGCCCGGACCCTGCGGTGCAGGAACTCCGACGTGTAAATGGCCCCGAGAAGCGCGATGGGAATCGCAAAGAGCAAGGAATAAACCGTGGCTTTGATGGTCCCGAAAATCAGGGGAACCAGCGAAAGTTTGGGCTCGAAATCGTCGGAGGCCGCCGAGGACTGCCAGGTGTAGGAGGGTTCCGGATAGCCCTCGTACCAGACCTTGCCGAACAGCGTGTGCCAGGAAGTCTCCGGATGAGGGATCTCGAGCCGCCACAGGGTCGCGTTTCCATCCTCCTGGATCCCAAACAGGCCATCCAGTCGGGGCGTGAGCGCCAGGCCCCGATATCCGGAGGGGCTGCCTTTGAGGCTGAGAAGCGTGTGCTGGCTGGTGCCGTTTCGGACGGTGATGCCGCCGGAAGCATCCGCGGCGGCGAACGTCTTGCCCCGCTGGGTGGTCTCCAGCAGCGTGACGGCCGCTTCCTGGGGGGGGAACTCCCGGGCCCTGACCAGCTCGAAACCATCCGGGGTGGAGGCGTTCTCACGGCTCAAGCAAAAGTAGATCGCCAGGGACCCATCCGAGCCGCCGACTACGAGCGACTGCTCACCGGCGAGGAAACCCATGGAGGAGATCCTCACGCCGGGCTTTTCCACGACGGCCACCTCGGCAAGGACCGGCGCGCTCAAGTTCCGTGTGTTGTAGCGGATGACCCGTCCTCTGATGTCGGCGAAAAAGATTTGATCCCCCTTCTGAGTCATCAAGATACGGCGGACTTCGGCGTCTGAGGGGAGCGGCGGCAGGACGGCCTTCTCGAAAGTGGACGTGACTTGGCGGGTGAGCAGATTGAGCCGGGATTGGCCGATGGATATGGAGGCCTCACCATTGGCGTCCAGGTACACGAACGCCCGGGTCATGCGCTCGGCCACCCCGCTGACCCGGTAGTCGAGCGCCACGATGGGGCTCCCGGTGGAAGAGGCCTGCGTTTCGGCCTCGAGGGTCGTCTCGACCCAGACGCGGCGAATCTGACGCCCCGGGATGGTTGAGAAAACCGACCCACCGTCCGTGGCGTCCCGGGCATCAAGGGTCGTGAGTCCTTCAGGCTTCTGCTCCTCCGGCTGAACCTCGGTTCTCAGGTGAATCCGGCCGAAACGCACGGTCCCGTCCTCGAAACCGAACGCGAGGTGATCGCGCTCAAGCGTCGCGGCCAGGGCCGTGACTCGCTTGCCCCCGAAATCGAAGGCCGGCGCTTGCAGCGGCTTGCCCGTGGCGGCATGAAATGCGACGAGCCCGCCATCGGCCCCCATGGTCACGGCGATCGTGCGGTATTCATCGAGGACCACGGTCAAGGGGCCCGCCGGGAGATGGGAAACCCCGATGGTCGTGGACGAGGTGACTTTACCGCCGGTGAAAAGGGGAAGCACCTGACCGACCAAAAAGATCAGGATGGCGAACACGGCCAGGATCACCAGGATCCCACCGATCTTGATGGTTCGATCGGCCACGCGGTCCACGAACAAAACCGATCTCTTGGCCTTCTTGGACCGTCGCTCTTGCAGGGCGATGACCTTTTCGGAAGGTGAGCCCGTTTGGGAGGGCGGTTTGGCAGGGTCGGGTTTCATGAGGTTCAATGCCGCTCACGTGTGGGTTGTCAACGATCTGGAACAGCACAGGCGAAGGATGAGGTGCCCCATGCTTCGCCCCGGCTGCTCCATCACGTCTTTAAAGCATGACTACTTGATGTCAAGCTCTTTGAGCTCCTGGTCGGCCATTTCCTTGGAAATCGGGTAGAAACCGTCCTTGACGACGACCTGCTGGCCTGCCTTCGAGAACACGTAGCGGATGAATTCCTTGCGGACCGGGTCCAGCGGCTGATTCGGATTCTTGTTCATATAGATATAGAGGAAACGGGCCAAGGGGTAGTTGCCGCTGTAAGCGTTCTCGGCGGTCGCTTCGAAGCAGGCCCCTTCCTTAACCCCGATGGGAACCGCCCGGACGTCGGCGGTCTTGTAACCCACTCCGGAGTAGCCAATGGCATATTTGTCCGAGGCCACGCCCTGGACCACCGCGGAGGATCCAGGCTGTTCCTTCACGGTGTCCTTGTAATCCCCCTTGAAAAGGGCCTCTTCCTTGAAGTAGCCGTAGGTGCCGGAGGCGGAATTACGCCCGTAGAGCGAGATCGGCTTGTCAGCCCATTCGCCCTTGAGACCGAGATCGCCCCACTTGGTGATGTCGGCAGGGGCGCCGCCTTTGCGGGTCTTGGAGAAGATCGCGTCCAACTGCTGCATGGTCAAGCACTTGATCGGGTTGTCCTTGTGGACGAAGACCGCCAGTGAATCGACGGCCACGCGGGCCTTGGCGGGCTTGTAACCGAATTTCTTCTCGAAGGATTCCACCTCCTGAGCCTTCATCTCACGGGACATGGGACCGAACTGGGCCGTGCCCTCGATCAAAGCCGGCGGAGCCGTGGAGGAGCCCTTCCCCTCGATCTCGATCTTCACGCTCGGGTAAGCCGCACGGAAACCTTCGGACCAGAGGGTCATCAGGTTGTTCAGGGTATCGGAGCCGATGGACTTGATGTTTCCGGAAACCCCGGACACCGGCTTGTATTCGGGGAGCTTGGGATCGACCTCTACGGCAAAGACCGGCCAGGCTCCCAGCACGACGGCCGTCGCAGCGAACAGACTCATCACCTTCTTAAAGAAAGGCTTTTCCATCATCGTTTCATGTCTCCTGCTCAAGTCAAGCGAATGGGTTGTTGGGTCTCCGCGCAAGGCGCAAACCTCGCACGTCGAGGGGCCAAGGGCCCCAGCCCCCTCTGTTTTCTCCTGGATGCATCCGGATTTCCATGACACAACAGTCTAGAGGGAGAATGTTACAAAATGGTGACAAAATCATATCCATGTTGTGACGTATGCCGCCCCATCCTTCCTAAAAACGAGAAACTCACCTCCGGCAGGATCGTTTGGCTCTTTTGAAAGCACTTGAGTGGTCCAGTTATTGCAAACTTTGACGGGCACCTGGGAGTCTCATCCGACCCACCCTGCCCGACAGGCCAAGAACCCAGGAGAAACGATTTGAACACCGCCGCAGACCGGCAAGAGGCGGCGCGTTGCTGCGAGGGCATCCATCCATGGACTTCCACCACCTGCAAACAGTCTCCCCCAACCGACCCATCGGCACGCCCTCGGCAGCGCGCCGCCTGGTCCCTTCCGGCAGCCTTGCGGTGCACCGACGCAGGAACGAGGTCCTCGAGGCCTTTCTGGGGACCTGTATCGGCCTCACCCTGCGGGACACCCGGGCGGGTGTGGCCGGAATCATTCATTTGCTTCTCCCCAAGCCCCCCGGCATGGACTCCCACTTGGCCAATGAGGCCTACGCCACGACGGGCCTGCCCCTGTTTCTGGCTGCTTTGTTGCGGGAAGGGGCTCAGGTGGACCGGCTGGAAGCGTGCGTCGCCGGAGGAGGACTGGTGGGGGGGGAGGGGACGCCCGATCCTCTGACGGACATTGGAGGACGCACTGTCGAGTTCGTCATTGACTTTCTCAAAGACTACAAGATCCCCATTCTGAAAAGCGAGGTCGGCGGCAGTCTCGGATGCCGCATGGCACTGAATCTAGCAGATCTCGAGACCCAGATCGAATTCATGCTCCCGCTGGTTCCCCCGTCACACCACGGCGAGCCCGTCACGAGACCGACCCGCGCGGACATCGAGGATCGCATCGATCGTGTCCGGCCCATCCCGCAGACGGCTCTGAGGATCATCCGCATGGTCGGGGAGTAGCGCCATTCCACACGGCAGATCGCCCAGGAAGTCGCGCGGGACCAAGTCATCAGCGCGACCACCATCCGTTTCTGCAATTCCGTGGTGGTCAACTCCGGGCGCAAAATCGACTCCATCGACCGGGCCCTGGTCATCCTGGGTGACAAGCGATTGCTCCAGTTCGTCATTACCCGATGCCTGGTCGGTTTCTTTGCCTCGACGGAACTGGGTTATTCCCTCTGCAAAGGAGGGATTTTCCGGCACGCCCTGGGAACGGCCACCATAAGCCAAAGGCTGGCCCTCCTCACCGGCAAGGTTTCTGCGGATCTCGCTTACACAGCCGGCTTGATCCACGACATCGGCAAGGTCGTATTGGATCAGCTCGTCCAGGAGCGGGCCCCCCTGTTCTATTGGCGCGCCCAATCCGAACAGGCTGAACTGGTGGATATCGAGGAAAGCAGCTTCGGCATGAACCACCCGGAAGCCGGAGCCCTCCTGGCTGAGCGCTGGGGGCTTCCCGAAAACCTGCGAAGCGCCGTCGCCTTCCACCACCGACCCGACCAGGCTACCTCCCATGGGGATCTCGTGCACCTCGTCTATGTGGCCGACCTGGTCATGTCGCGCCTGATGACGGGCCAAGAGCTCGAAAAGATGGACCCGTCCCTGCTTTCGTCCAGCCTGGAGCGGCTCGGAATCGCTGAAAACGAGTTCCATCTCGTCCTCGATGGGGCCCTCTACGATCTCCTCAACGACCCCCTCCTGAGCGTTTGACGCTCTCAAAAGGTTGCCACTCAGCGCCCCCCTTCGATGGCCCCCCTCGACGGGCACGGGGGGGCTGGTTCTCAACCTCGGGCTTGGGATCTCACCAGCCCACTCATGCCTGGGTGACTGCAAACCGGGCGGATCAAGGGTAAATCGAGGGTCGTGTCCCATCGAGCGGTGTCAGCGGATGCAGGGCGTGCTCCACCCATCAGAGCTCACCGGTGAGAAAGGGATTGGTCCGGGCTTCCCGCTCAAGGGTGGAGCGCGGGGACGTCCCGTAATTGTGCCCCGGAAGGACCACGGTTTCGGGGGGCAGGGGGAGGAGACGCGTTCGGATGGAATCGATCAACTGCCGATAGGAGCCGCCGGGCAGGTCCCATCTCCCGACGGCGCCCACGAACAGTGTGTCTCCCGTGACGACGTAGCCCGGGCTGTACAGACACATGGATCCCGGCGAGTGCCCCGGAGTGTGTATCACGGTCACCTGCTCCCGGCCGAAGGCAATCCGGTCGCCGTCCAGGACGGTCCGGTCGGCCGGCGGCGAGGCCTCGCATTGGAAGATCTGCAGCACGAATTCCGACGGGTGGGCCAGCCGCTCGGCGTCCGCCTCATGCACCACGATGGGCGCCCCCGTGAGCTCCTTCAGCAGCCGGTTGCCTCCCGTGTGGTCGGCGTGGGCGTGAGTACACACAATGCTCGTGATCGTGGTGATCCCCATGTTCTGGGCCAAGTCGAGGATCCGCTGGACCTCGTCGGCGGCGTCCACAATGATTCCCTCCCCCGCTTCACGACACCCGAGCACGTAGGCGTACACCCCGAAATTGCCGACTTCCAACTGTTCGATGACCATCCTTATCTCCTCCGATCCTGTCTCGATTCACGCCCGGTATGGAACGCACCGGCAATTCCCCCATCTGGCCCCCGAGGTGTTCCGGCCTTATCTTTCAGGGGCAACACCTTACAGGGAATCCGCGCGAAATTCATCTTCAATCGGTCGTATGGCGGCCGGGCTAATTGATTGTGCTCACGGCACAGGCCTGTTATAGAGAACACGGGAGATAGGCGGTTCCAACGACGTCCGGAGGCGCATCGCATCGTGGGGTTATGAGGCAGGAGAAGGATATGTGGGACTACACGGACAAGGTCAAGGACCATTTTTTGAACCCCCGCAACGTGGGGGAAATCGAGGATCCCGACGGCGTGGCCGAGGTGGGCTCCATTGCGTGCGGGGATGCCCTCAAGTTCATGTTCAAGGTAGATGAAAACGGTCGTATCATCGACGCCAAGTTCAAGACCTTCGGGTGCGCGAGCGCCATCGCGTCCGCATCGGCCCTGACCGAAATGGTCAAGGGGATGACCGTGGAGGAGGCCGAGCGCATCACGAACCAGGATATCGCCCAGTTCCTGGGCGGGCTCCCCCAGGAGAAGATGCACTGCTCGGTGATGGGGCGCGAGGCCCTCGAGGCGGCGATCGCCAATTACAAGGGCACGCCAGCTGCGGCGGCCGACGAACAGATCATCTGCCAGTGCTTCGGCATCACCGACAAGGAAATCGAACGGGCCGTCCTCGAAAACCACCTGACCACCGTGGAGGAGGTCACCAACTACACCAAGGCGGGCGGTGGGTGCGGCAATTGCCACGAGGCTA
>CAZGQL010000130.1:0-11839 GCA_964527905.1 uncultured Syntrophobacteraceae bacterium
GGCGTTCATCAGCTACCTCTACCTCATCAGCTGGCCCATGATGGCTGTTGGATGGGTGGCCGACCTGTTCCAGCGGGGGATGACTTCCCTTTCCCGGATTCGTGCTTTGCTGGACGAAAGGCCTCTCCTCCGCCCCGCGGTGGAACCTCTGCACACGCCCATCCGAGAGGGGGCCATTCTCGTGGACGATCTCACGTTCACCTTCCCGGGGCAATTGGAGCCTGCCTTGAGCCATGTTCACCTTTCCGTCGCGAAGGGTCTCTTTCTCGGCGTGGTGGGCCGGACCGGGTCCGGCAAGACGACACTGTGCCACATCCTGGCGAGGCTCCATCCCGTCCCCGACGGCAAGCTCCTTTTCGACGGAATGGATGTCAATCGACTGGATCTGGCCGCTGTCCGGGGCGCCATCGCTTACGTGCCGCAGGATGTGGTCCTCTTTTCGGAAACCATCGCAACGAACATCGCGATGGGCAAACCGGAGGCCAGCGCGGCCGAGATCGAGGCGGCGGCGCGAGCGGCCGTGATCCACGATGAAATCCTTTCCATGAAGGACGGCTACCAGACGTGGATCGGGGAGCGGGGCGTGCGGCTGTCCGGGGGGCAGCGGCAGCGGCTGGCGATTGCGCGCGCCCTGCTGCTCGACCGGCCCATCGTCATCATCGACGATGGGCTCTCCGCGGTGGACATGGAGACCGAGCACGCGATCATCCGCTCGATCGCCAGCTACCTGAAGGGCAGGACCTGTATCGTGGTCTCGCACCGGGTGGCCCCCCTCGCCGATGCCGACGAGATCGTCGTGCTGGAGCACGGCCGCATCATGGCCCGCGGGCCGCACGAGGAGCTCTTGCGGACCAGCCCATACTACCGGATCATCCATCGACAGCAGACGAGTCTGGGACCTTCAGGCGTGGAGCGGTAGCCCATGCATGATTTCGGATACTTCGAGGACGATGCCCCAACCCATTTCGGCGACCTCACCCTTTGGCGACGGCTGGCCCGATTCCTGACCCCCCAATGGCGGGGCGTCTTCTGGGCCGTAGTGCTCTCGTTTGTCATCACCGTCTGTAGCCTCGCTCTGCCCTGGATCTTTCAGGTGGCCATGGACCGCTACATCCTGAATGCCGCTCTGCCGGAGGGGGACCGCCTGTCGGCGGTAGGCTCCCTGGCCGTGGTGTTCCTGATCGTGGTCCTCCTTGGGTTCGTCGCCAACTTCGTCCAGGTGGTCGTCCTCGAACAGTCGGGGCAGCGCGCCATGCACCGCCTCCGACAGAGCCTGTTCGCGCACCTGCTGGGGCTGAACCTGGCTTACTTCCACAGCCGGCCCGTCGGGCGCCTCGTCACCCGGCTCACGAACGACATTCAGAATCTCCACGAAATGTTCACTTCAGTGATCGTCACGCTGTTCAACGACGGGATCCGGGTGTTTGGGATCCTCGCCATCCTGTTTTGGATGAATTGGCGTCTGGCCCTTCTCCTGAGCCTGACCTTTCCCGTCATCTTCGTGATCACCCTGGTTTTCGGGAGGTTGAGTCGGGATGCGTTCCGCCGCATCCGTTCCGAGCTTGCGGGCATCAATGCTTTCCTACAGGAAACGGTCGCAGGGATGTCGATCGTTCAGCTGTTTCTTCGGGAAGAGGACTTTCGCCGACGTTTCCTTCGGCTCAACGAGGGGTATCTGAGTGCGGCCCGTTACCAGATTCACGTCTTCGGGATCTTCGTGCCCCTCATCGAGGTCCTGAACGCTTTCGCCCTGGCCCTCATCCTCTGGTATGGAGGCGGGCAGATCCTCCGGGACCATATGACGATCGGCGTTCTGGCAGCCTTCATTTCCTACATGAGGCTCTTTTTTCAGCCTCTTCGGGAACTCTCGCAAAAATATTCGATCGTGCAGTCGGCGATGGCCTCCGCCGAGCGCATCTTTCAGGTGCTGGAAAACGAGGATCGCCTCTCCGTATCCGAGGAACCGGTGCGATCCGGTCGGCTCGAAGGTGGGATCGAATTCGACCGGGTTGATTTCGGCTACCAACCGGACCAGCCCGTCCTCCGGGGGCTCTCGTTTCGGGTGGAGCCCGGAGAGACCCTAGCCATCGTGGGGGCGACGGGCTCGGGAAAAACAACGGTCATTAACCTGCTGGAGCGCTTTTATGATCCAGACTGTGGAGCCATCAGGGTCGACGGGATGGACCTGCGCGAGCTGGAGCCCGCGTGGCTGAGACGTCAGATCGGTCTGGTGATGCAGGATGTCCTGATCGTTCCCGGTTCCCTTCGAGAGAATATCCTGCTCGATCTCAACTTGAGCGAGGAAAGACTGTGGGAAGTCATTGGGCTGGCGCAGCTGGACGGGGTCGTGGAGCGCCTCCCATTGGGTTTGGAGACGCGGATCGGAGAGGGGGGGGCGGATCTTTCGGCGGGGCAAAGACAGCTGCTCGCCATTGCGAGGGTCCTCGCGCGAGACCCCCGCATCCTGGTGCTGGACGAAGCCACGGCCAACGTGGACACCGAGACCGAAATGCTCTTGGAGCGCGCCATCCAGTCAGCCTTCATGAACCGGACGAACATTGTGATCGCCCACCGCCTCTCGACCATCCGCCGCACGGACCGGATCCTGGTCCTGGACCGGGGGCGCATCGTCGAGGAGGGGACCCATGAGATCCTCATGGCGCGACAGGGGTTGTACTACCACCTCCAAACCCTTCAAAACAGCGTGCCGTCGTGACGACGCGACTTGCGACCACGGGGCGTACCCAGCCGCAGCCGCCCGCGGGCACGCAAACCCAAAGGAAGAGGAGCCCGGAAAACAATGGACGAAAAGGATCTATGGGAGGATCTGGCGGAAGAAATGCTTCGGTCATGGGAGCTCATCGCCATGGGAAACGGGTTTACGATCCTGACGGACTGGCATTGGCCGGACGGCAATCGTATCGAGATCTATGTCCGCGCCGTAGGGGATCGGGACGATCTGTACGTGGTGACGGACGGGGGGGAGCTTTTCAACTTTCTATTCTCCCAGGGGGTGGATCTATCCCGGGACGAGCGCGCCATGCGGTTTCTCGAACGGACTGTCGAGGACCAGGGCGGCAAGATCGTGGATTACCAGATCGCCAGGGGATGCGGGAAGGGCGACTGCGCGGGGGCCGTTCGGAGCATCCTGGAAATCATCAAAGACGGCGCGTTCATGATGTGGCACAAGTTCCAGGAAGCCGGGGCGGTTCCCCATTGAACGAACAGGAAGCCAAGGGTGATGAGGGGCGGCCTCGTGGGGCGCGGGAGTCACAGGGGGATGCTGATGTCCAGGTGGAGCCGGTCTGGGTCCTTGCGACGCAGTTGGATGACGCCCCGGTGCTTGTGGATGATCATCTTGGCGAGGGGCAGATCCAGGGCCTTGGTCGGATCGATCCGCGTCGTGAACGGGTAGAAGAAATGGTCAATGTCGTCCGGGGAAATCTGAACGCTGCCGACTTCCATCTCGACGTGCACGGCATTCTCGGCCGAGGAGGTCTGGACGCTGAGGCTCCCCGGGCCGTGGCAGTGGCCGACCATGGCCTGGACGACGCTCCCGAGGACCCGCTTGAACAGCGAACGGTCCAGGGGCACGAAGGGCAGAGAAGGGGACAGCTCCACGGTACAGGTCGTCGCGTGCTCCTTGAACAGGTCCCGCTGCTCGGCCAGCACCTCCAGCACCAAATCGTTGAGGGACGCCCGCTCGGCCACGATTTCGAAGGGTTTTAAGTAGGCCAGAGTCTTCTCAAGGATTTTCTCGAGACGCGCCACCTCCTGGACGATGATGTGCACCTTCTCGCGGTTCGGGTCGCCCTCGGGCAGGCCATGGAGCAGACGGCGGGCGAACCCCCCCGCGGCGACCAAAGGATTTCGAATCTCGTGGGCCAGGCGCGCGGAGATTTCCGTGAGGGTGCGGAGTTCCTCGGTTTGGAGGATCTGGTTCTGCAACCGGTGTCGGTCCGTCACGTCCACCAGCACGCCGTCCACCGTCTCGACCTGCCCCTGTTCGTCCAGCACCGGCTGCGCGTGGTCCAGGACGAAGACGTGCTTGCCGTTGGCATGCAAGACGCGGTACTCCGCCTTGAATTCGATCCCCTCCTTGAGACAGCGGTCCATCATGGGCCAGATGCGCGACCGATCCTCCTCCCACACCTTGTTCTTCCAGAACGCCACGTCCTCCATGACCCGCCACAGCGGGGTCCCCAGCATCTCCTCAACATAGTGGTTGATGAAAATCAGACGCCCGTTGGAAAGGAGCCGGTAGACCACGAGGGGGATGCTTTCCACCATGGTGCGGTACTTTTCTTCGGATTCCCGAAGTGCCCGTGTGCGCAGGTGTACCATCTGCTCCAGGTTTTCGGCGTAATCCCGGATCTTTTCGCGGGACTGCTCCAGGGAGAGCAGCATCTCGTCGAGCGCTTCGGCCAAGGCGCCGATCTCCCCGGCCGGCCGCAGTCCAAGGGGGTAAACCTGGCTGCCGGTGGCGATCTCCCGCGCGAACGCTACCATCCGTCCGATCGGCCGGGTGAAGTAGCTGCTGATCCAATAGATGGCCCCCACTGACAGCAGCAGGCCCAGCACGCCGATCCCGATCATCAGCCACCGATAATAGTCCATGACGCTTTGGGTCTCGCCTCGGTCCGCCCGGAATTCGGCCAGTCCGAAAATCCTGCCTCCGTAGTCATGCACTGCGCTCACCCAAATCGCGAACTCCCCCTCGGCGTCCGCGCGGATGAGCATCGTCGGCCGACCCGTCTCAAACACTTGACGGTACACTGGGTCCTCGCGGGTAAAGTCCTTTTCGAGGGTGGTCTCAAGGCAGCGAAACCGATCGCCCTCCGCCGTCGGGACCAGCAGCGAGGCTTCGATGCCGAACTGATCCTTCATTTCACGAAGGAAGACGAGACCGAAATTGAAGCCGATTTCGATGCTGCCGACCACGTTTCCTTTGTAGGAAACGGGTGCTACCCCGCGGATTCCATAACCGGTCAAGCCTTCCTCGATCCCGTAGGTTTCAACTCCGCGCGACAGGGCGTCTGAGATGGTCTTACGGTAATCGAGCGCGTCGCCAAATTCATACAAACGCTGGAGGCGCAAAAACATCCTGGGCGGGAAGGTGTGGAAGTTGAACTGGCTGATGCCGTACTGACGCTTCATGAACACGTAAGCGGGATAAGCGAGCTCGATGAGGCGCATGCGGTCCCGTCCGGCCAGAGCCTCAGCTACCTCGGGATTCCTGGCCAGCGTCGAGGCGATGCTCACCGCCCACCGCCCCTGGACCTCGATGTTGTGGTCGAAGGCCCGGTGGTATCCGTACAGACGCTCCCGTTCCTCCCGGGCTATGAGCTCGGTTTCACTCAGAATGGCCAGGACGGCGAGGGACGTGGTACCGAAGAGGGCGAGAAAAAAAAGCGGGATGCTCAGGCGGTACCTGAGCGGCATGTCGCGCAGCCGATTCAAAAAGGACTGGGTCGCTTTCTGACCTTCCATGCCGCCCGCCTGTCGGGGTGGTTTCGGGAGGGGTCAATGCCGTTGAATCCAGTCAGTCCACGTGGGCGGGATCGATCCACCCCCCAACGAAATGTGAGCCTTGGCGCCGCCGGAGTGAGTTTCCCGCCCACCCGATCCGCCTTCCTGAATCCCAGAATTCACAGCATGGCCCGAAAGGCTCGTTACCGGGCGGCGAGGCGCTCCCGGCCGCACCGATCCGGTTCACGAACCCATGATCCGCAAGGCACTCGCAAGACGTTTCACGGCCGTTTCCTTGCCGAGCACCTCGATGACCTCAAACAACCCAGGGCTCACGGTGGACCCGGTCAGGGCTACGCGCACCGGTTGGGCGATCTTGCCGAGCTTCAGGCCGAGTTCTTCCACCACGGCCTGGAACAGCGCCTCCAGGCTCTTCTCATCCACCTCCGTCATGGCCTCGAGGGCTCCGAGGATCTTCTCGAGGGCGGGACGGTTCTCGGGGACAAGAAACTTGCGGGCCGCGGCAGGATCGATGTCCACCTCGTCCACGAGGTAGAACTTCATGGCGTCGGCCATGTCCGTCAGCCGGCTGACACGCGGTTGGAGGGTCCTGACCGCCTTGACCAACGTCTCGAAGGGTTTGGCCGGGTAGCCCCGCTGCTCCAGGAAGGGCTCCAGCAGAGGAACCAAAGATTCCGCCGTGCGCGTCTTGATGTAATGCGCATTGAGCCAATCCAGCTTTTCCGGATTGAAGACACTCGGTGCCTTGCCGACCGTGTCCAGGGTGAAGAATCGAATCAGTTCCTCGCGACTGAACACCTCTTGATCGCCGTGGGACCAGCCCAGCCGAACCAAATAATTGATCAAGGCCTCGGGGAGGTAGCCCATGTCCTTATAGGCCATCACCGAGGTGGCGCCATGCCGTTTGGACATGCGGGCGCGGTCTTGGCCGAGGATCATCGGCACGTGGGCGAAACTGGGCAATGCTTCTCCCAGGGCCTCATAGATCAGGATTTGACGCGGCGTGTTGTTCACATGATCGTCCCCGCGAATCACGTGCGTGATCCCCATCGTGACATCATCGATCACCACCGCGAAGTTGTAGGTCGGCATCCCGTCGCTGCGCTGCAGGACCAGGTCGTCCAGTTCGGAATTCTCAAAAAAGATGGGTCCCTTGATGAGATCATTCAACACGGTTGTGCCGGCGTCGGGACATCGGAACCGCACCACCCGGTTCGGGCCCGGCCCCAACGCCCGATCCCGACACCGTCCGTCGTACTTGGGCTTCAGGCCGGCAGCCCTGGCGGCTTCGCGGCGCCGAGCGAGGTCTTCGGGACCGCAGTCACAATAATAAGCGGCGCCGCGGTTTACGAGTTTCTCGAGATATTCCCGGTAGGTGTCGAGGCGCTTCGTTTGGTAGTAAGGGCCCTCGTCCCAGTCAAGCTCGAGCCAGGCCATGGCGTCCAGAATGGCCTGGACGGAAGCCTCTGTCGAACGGACTTCGTCTGTGTCCTCGATGCGCAGAATGAACCTGCCTCCGGCATGCCGGGCATAAAGCCAGCTGAAAAGGGCGGTCCGCGCCCCGCCGATGTGCAGATATCCTGTGGGACTGGGCGCGAAGCGCGTAACAACGGAGCTCATGTCAAGGAAACTCCTCGTTTCTCGAAACGATCGGGTCGGTTCAGCTCGAACGGGAAAGTGGTGTCTAGCCGGATCCAAAGGAACCGTCCGTACGCATAACACAGTGGTCAGATAAACTCAAGGAGATGGCCCGCTTGGGATATCTCGTGCTTCCCACGGCTCGCAGAGGCCCGGGGGGCCGTATCCGTACGCCGGGCTTGAGTCCAAGATTGTGCTCGTTGTATGATGCGCAGCGGTTCCATCGTTTCTCCCCCCGTGCCGCATACCGGCTCCCCTCTCGAAAACGTTGCGGCTCGCCGGTAGGTTTCCGCCCATTAGGAAGAGCGAACAGTCCCTCGGGGGAGCCAGATCTCATGGAAAGGCTATCTTGAAAGCACGATTGGCACATGAACAAAGACCTGATGATTCTGCTCGTCGAGGCAATGTCGGTGTACTTTTGCGTTCTGTGGACCCATTCCTTGAAGGAGCGTGCCGGATTGGGGCCCTTCTATGCCTTGTTGGGCGGGGTCACGGCAATCATGTCGTGGGTGACCGACGCCGGCGTCAAGGTGGAGATCGCCGGAATCACCTTCATGGTCGGCTCAACGGTGTTTTATACCTCGTTGCTGTTGGGTGTGTTTGTGGTCTATGTGTTTGAAGGTCCCCGGGTGACGCGCATCGCCATTTTGACCGTCGCCGGAGTCTCCAGCCTGGTTCCACTCGTTGCCGCATCCCTGCACCTCCAAGCCCAGATTTCCGGTTTACCGACTCTGGTCCAAGTGCCCATGCCGAGCCTTCGCATCAACGTGGCCTCGGTGCTCGCAACGGTACTGGACCTCATCTTCTTGGCCATGGCCTGGGAATACCTCGGCAAACCGATCCTCCGAATGCATCTGTGGCTCAGATCCTTTCTCACCCTCTTGGGTGTGATGTGGCTGGACGTGGTGCTGTTTGCCACTGGCGCGTTTCTCGGGACGTCTCAATACACGAGTATCATGACGGGTACCCTGGTGAGCCGTCTCCTGATCTCCATCTTTGCCTGTCCGTTCCTGTACCTGTACTTATGCTGGCGGAATCGAAAGATCGGCATGGGGTTCGAGAATCGGCCCGTCTTGACCATACTGAAAGAGCTCTCTGAAGTGAGAACCGAGTTGAGTCTGGCCCAACGGGAGATCGAAACCCGTAAGAAAGTGGAGCGGGAGAAGGAAGCACTCATCCAAGACCTCCAGCGTGCGATTTCGGAAATCAAGGTCTTGCGGGGGTTTCTGCCGATTTGTGCGCATTGCAAGAAAGTTCGAGACGACGAAGGCTATTGGCAGCAAATCGAAAGCTACATTCAACAGCACTCCGACGCCGTGTTCAGTCACAGTGTCTGCCCGGATTGTCTGCGGTCTCTTTACCCGGACTTCTCGAAGCAGGGGAAGGATTAGTGTCGTTCACCATGTCGGCGCCAAAGCGGATGGTTGCTGGATCGCAGAAGGCGGTCACCCTCGCGGGGGCGGGGGCCGCGAAGTCATCGAAAGAAATGTATGTCCTCCAGGAATCTAAAAGGCGACGGGATTTGATGCTCCCGCTTGGGAGTCGGGGGCAGCTGGGGGAGCGACGGGTCCAGGGAGCCGTTTTGCTCTGTGGGGGTGAGTTTCGTCGCGAGGGAAACGT
Source organism: uncultured Syntrophobacteraceae bacterium (assembly GCA_964527905.1). Lineage (GTDB taxonomy): Bacteria > Desulfobacterota > Syntrophobacteria > Syntrophobacterales > Syntrophobacteraceae > CALBZH01. Next base: position 8,749 of record CAZGQL010000130.1, read on the forward strand.
GAGAAAGCAAAGATGCGGAATTCGGTCGGCATCCGTCCCGGGACCCTGGATTTTCACGTGTCTACTCTGATGAACGAGTGCGGATGTCGACGGGCAAGGCATCGAGGAGTTCGTCCCCTCGACAGGTTGCTTGCCCATTGGAGGGGGATCTGGCAGTATGGGGCGCGCCAAAGGTGGCGTGAGCGGGTCGTTGACGGTGAGGGTCGTGTCGTTAGGGGCATTCGATGAAGGGTGCGAGCATATGAGACGGGTCGGGGCGGTGATGGCGGTGGGGCTGCTGTTTCTCACCCTTTGTGCGTGCGGGAGAAGCCGGCCGGAGCTTCCGATGGAATCGAGCGCGGTCGAGTCGGTCGCGGCACGACAGGACATCTGTGTGCGGGTGGTCGATGTGTCCAATGAGACGCGGGAGCTCTTCGATGTGGACGCGATCGGATTGCTGTGGACCGGCTTGGATGAGGGGCTTCGGGATAGGGGGCTGCTGTGGCAGGGAAACCCGCAGATTCCCGTGCTCAAGCTGTATGCCAAGATCATCAAGTACGAGAAAGGCAACTTTCTGACGCGACCGTTTTTCTCGACGTGGGGCAAGGCTCACCTGGTGGCCGCCTGCGAAGTGAGGGACGGAGACCGGGTCGTGGCGACGGCAGAAGCCAAGCACACGATTTCCTTTGGCACGGAATGGCTGAAGAGGGAAACCTGGAAAAAGGTTTTCAAGGTGGTTGGCAACGACCTGATCGAACAGATCGCACGCAAACTCTAGGGCGCTCGGGCGGAAAGGTTCGCCCGGATCCGCCGGGGTTCGGTGGTTCCGAATCGGGAACCTGGCAACCGGCAAGTGTTTGGAAACCCATGCCGGGCCATGCCGGCGGTGTGGTTCGGCCGGGTCGCCGGGCGGACGACGTCCCGTTGCGGTTTCGTCCGCGATTTGTTTCGCCGGGGTAAGAACCGGCCAGTCTCATGGACGCACACACGGGCGCCATTTCGGGGCCGGCGTCGGCCCTTCAGGTTTTGCTTGACACTCCATCATGAATTTTTATACTTGCTTTTTTGCGCTGATCTAAAAGAGGCGAGCATGCGCATTCGCGTGGACGAAATCCCGGAATCCGGACGCACCGTTCACCTGCACTGGGATCAGGATCGGCTCAATGGCTTTCTGCCGCCGGACGATCCCTTCGAGATGAAGCTCATCAAGCCGGTGAACGTAGACCTGGAATTCCAAAAGCATTCCGACCATGTCCGGGTGCGGGGAGCCATTCGCGGTCCGCTCGAGCTCGCTTGCCACAGATGTCTCGACCCCGTGCGGCATCCTCTGGACGAAGTGGTGGACCTATTCCTGATCGAGGAGGTCCGCTCGCCGGAGGAGACCGATACGGAGCTGGACCTCGAGGATTTGGAGTATGAGTTCTTCGACGGGCAAGTGATCGAGGTGGATCAGCTCATAGCGGAGCAGATCTTTCTATCGCTGCCGCACAAGGTACTCTGTTCGGAGGCCTGTCGGGGGCTTTGTCCGCGTTGCGGAGCGAATTTGAACACGGAAACGTGCCGTTGCGACAAAGGGGAAGATCAGTCCCCGTTCGCTAAGCTGAAGGTGCTACGCGGCGCGCTGCCCGAAAAGAAAACCGAATGATGGTGGCGTTCCTTCGGGCCACCGAATCGCGCGGTGCGTGACGGGAGCGGGCCGCTCACGAGTCGCGAATCAGGAAGGAGAGTTTCATGGGGGTTCCCAAACGAAAGACATCCAAGAGCCGCCGCGATAAGCGGCGCGCCAATGACTTTTTGACCGCCGCCAGCCTCTCAAAGTGTCCCCAGTGCAACGAAATGCGGCTGCCGCATCGGGTCTGTCCCACCTGCGGTTATTACCATGACCGGTTGGTCTTGCCCTCGGAGGACGAAGACTAGAATCGTGACGCCCGCCTTGCATCGTATCGCGGGACGCCGCGTTCACGATGTTCAGCTCGGGGAGGCCGTTGTAGACCTGTATGTCCCCCGCCACCGTCATTCCCGCGCAGGCGGAAATCCGGTTTTTGGGAAGATTTCTGGGCCACCGCCCGTGCGGGGGTGACCGGATTTGAAGGTTTTTCGACGGCCTCCTGAAGCGGAGGATCCGCCCTCCCTGCCCGCACCTCCCGGACGGGAAGTCATTCCGATTGCCTCGTTCCGGGCGTGTGCCCTGCCAAAGCCGCTTCGCCGGGAGCCCTTCACGTGGACTTCTCCCATCGGGGGGGGAACCAACCAGGCAAGATCAAGCGGGGCCCTTGTGCCGCTTGAGCGCGACGCGGGGGGGCAAGCGTGACCCGACGACCGAAGCGGGCCGTCGGAGGGCTCCTCCCACTTTCCTCGTCCCGACGTCTCCTTTGGCTTTCGTTGGTTTCCTCCCGCCGAGGCCATCGGGGCGGTCCCCTTTTGCCTTCCCATCCTCTTGATCTCCCTTCCAAGCAGCATCGGGCTCACGACTCGCCGTCGTCTCGGGGTCCGTTCGATTCTGTGGTCCCCTCCCTACCGATCCCATCCTTTGCGGGTCTTCCTGCGATGATCCTCGACAGCCTGGCTAAGAGGAGTGTGGCGGGGCCGTCGGGGGCCCAGCCGAATGCCAACCAGAACGTGCTTGACTTCCTCCCCGCGGATGTGGTTAATGACTGACCAGTCCGTCAGATGGCCGGGTGGGGGACGCCTCAGGGTCCTCCGCCCGTTGTTTCGCATCCACCCTGTTTCATGGACCGAACCGGCGGGAAGGAGAAGCGGCGTGCACTATTTTCTCAGCGAAGAACAGCAGATGATCCAGGACCTGGCGGCGCAGATCACCAAGGAAAAGATACGGCCCCAACGCGCGGAGCTGGATGCAACGGAGGAGTTCCCCTGGGAGATCATGAAGGTTCTCGCCCAGTCGGATCTGTTTGGGCTCTATATCCCCGAAGCTTATGGCGGCATGGGCGGCGGGGTGTTCGAAAACTGCCTGGCCGTTGAGAAGCTTGCCGAAGGCTGCATCGGTGTCGCGACCACCTTCGCAGCCAGCGGACTCGGCGCCTACCCCATTCTGCTGTTCGGAAGCGAGGAACAGAAGCAGAAATATCTCGTGCCCGCCATCAAGGGCGAG